>CAMAQA010000022.1 GCA_945860415.1 Bacteriovorax stolpii
AAAAATACCCCCTTGCCGGCCTGTTGGCTCATCTCGATCCCCCTGTGTCAGATGGGAAAGAAACAATCAGAACAGGACCTTGGCTTTAAAGCTCCAAGGACAGAATCGCTTTGGAATTAACTAGGGACAGAATCGCTTTGGAATCACAACCCATCGCCTACTGCATCGATTACGACCCAGTTGACGAGAGTGCAGGCAATTCTCGAACAGAATCCTGGTAAGCCGTGGTCCGTTGGGGAACTCCAGCCGCCCTACACGAGTTGTGGAGCTGCTCGACCCGCATCTTTCGAGGCATTCCGGACGGCGCTGGATGCGTTTTCGATCCAGCCCGTGGGCCTAGGAATGGACATCGCTCCCATCAATGCACCGGCCGTAAATATTGATGCGACATCTCTGAGCGAGATGTCGTCGTGGCTGTCAGCCAAGACTACGGCTGGAAAAGTTCTGGTCGTTATTGCGAACCAAGACTTTTTCTTTCAGGAGTACGCCGATCCGAAGACTGCTCTTGAATCTCAGGGTTTCACGGTTGAAGTGGCTTCGGGGCTAGGCACCCCCAGTACGCCGCACGCAGGAACAGGTCAGAGCAGCGAACCTGGAACGGTGACTCCGAACTTCTCGATCTCTGCCGTTGATCATTCGGCCTACCAGGGTCTGGTGATTGCCGGGGGGTATGGCGCAAGCCAGTACTACTTTGGTTACAAGTCTGACCATGCCAGTAATACCATCACGGCTCAGTCGTACTATGACCCCAGCCCTGCGGCAGGGGCGACCGCTCTCAACGCGCTGATCGGAGACTTCTTGGCCGCCGGAAAGCCGATCCTCGGCGTCTGCAACGGAGTAAACGTGCTGTCTTGGGCGAGGGTGAATGGGGTCAGTCCGCTCTCTGGAAAGACCGTGTCTGCGCCGTATCTTTCCGTGCCGGCCCAGACCTACCGCGGCACGAGCTACACTTCAGATTCCTTGGAATGTCTCATCGCTGGATCCTGCCTTCCGATGAAGACTTTCGCCGAGCATAATGGAGCAATAGTCCGACTGCGCAACTCGGTTGGCAACACCAGCAGTTCCTCCGATGATGTTTCGGTCGATGGCCTGATTCTCACCGCTCAAGACAATGACTCTGCCACGGAAGGTGGGCAGAAGCTCGCCGAGAAGATCCTGACCTGGGTGAGGGAGTGATCGAAAAGAGCAGCCTTGCTGGGTTCTTCTGCGGGTTCCAGGGCCAGGAGAACCTACTCACGAACGAGAAGGCTTTTTCACTTAATGCCCACAATAAATGACTTTATAAAATCATTCATTGTGGGCATAATGATCGAGTCATGCCGCATTTACGCCAACGCCATGTCGTAGTCCTGCTGAGGAAGCTGGCGAGCTTTTGGCCGGTCGTGGGCCTGCTCGGTCCGCGTCAGTCCGGCAAGTCGACGATTTTTCGTGATCTGCTGGAGTGGGGAGATCCGAAGTCGCTCGACAGCCTCGAGCTGCGCGAGGAGGCCAGGCGCTCGCCGAGCACCTTCCTCGAGAAGCTGCCCCAGCCTGCGCTGATCGACGAGATCCAGAAGGCTCCCGAGCTTTTTGATGCCATCAAGCTCAAGGTCGATCGCAAGCGAATTCCAGGCGCATTTCTTCTCACCGGCTCTTCGGGCTTCTCGCCCAGGCTCGGCATTCGAGAGAGCCTGACGGGCCGAATCGGGCTCGCCGAGCTGCTTCCGCTGACACTGAGCGAGCTTCAGCAAAAGCCGTTTGTGCAGGTTTCTCGCCTTCAGGCCGAGGGGCATCGTTTTGGTGTTCGCGAGCTGCTGCCCGCAGTGCTGAGTGGGGGCATGCCGGTTCCTGCCTTCATGCGTGACCGCGATCAGCGCGATCAGTACTGGAGTGCCTGGCTTCAGACGACCGTCTATCGCGACCTCTCCGCGTTCTTTCCACGAGGCTTCGATGGCGACTTCGCGATGAAGATTCTCGATCGGATGGCGGTCGTGATGAGAGAGGGAGAGCTTCCGACGCTCAAGCATTTCAAGGACCCAGCGAGAAAGGTCAGGACCTACCTCGACTGCCTGAAGGAGCTTTTTCTGGTCCGCAAGATCGCGTGTCACAGCGAGGGCGTGGGCAAGGAAACGTGGCTATTTTTTGACTCGGGCCTGGCAGCCCATCTCATGGGCAGGGTCGACGGCGAAGGGGCAACCCTGTCGTTGGCGAGGCACTTTCTTTGGAACGAGCGTGCCGCTCAGTCGATTTACGCCGGAAAGCGCCTGGTGCGCGAGTACTTCAAAAGCGCCCAAGGGGCTCCGGTGGACATGATCATGGAAGAGCAGATTCCGATTCGAATCGTGCCTTCAGCGATCGACGTCACTCGGCGGCTGAAGATCGAGGAGCGGGCAGTGCTCGGCGCCATGAAGCGGCTGAAGGTCTCGCACGGGTACCTCCTTGCGCCTGTCGAGGAGGGGTTTCTACCTCCCAAAAAGGGGGGGGTGGGGGTCTTGCCCTGGGGCGTGTGGAGCTAGGCTTTTCTTGCCCCGGCGGCCCGCTTCGGCCATAGTCGCGCCCCATGTCGTCATTGCGGGCCATCCTTCAGGACCGATTCGGTTTCAGCGATTTTCGTTCGTCGCAGGAGCAGGTCTGCCAGTCGATCGTCGACGGCCACGACGCACTGGTCGTGATGCCCACGGGAGCCGGCAAGTCGCTCTGCTACCAGCTTCCGGGACTCGCCCGCAAAGGAACCACGCTCGTCATCAGTCCGCTGCTCGCGCTCATTGATGACCAGGTTTCGAAGCTGGTCGCCAAAGGAATGCGGGTCGAGCAGATCCATTCCGGACGCACGCGCGAACAGTCGCGCGAAGCCTGCATTCGGTACCTCAAGGGAGAACTCGAATTCCTGTTCATTGCGCCAGAGCGCCTCGCCGTGCCCGGTTTTCCGGAAATGCTCGAGAAGCGCAGGCCTGCACTCATCGCCATCGATGAGGCTCACTGCATCTCGCAGTGGGGACATGACTTTCGCCCCGAGTACCGCCGGTTGGGTGAGCGTTTGGGACGGCTGCGTGGGGGTGGGGCGACCGGCGCCTCACTGGGCGCCTCAACAGGCGCCGCAGCATCGGCCGCCGCAGTAATCGGAGCCCCAACGGGCTCCGCACCGATCGTCGCCCTCACGGCCACCGCGACGAAGCTCGTCCAGGACGACATCCTCCAGCAGCTCGGCATTCCTTCCGCCAAAAAATTCATCCAGGGTTTCCGCCGCACGAACATCGCCATCCGAGTGCATGAAGTGCCGGTTCCGGATCGAGGCCAGGCCGCCGCAGAAATCCTCGCTGGAAAGGGACGCCTTCCCGCGATCGTTTATGCTCCCACGCGCAAGGTTGCCGAAGAGATCTCCGCCAAGCTGACGAAGGCAGCGAAGGGAAAACTTCGCGCAAGCTGCTATCATGCGGGTTTGGATGCCGATACGCGCGAGACGGTACAAGAGCAGTTTCTTGCGGGAAAGACCGACGTGATTGTCGCCACCATTGCCTTCGGCATGGGCATCGACAAGGCCGACGTGCGAACGGTCATCCATGCCGGTCTCTCCGGAAGCGTTGAAGGCTATTACCAGGAGATCGGGCGCGCGGGACGCGACGGACTGCCGTCTGAGGCGATCCTGATGCATTCCTTCGCCGATCAACGGACGCACGATTTCTTTTTTGAGCGCGACTACCCCGAGGTTTCGGTGCTCGATCAGGTGCACCGCGCCAGCAGCGCGCGCGCACGGACGGCCGATGAGCTCTACGATGACGTGGGTAAGTGCTCGCGTGAAAGTTTCGACAAGGCTCTCGAGAAGCTTCGGATCCACGGCGGAATCGTTGCGGGACTCGATGGACTCTTCACGCGAGGAACAGCCGACTGGAAAATGACCTACGAGCGCCAGCGCCTCCACCGCGAAAAGTCGCTGCAGCAGATGGTGGACTTCGTCCAGTCGACGAGCTGCCGAATGAGCTATTTCCTGAAATATTTTGGTGATCGCGATGCCAAGGGCGACTGCGGCATCTGCGATCGCTGCACGCGGGCCGATTCCGACTCCTCGCGCGAGCTGACCTCAAAAGAAAAAACCATCGCCAAGCTGACGCTCGCCGCACTCTCGCAGTCGAATGGCCTGTCGATCGGCAGGCTCCATGAGCAGGTCGGCGAGTACCAGCGTGGGGTTGATCGCAAGCTTTTCGAGGCGGTCGTCGACCTGCTCGGGCAGGAGGGCTGGGTGCATGTCCGCCGAGACAGCTTCACCAATGAATCGGGCAAGCTGATCTCCTACCGACGGGTCGAGATCACGGACCTCGGCGAGTCGTCAGGGGCAGGCGAGCTCGATGACCTGCGGATTGCCGAGGCGTTCGCGGTTTCCGAAAAGGAACCCAAGGCTCGCAAGCCCCGGTCCCGGCGTCGCACCCCGGCAGCACGCAGCTCGCGCTGGTCTGGGGCTGAGGCCTAGTGCCCGCAACGTTCCGCATTGACGATCGGTTTTTCGTTTCATAGGGTCCGAAAAATCGGAGATTTGCCCATGAATCAGCCCATCACGCAGCAGGTTTTGCCCCGTCAGGCACGAGTCGTCATCATCGGCGGAGGCATCATCGGAACCTCGATCGCCTACCACCTGGCCCACATGGGCTGGAAGGACGTGGTCCTGCTCGAGCGCGACAAGCTGACCTCGGGTACCACCTGGCATGCCGCAGGCCTGATGGTCACTTTCGGCTCGACCTCTGAAACCTCGACCGAGCTTCGCAAGTACACGCGCGACCTCTACCAGCGCCTCGAGGCCGAAACGGGACAGGCCACGGGCCTCAAGCAGATCGGCTTCATTGAAGTCGCCACCTGCAAGGATACGCTCGAAGAATACCGTCGTGTTTCGGCGTTCAACCGCTATTGCGGCGTCGACGTTCAGGAAATCTCGCCTTCGCAGGTCAAGGAGCTCTTTCCGCTCGCGCGCGTCAATGACATCGAAGCGGGATTCTACGTGAAGGACGACGGCATCGTGAACCCCGTCGACGTCACCATGGCGCTCGGCAAGGGCGCACGCATGCAGGGTGCGAAGACGATTGAAGGCGTCACGGTCAAGGCCGTGCTGCAGAAGAATGGCCACGTCACCGGAGTCAGCACCGACCAGGGTGACATCCAGTGCGAAGTCGTCGTCAACTGCGCGGGAATGTGGGCACGCGAACTCGGCGCACGTTCCGGAGTCACCATTCCAAACCAGGCTGCAGAGCACTACTACCTGATCACCGAGGAGATCCACGATCTTCCGAAGAACATGCCGGTGCTCGAGGATCCTTCGCACCACACCTACATCCGCGAGGAAGTGGGCGGACTGATGGTCGGACTTTTCGAACCGGTCTGCGCTCCGTGGAAGATCGAAGGCATCCCGCACGACTTCTCCTTCGGCGAAATTCCTCCGGACTGGGACCGCATGACGCCGTACCTCGAAAAGGCCATGTCCCGCGTGCCGCGCTCGCTCGAAGTGGGCGTGAAGAAATTCTTCTGCGGACCCGAGAGCTTCACGCCGGACCTGCGCCCGATCGTGGGCGAGGCCCCGGAAGTGAAGAACTACTTTGTCGCTGCAGGCCTGAACTCCATCGGCATCCTCACCGGGGGCGGCATGGGCCGCCTTGTGGCAGGATGGATCGTCAACGGGCGTCCGGACATGGACGTGACCGGAATGAACGTCGATCGCATGCTGCCTTACCAGTCGAATCCGTCTTATCGCCGCGAGCGCACGGTCGAGATGCTCGGCATGGTCTACAAGTGCCACTATCCGACGAAGTCTCCGGAAACGGCGCGCGGCGCGAAGAAATCGCCGCTTCATGATCGCCTTGCAGCGCACGGCGCCTATTTCAAGGATGTCTCCGGCTGGGAAGCTCCCGACTGGTACGCTCCCGCCGAGCACGAGCCCAAGGTCGACAAGCTGTCGTGGGGTCGCATGAACTGGTTTCCGTGGTGGAAGGCCGAGCACGAAGCTGCGCGAAACGGCGTGATCCTGATGGACATGTCGTTCATGTGCAAGTTCCTGGTGCAGGGCCGCGACGCCGGCAAGTGCCTGAACGAAATCTCCGCCAACAACGTCGACCACCAGACGGGAATGATCACCTACACCCAGTGGCTGAACCCGGGCGGCAAGCTCGAAGCCGACCTGACGGTGACGAAGCTCGCCGACGACAAGTTCTTTGTCGTCGTGACGGACACGCAGCTTCGCCATGCCGAAACCTGGATGAAGCGGAACATTCCGGAGAATGCGCATGCGTTCGTGACGGACGTCACCTCCGGCTATGCGCAGCTCAATATCCAGGGTCCGCGCTCACGCGAGCTGCTGCAGTCGCTCACGACGGCCGACCTGTCGAACGAAGCGTTTCCGTTCCGTACGGCGCGCGAGATCGACATCGGCTACGCGCGCGTGCTCTGCATTCGCATCACCTACCTCGGTGAGCTGGGGTACGAGCTCTTCATTCCGGCCGAGCAGGCCACCCATGTCTACGACCAGCTCGTGAGGGCGGGCACGGCCTATGGCCTGAAGCACGCCGGCCTGAAGGCCCTGGCCTCGCTTCGCATGGAGAAGGGCTATCGCGACTACGGCCACGACATCGACAACACCGACAACGCCTTCGAGACGGGCCTCGGCTTTGCCGTCGACCTCAAGAAGGAAGGCTTCATCGGTCGCGACGAGGCGCTGAAGCAGAAGGCTTCGCCGCTGACGCGCAGGCTGGTGCAGGTGCTCGTGAAGGACCCCGAGCCGCTGATGTATCACGCCGAAGTCGTCTATCGGAACGGCAAGGTCGTGGGTTACGTGCGCGCGGCATCGTACGGCCACACCTTGGGTGGAGCCGTAGGTCTCGCGATGATCGAGGCGGGTGTGCCGATCGATGCGGCGTACCTGAACGACGCCACCTGGGAAGTGGAGATCAATGGCAGGAAGTACCCGGCCATGGCGTCGCTCAAGCCGCTCTACGATCCGGAAATGAAGAAGATCAAGGCGTAGTGCACTGAGAGCACTCGCGCTCCAAGAGGAAATGACCATGGAACTCACCGCAGGAAAAAAAGCCCCCGCATTTTCGCTTCCGTCGGACTCCGGCGAGAAGGTCTCGCTCAAGGACTTCGCCGGAAAACCGGTCATCATTTATTTTTATCCGAAGGACATGACGCCGGGATGCACCACCGAAAGCTGCGATTTCGGCGCGTCCTACAAGGCCATCCAGAAGCTTGGAGCCGTGGTGCTCGGCATCAGCCGCGACTCGATCGAGAGCCACCAGAAGTTCAAGGCCAAGTACAAGCTGCCCTTCGCGCTCCTGTCGGATGCCGATGGCAAGGTCTGCGAAAAGTTTGGCGTCTGGAAGGAAAAGTCGCTCTACGGACGCAAGTTCATGGGCATCGAGCGCACGACGTTCCTGATCGGCGCCGACGGAAAGATTGCCAAGGTCTACCCGAAGGTGAAGGTCGCCGGGCATGTGGCGCAAGTCATGGACGACCTGAAGGCGCTCGACTGAACTGGCCTACAGCCCCCGCTCTGATCAGGAGATCCGGAAGCGGCGCAGAATCTGACGTCGAACGAGCTCTGAGACTTCCTCAATTCTGAGAGCCACGGCGAGCACCAGATAGCTCGCACCATAAACGGCAAGCAGTGCCCCTGCGCCCAGGAACGAGTCAGTCCAGTCGGGGTTGCGAAAGAGAAGTGCGAAAATCGACACGGCCGGAACCAGCGCTGCTGTCCAGGATCGTGCCGCATGCGCGATCGGAAGCCCGATCGAACCAACGCGTTTTTCGAGGCTGCGCTTGAGCATCAGCCACTCCACCCAGCTCGAGATTCCGAAACCGGTGGTGAGGCCGATCGTTCCGTAGCTTGCGTCGAGCCCGAATAGACCTGGACCAAAAAATGCGAGCGTCGCTCCAAGTCCGGTCGAGAGCAGCACCCGCACAATCGCTATCCTCAGCGGTGTTCGGGCATCGCGAAGGGCATAAAAACTCGACGAAAAGATTCGTGACTGCGTGGTGGCGAGAATTCCGAGAGTGGATCCTATCAGGACGAACCAGACCAGGCGGGACGTTTCGGCATCAAAGGCTCCGCCGCGATAGAGGATCTTCAGGATCAGCGGGCCGAGGAAGACAAACGCGGCCACGGTCGGAATGATGAAGATCGAGATGCGCCGACATGCAGACACGATCCGCTTCCGAAGAGCGTCGGCGATTTCACGGTCGCTTCCGGTTTCCTGCGACATGGCCGGAAGTTCCGCCGCGCTGATGCTCATTCCAAAGAGGCTCACCGGCAGAAGGTAGAGCGTCTGTGCGTACCCCAGCACCGAGAGCGCTCCGATGGGCAGGAAGCTCGCCATCACGGTATCGAGATAGGCACTGATCTGGACCACTCCGCGTGCGGTGACGATCGGAATGAAATTGGTGATGACGGCGCGAAGCTGCGATCCCGCCTGGAAAACCGCCGTCGATAGATGGAACGGAATTCCGCGAAGCAGCTTCATGACCGTCGGCACCTGCACGGCAAGCTGGAGCGCGCAGCCGATCACCACGCCCCATCCCGTGAGGATGACGAGCCGCTCCTGTTCCGTGCCCGGACCACGGATAAGCAGTGTCGCAATGATCGCCGCGTTCCAGAGGACAGGAGCCACGTACGACAAAAAGAATTTGCGGTGACTGTTCAGGACTCCGAGGCAGAACGCCGAGAGCACGAGCAGGCCAATTCCCGGAAAAAGAATCCGGACGAGCTGGATGCAGAGTTCGCGGCGGTCGCCCTCAAAACCGGGCGCGATGAGATCGATGAGCCAGGGGGTGGCGAGCACGCCAGAAGAAACGAGTAGCGTCGTCAGGATCGCGAGCACCGCGAAGACGGCGCCTGCCAGTTCACGCGCCTCTTCCGGGCGCTTCTCGCCGAGGAGCCTGCCGTAAATGGGAATGAACGACCCCGAGAGCACGCCTTCGCCCAAAAGATTCTGCAGGAAGTTGGGAATCCGCAGGGCTGCGCGGAAGACGTCGCCTGCAGCAGATGACCCGAAGTAGTAAGCGAAGACCTTGTCGCGAAAAAGTCCGGCAATGCGGCTCAGGAAGATGCCGAGCGCGACGAAGATCGCTCCGGTTCCTAATGATCGCTTGTTTTCGGTCTTCGACATCACCTCATGATGAGGGCCATTGCCGCGACTTTAAAGGAGAAACTTATAAACTGGCCCCCTTTCGTGGGCAATTTGAGTAGTTGGATTGCTCGCTTTCGGTTTGGAATTTGAAGTGTTGGCGCATCAATGAAGCGCCAATGCCCAGATACTGAGTGTTCTGCCAGATGTCCCAGTCCGAAAACCAAAAGCATCGTCCGGAAAGGAAGCTATTTCCGTCGCTCTGATGGTCAGAGGATCCCACGGTACCGCTGCCGCGCCTGTGGAAAATCCTTCTCATCGGGAACACTTCTTCCCTGTTATCGACAAAAGAAGCGAAAGCTCAATCATCCGCTTCAGCTCCTGCTCAACTCGGGCGTCTCGCAGCGTCGTGCGGCGATTCTTCTTCGAGTGACTCGAAAAACAGTCGTGCGAAAATTCCGCTTCCTCGCCGAACAGGCGCGGATCGAACACAAGCATTGGCTGAGGACTCTCGAGGCCAGGCCGCTTACATCGATTCAGTTTGATGATCTCGAGACGAGTGAACATACCAAGTGCAAACCGCTGAGTGTTGCACTTGCAGTGGAGCCGAGGAACCGAAAAATCCTTGGATTTCAGGTCTCCCAGATGCCCGCCAAGGGGCACCTGAGCCGAGTGGCATTTCGAAAATACGGTCCACGCGAGGACCGGAGATCCGAGGGATGGAATGCCCTGTTCGAGACTCTAAAACCTGTGGTGTCGCCCACGGCCGTCTGGCTTTCGGATGAGAACCCTCATTATCCGAGACATCTCCGCAATCATCACCCCGAGGCCACCCATCGCACCACTCCGGGGCGCCGTGGCTGCATCGCTGGCCAGGGGGAGCTCAAGAAGATCGGATTCGACCCTCTTTTTTCCCTGAATCACACCTGCGCGATGCTTCGTGCAAATCTCAACCGGCTATTCAGAAGGACCTGGTGCACGACAAAAACAAGGCAGGGCCTGATCGACCATCTGTCGCTGTACGTGAGCTATCACAACCAGGCGCTGACGGAACGTGCCCACGTTAGGGGGCCAGTTTAAGAAACTTACTCCCGCTTGCCCGCGTACAGATCGTAGGTCAGGAGCCGGCAATCGATCGCACCGTTGAAAAGCGGAAAGCGGCGCGAGGCCTTGAGTCCGACTTCTTTCGCCAGATCCAGGTTGCCCGTGAAGACGAAGCCCTTCCATCCTGAGGCCTTTTTCTTGAACGTGTCTCCGATCAGTCGGTAAAGCGCCTTCAGCTTTTCCGGGTCATCGAGGCGTTCACCATAAGGGGGATTGCATCCCACCAAACCCGCTTCGCCGTAGTTCGGCGAGATCTGCGGAGCTTCCGCAAGCTCGCGGCGCTCGAAATGGATCAGGTCATCGACCATCGCCTCGGCCGCGTTCTCGCGCGCCGTCTTCAAAGTGAAGCTGTCCTGATCGAAGGCAAAGAAACGCGGCAGGAGCTTCTTGTCGGTGATCCGCACCTTCATGGCTTCCTGCTTGAGCTCCCTCCAGGCGGCGGCATCGTGCTGCTTCCAGCCGAGGAAGCCAAAGTACTCACGGAAAAATCCGGGTGCCGTGTTCGACGACATCAGAGCCGCCTCGATCGGCAGTGTTCCTGAGCCGCACATCAGGTCGACGAATCCCACGCCGGCCTTCGAGATCTGGGGCCAGCCGGCCATCACCAGGATTGCAGCGGCAAGGTTTTCTTTCAAAGGTGCCTTGGCTCCCTGCTCGCGGTACCCGCGACGATGCAGGCTTTCGCCCGAAAGGTCGATGCTGACCGTGGCTTCTCCCTGCTCGAGGTGAATTTGAATGCGGACATCCGGACGATCGAGCCGGACGTCAGGTCGTGCCCCGGTCACGCTCCTGAACTGGTCGGCGATGGCATCCTTGGCCTTGAGTGCAGCAAAGTGAGTGTGCTGGAGCTTCGATTTTTCGTTCTGGCTCGAGGTGACGCTGATTGCGAAGCTGCCGTCGGCCTTCATGTGCTCGCTCCAGTTGATGGAGCGCACGCCGCCGTAGAACTTTTTCTCGTCCGGAGCCGAAAACCGAGCGATCGGCAGCAGAACCCGGCCGGCCAGCCGCGACCAGAGGCAGATGCGATAAGCGGTCTTGAGGTCGGCTTGGAACCGGACCCCAGCTCTCTCCAAGGCAATGCCCGAGGCGCCGAGACGCGAGAGTTCCTCGCCCAGGAGCGATTCAATGCCCAGCGGGACGGTGGCGAACAGCGACAGGAGAGTGGGGCTTGGCATGGCGATGCTCTAACAGGGATTGAGGTTCCGGGCCAGCGTCCAAGCTCTGGTGGATATTTACAGAGTTCTTGGCTAAAACTCCGGCTTACCATGCAAAATGATTCCGCATTCTATCTGTCGCAGCTTGCAGAGCAGGAGCGTCTCCGTTCCAACCGCTTTGCGGGAGTTCGTACGGTCCTCATCGTCCTGTCCTCCAAAGGAATGGCCTGCGATGTGGACGGTCTTCGATCTCGAGTTCATGGAGCGTATCCGGAAGCTGCGGTCTTCCTGATGACGACCACCGGCAAAACGCTCGGAACGCAGGTTCAGGGGCACGTCGACCTGCTGATCGACTTTACGGGTCCAGGACAAAAACAGGGCTGGTTCTTTCCGCGCAAGCTTCGGCGGATGGCCCGTTTTGCGGTCGGTCGAAACGCAGGCCTCTTTCGCAAGAGCATCTATGATCGCGTGATCGACGAAAAGGCACCGGCCAATGCCCGGCTCCAGGGCATGACGACGATGGGGCGCGAGCGAGAAGTCCAGCGCATGGTGCTGGCGCTTGCCGGCGTGGCCTCGATGCCTCATTCGGAATCGGCTCCGGATCGAAGCAAGGACATTGCTCTCGACCTGCCTCCGCTGGTGAAGGCCTGAGTCGGGCGGGAGGATCCCCATGCTGGCTCGATGGCTGAATCGCACCTATAAGGTCCTGATCTCTCTCCAGCTCGCCGTCGTGCTGCTTTTGCTGCTGACTGTGGCTCTCATCGTCGCCACGACCCTCGAATCCCGCTTCGATACTCCCACGGCCCAATACTTCGTCTACAAGGCAGGATGGTTCTCGGTCCTGCTGGCCCTGCTCGGGCTGAATATCCTGGCTGTAGCGCTGAGCCGCCTTCCCTGGAAGGCCCGCCATGTTCCTTTCCTGTCAGCTCATCTCGGAATCCTGCTTCTTCTGGCAGGATCGTGGATCACCCGCGAGCACGGTCTCGACGGGATGATGAGAGTCGCCGAGAATGAAAAGCAGGCCATCGTCGAAGTCGATGAACCACAGCTCATTCTCCAGAGTCCGAAGGAAACGCGGATTTTTCCGCTGCCGTGGACGCCTCCCTCGGTGAAATTCGGAGGAGTGAAGCTGCCCTATGGGCTTGCCGTGGAGGAGTACCTCTCGCGTGCCGAGCCCGTCTTTTCTTTCGACCCAAGCGACGGCCCGCAAGCGAAGCCCGCGCTGCAGCTCAAGTTCAGCACGAAACGCTCCATGGGCGGGATGCCTGCCATGGCGGCCTCGCAGGAGCTCTGGCTCTGGGATGGAGCTGATGACTGGCGTGAGAGCGGCATCGGTCCTGCCCGGGTGATCCTGGGAGGAAAGAAGCCCGAGCAACCCGGACCTTGGATCTGGATTTCGGTGCGCTCGAACTCGGAACTCGAGTTCGAAGCCCTCTCCATGCGGCAGGAGTCGAGCCGCGGGCGCGTGAAGATCTCCGAATTGGGCACCGTGATTGATCCGGGCTGGAAGGCCGTTCAGATCGAAGTGAAAAAGTTCATTCCGAAGGCGATGCCTCGGACGGAATACGTTGCCGCCAAGCTGCAATATGGTGCCAAGGCGCCGCCTTCGGCCATTCGCCTGAGGGGTCCGCGTCGGCCGGACGGAGCGCCCGGAGATTTGCTCTGGCTGGGCATGGGAGACCGCGCGACGTTCGAGTTGGGCGGTGACCAGATCCAGATCAGCTACGGTCCGAAGCGGGTGATGGTGCCTTTCGAGATCCGGCTGAATCGCTTTGAGCTGGAGCGGTATCCCGGAAGCATGCAGCCCGCCTCGTTCTCCTCACGCGTCACCGTGGAGGGCGGGCCTGCGGCGACTTTTGATCGACTGATTTCGATGAACGAGCCGCTCGAGTGGAAGGGCTTCACGTTCTACCAGTCGAGCTACGAGGAGGCGTTTCCGCGCCCGACCGTATCTCTGTTTTCCGTCAACCATGATCCTGGTCGTTGGGTGAAGTACCTGGGTTCACTGATCCTTGTCGTCGGAATCATCCACTTTTACATCATGCGTGCGCGTCGCAATCAGGCATCGCGCCCGAACTCGTCGGAGGCCTTGGTATGAAGCGCTCCATCTATCTGGCTCTCGGTCTGTTCCTCGGGTCGTTTTCGCTCCTCCCGCAGGCATTCGCGGAAACCTCCACTGCTCCCGAACAAGCGCCCGAACAGCGTGAGGAAATCGTCCAGCCCCGGGCCTGGAGTTTTCTCGACTGGGAACTCATCCCGATTCAGGCCGGTGGCCGGGTCAAGCCGATGCGCGCCTTTGCCGACGAAGTCGTGCTGCACCTGACGAGCCGTCGCAGCTTCGAAGGCTGGAATCCCTCCGAGATGCTGCTCGCCATGGTCACGCAGCCCAGGGCCTGGCGCGAGAAGGCGCTCATCAAGATCGAGCGTGAGGATGTCAAGCGACAGCTGCTCCTGGACGTGTCGAAGATGCGCTTCTCGGTGGCGGAGCTTTTCGGCAATCCCGTTCTCCTGCAGTATGCGCAGCGCATGGGGGATCTTGAGAGCACGATGTCCAAGGCTCCGAATCCGAACGCTGATCCTCGCGAGGAGGAGCTCAAGCGCATCCTCGACCGGCTGACCGTGTTTCATCGCCTGATCACGGGCGAGGCGTGGACGTTCCTGCCGTCGGAGGCGGGACAGGGCTGGGCTCCCATCGCTCGTCCGGAAGACTCCGAGCCCAAGAGCATCCAGCAGATTCTCGCCGATACCTCGGCACAGGGAAAAATCCGGTCACAGTTCGTGGCGCTCATGGGCGCCTATCTTGGCGGAAACGAGTCCGTCTTTGCGGCATCGTCGAAGGCGCTACGAGCCTCGATCGAGGAGGAGGCCACTCGCCTCGAGCCGGCCTTCGCGGAATCCGTGATTCACAAGCTCCAGGCCGAGAGACAGTACCATGAGCTTCGTCCTTTCCACTGGGCCTGGATTCTCTACGTCGTGGCGGCGCTCGCCTTTGGTGTTGCCTCGTGGCTTGCCGCCGGTGCGATCGCGTCGGGCACGTCCAGGGCATTTCATCGTGCCGGTCTTGCATCTCTCTCCGTGGCGATTGTCCTGCATGTCCTCGGATTCGTGCTCCGAAGCATCGTGGCAGGTCGTCCTCCGGTGACGAACATGTACGAGTCGATTGTGTGGGTGAGCTTTGGTGCGGTCTTTTTTGCCCTGGTCATCTACGCCTTCCAGCGTTTCCGAATCCTGCTCGGAGTGGGCAGCGTTCTCGGTGCCCTCGGCCTTCTTGCCGCGGATGCGGCTCCGACACTGATGGACCCAGGTCTACATCCCCTCGTGCCTGTCCTGCGAAGCAATTACTGGCTGACCGTCCACGTGCTCACGATCACCCTGGGATACGCGGCCTTCGCGCTCACGCTCGGTATCGGTAACGTCACGCTTTTCAAACTCTTTCGTGGAGTTCCTGAGCGCTCATCGGAAGTGACGCGCCTCAATCAGCTGACCTATCGCGCGATGCAGTTTGGCGTCGTGCTGCTCGCCGCAGGCACCATTCTCGGTGGCATCTGGGCCGATTACTCGTGGGGACGCTTCTGGGGATGGGATCCGAAGGAAGTCTGGGCGCTGATCGCACTGCTGACCTATCTGACAGTCCTGCACGGCCGGTATGCAGGCTGGGTGGGGCCGACGGGCTTTGCCGCCTGGACCGTGTTTTGTTTCTCGAGTGTCGTGATGGCCTGGTATGGCGTGAATTTCGTGCTTGGCGTCGGCCTGCATTCCTACGGATTCTCGGCCGGTGGGCAGGGAACGGTCGGAATTGCCGTCCTGATCCAGCTGCTTTACGTGGCTGGAGTCGTGGCGGTGGTGCGGCGACGCTCATCGGCAAGCAGGGCCTGAACGGTCTGCTCGACTCCGGACTCCAATGAGGCAAAAGGCGCGATGTAGCCGGCGTCCCGTAGCTTCTGCATCCGGGCCTCAGTGAAGTACTGGTACCGGTCGCGGATGGCCTCGGGCGTCGGGATGAACTCAATCCTCTCGGAAAGCCCGAGCGCTGCGAAAACGGCGAGAGCAAGATCCAGGAAAGTGCGCGCCTGGCCGGAGCCCAGGTTGTAAATACCCCGCTGTAGTGGATGGCGGACGGCGTATTCCAGGACCTTCACCACGTCTCCGACCCAGACGAAGTCGCGTTTTTGTTCTCCGTCGCGAATTCCGGCGCGATGGCTCCGGAAGAGCCTCACGGTTCCGGTTTTCCGAATCTGGTCGAAGGCGTGCAGGACGACGCTGGCCTGGCCTCCCTTGTGTCGCTCTCCAAATCCGTACACGTTGAAGAACTTGTGGCCTGACCAGATCGGCGGGTGGTTGCCGAGGCGCTCCTGTTCGATCGCCCAGATATCGAAGAGCCGCTTGGAGTCTCCGTACGGATTCAGCGGCCTCAGCGAGGCCATTCGTGACTCGTCGTCGTCGTAACCCAGTTCGCCTTCGCCATAAGTGGCGGCGCTGCTGGCATAAATGAATGGAACTTTTTCTCGAGCGCAGAAATTCCAAAGGTCCTGCGAGTAGACGACGTTCACCTGGCGCAGGAACTCGACATTGAGTTCAGTGGTGGAGGAGCATGCGCCCAGATGGATGATGGCATCGGGTTTCGGAAAGGAACCCGATTGGAGTTCCTGCAGCAGTGAATCCTTGGAGATCTTCGTGCCGAAATCGATGTCGGCATGCTCCGGTCGAGCGTTGAAGGCCGACAGGTCGTCAACGCTGGTCACCTGGATTCCAACGGACCGGCAGTGTTCGACCATGCGGGCCCCGATGAATCCGGCGGCTCCGGTGATCAGCCAGTGGCGACTAGGGCGAGGAGTGGGATGGGAGTTCGACATTTCAATCGAAATCTCTCATAAAACCCCCTAAGCTGGAAGGCATGGCGGTTCCGAATTTATCGATCGTCGTCATTGAAGACGTGCAGGCGATGCGCTTCCACCTGAAGCAGATGCTCCAGGAAATGGGCTTCACGCGAATCCAGACGGCTTCCAGCGTGGAAGAGGCGCAGGTGATTCTCATGGTCGAGGTCGTCGATCTGATCCTCTGCGACTGGTATCTCAATCCGGGTTCCGGGCTCGATCTCCTGAAGGAACTTCGTGCGAAACGCGAGAATGATGGAACGGCCTTCGTCATGCTGACGGCCGAGAATACGAAGGAAAAGGTCGTCGAGGCCCTCAAGGCCGGAGTCGATGATTATCTGGTGAAACCGATCGCTGCAGCCACCTTGCTTTCCAAGGTTGCCGGCGCCCTTGCAAAGAGGAGCCACCGATGACCCAGAACCGGCAGGAAAAAATTGAGGATTTTGTGAATGAGCTGTCGGACTTTGCCCGGAACGCAGAGTCGACACTGTCGGAGGTCGAAAAGGATCTCGAAGGCAACCGGCAGATGCTGCAGGGCTTTGCTGGAATGATGCTCACGATTCGCGGCACCGCCCAGCAGCTGGGCTTCGCGGACGTTGCCCATATCGCCAGCCTGGGAGAGGAAATTGCGGTCAAGGGAGCAGCCGCCGAGTCGCGCCCTCAGATCCGCAAATGCGTCGGAAGCCTCTGGGACGTCATCACCAGCGTGAAGTACCTGATCCAGCACCATGACCAGGAGACGGGCGAGGAGCAGCAGATCCTGGTCAACCGACTGGAGTACACGCTCAAGGCCTTCGGAGGCTCACGAGCAAAAGTGGGGCAGGACGACATCGAAAGGCTCCTCCGCGAGCGCGGCTGAGCTTTCGGTTCAAATCAATTCATCGAGCTTTTCAATGCGTGACGCCTGGACGTCTCCGCGAACGGAAGCGTTGACGAGGATGCTGCCGCGGATCGGCTCGCCCTGGGACTGCTTCAGGCGCGAACGGCGTTTTCCGTCGGTCGTGTCGCAGGTGTAGAACTCCCAGTCGCTGCCGACCTTGAAGGCCGGACTCACGAGGCGATGAGTCGTGCGCGCTCGAGCGAGTCCTGGCAGGATCTCTTCGCGCGGACGGCGGCTTCGGATCACGACCAGGTAGCTGAACGGCAGGCTCTTGCGATCGAGTCCGGTCATTTCATCGAGCATCCTCAGGTAGGGCGGACGCCACCACGCCACTTCTTCGTGGCACCAGTCTTCCGGATCCGCGAGGGCTCCGCAGGCCTGGTGCCCGAGGCATGGCAGCAGGATCTGGAATTCGCCCGATTGGTCCTGGTCCAGGATGGCCTGGCGAAGCTCAAGAATTCGGCGCGACTGCAGTCGAAGCGCGGGCTCGACCAGAATAGCGAGGCCCTCGGGCTCGAGGTGCTTATCCCAGCTCTTGAGGAGCGAGGCGGCCAGCTGCTGCGGGCTTTCATGAAACTCATTCAAGACAAAGCTCATGAGCCAGAGATGGAAGCTCGGAGCGGAGGACGGCAGCCATCCTTGCCGGAGCTCGAGCTTGCGGTGGAACGGGCGCGTGGAATAGGCGGGTAGTTCCAGATGCTGGCGAAAGGCGTCGAAAAATCGTTCGCCCAGCCGGAGGGTACCGCGATCCTGTTCGATCAACGCAAAGTTTCCGTTGGCGGGAAGTCCAACCGGCGAGTGGGCCTCTCCAGCCAGGATTCCCGAGGAACCCGTGGCAGGCCCCGCTCCGAACTCCACGGCGCGAAAGCTGACCGATTCTGAGTTGTCATCCGCAGGCCATCTGAAGCCAAGACGCGACAGCTCGCTCCAAACTGAGGCCATGCGGTAAAGGTTGCCCGGCATGAAGGACAGAAAGTAGGCGAGCCGCAGGTTCTCGGGGTTGCTTCCCTTTCGCCAGTACTTGTCCAGACCCGAATCGGGCTTCTCGGAGTCGAGACGGTTGAAAAGTTCGGTCAGTCGCTCGACATGGGGAGCCACTGAGCGCGTGAGGAAGCGCTTCGCCCGGATCTCTTCAACGGCGGGCAGCAGGCCCTCGGCCAGGGCTACTTCGGCAAGCAGGCGTTCGAATTTTTCGTCGAAGGCCTGGCTGAGTGAGGACGGAACTTTCATGTTCCGCCACCATAGCTCTCACCGTTGCGGTGGAGCAACACCCGGATTACTCTTGAAGGATGCCAGCCTACAGCAAGACGGTGAAGATTCCCGGCCGCTCCGCCCAGGACCTCTACGAGAAGCTCTCGAAGGACATCGATCAAATGGTGGAAAAATGGGGTCTGGCCGGCAAGATGGAGCTGTCACGCGATCCCGGCAAGCGCCAGCTCCACCTGAAACATTCGATGGTCAGTGCCACCCTGAGCTGTGCCGAGGAATGCATGGTCCTTGATGCCAAGCTGAGCCTGCTCGCAACGCCCTTTCGCTCGAAGATCGACGAGCAGATCGATCGCTGGATTTCGAGGAACTTTCCCGCCTGATCAGGGGTTTTTCTCGGGCCTCGGATCCCGGGCGGTGGAAATTCTTCAATGAATTCGTAAAAAAAGTTCGTGAGCCGGAAATTGCTGGGCTAGACTGTTCGCAGAGGGCTAACGACCGATGGCGACGAACCGCGATACCGTCCGGCTTTTGTGTAAAAGCATCATTAACCGACTCGAAAACCGGAAGGCCATTACGTTTCCGCCACGACTCCGCCAGATCGTCCAGGACGAGCTCTTTGACCTTGTCGGGCCCTATATTGTCTCCGAGCAGGACGTTCGCGAACGTGCGCTGGCCCGGATGGGTGCCAAGGCCGAACAGCTTTCGGAGACCGAGTTCACTGAATCCGAGCAGTACAAGGCCGCCAAGGCGCTGGTGAAGGCCGGTCTCGGCGACGATGTGTTGAACGGTTTCTACTTCCAGAAGCCTCTCAAGACGATCGCCCAGTCAGTCGTTGCCTACCTCATGCGTTCCTCGCACATTGATGATGTGTTTGAGACGGACGAAGATCTCGAAAAGCAGCTGGTCGAGATCGTCCAGAAGTTCGATCCCGCCGAGCTCCACTAAGTTTCGGTTTTCAAAAAAAAGACCTGAAGAAACAGAAAGGCCCGGGGTCATCCCCCGGGCCTTTTCCTTTCCCCTCGCGCTGCAGGAGCGCGAATTTTTAGAGTCCGACCACCGCGAACGCGTCGCGGACCTTCCGGCAGGTTTCCAGCGAGTTGAGCTGACGGCACGCCTTGAGGGTCTGCGTCTTGAAGATCTTGAAGGTCGAGGTCTTCGTCAGGTACTGAGTGAGCGTCACGTACATCAGCTTTTCAGCCTTCTCGAGACCGATGGCTTCCGTGATCTGGTACATCGCGTGTCCCGGAATCATCGAATTGATGTGGACGAAGCAGCGGTCATTGGCCTGGCTGCACGGATTCTTGGTGGTGAATGCCTCATTCACGTGCGCCGGGTAAGGCTTGGAGTAGGGCTTTCCTTCGTCGTCACGAACGCGAGCCATGATGGAGCCTGGGGTCTTCAGGTTGCGCAGGCCCACGAGCTTGCGCTCGTTGGCGAAAATGTCCTTGCCGATGGCCCAGTCGGGAGCCGTCTGGTGTGCGCGAGCTGCAACGACGACACCGAAGAAGTCCGAGAACGCCTCGTTCAGGGCGCCCGACTCGCTCTGGTAGATCAGCTGCGAGGTCTGCGAGGTCACCCCGTGGGTCATTTCATGGCCGGCCACGTCCAGGCTCTTGGTCAGGTCGGTCATGAACTTGCCATCACCATCGCCGTAGGCCATGAAGTTATCCCTCGAGTTCCAGAAGGCGTTATTAAATGCCCGGCCGACGTGGACCACGCTCGTCAGGATCGAGCCTCGGTCATCGAAGCTGTCGCGACCGTGGGTGGACCAGTAGTACTTCAGCACGGCTTCCTGGTTCTCGCTGGCGCGAAGCGCCGATTCATCCGCAATGGGAAGAGCCAATCCGGAGTTCACCGCCACCGCGCAGTTCGCGGGCTCGAGCATCAATGGGTAACCCGTAGCCTCGTCGAGGGTCTGGCACTGATCGTCTGCCATCAGGACCTGCGACGGCGCGATCTCGATATCGTGGGACATGTCGGCCAGGAGTGTTCCCTGATGGGCGTTGATCAGGATGTCACGTCCGGCAAGCGTTTCACTCGGAGCAACCGTCACCCAGTAGATGAGCTGCGCGGAGCCGTCTTCCTTTTCCGACGGAAGAATCTTCAGCTCGGGAGCGACATCGAGATCACGGTTTCCCAGCAGACCGAGAACGATGCTCGAAGCCTGCTCGGCCCTGATTCCTGGCCTGGTGGAGACGCTGAAGGTCGGGATCGTTTCGGAGGACGAAACTTCGTCTCCGATAAGTCCGCGATGGGCCATGGCCATGGCGCCGAGTACTTCGATGCCGTCTCGGTGAAGCTGGTACCGTTGCGTGGAGATTCCATGGTTGCTGACGTTCTTGGCAGCCGTGACCTGAAGACCCATTCCACGGAGCTGGTTCTGAATCCTCAGCGGAAGAGCCAAGGCGCGCGACGGAAGGGCAATGCCTCCCAAGGAAAAGCCTGGAGCGCTGGTGGGCGCCTGGAACGGATTTGTTGCAAAGGCCGAAGTCGTCGTGACGAGTCCTGCTGCGAGTGTGAGAGCCAAATGGAGCTGTAACTGTTCCTTCATGAATCCCCCCGGATAATCCCTATTCCCCGGAATAACGTTGGGCCCCACTTAGCAAGTCGAGTGCCAAAAAAACATCAAAGAAAAACGGCAATTTAGAAGGCGAGGTGTGGGGATGTGTAACTTTTTCAATGGAGTTGCGTCGAAACCGAGAACTCCTTTCATTGTTCAAGGATTGGTCACTGTCGAAAAGTTCTCCGAATGGAGACGCTGGACTCCGTTGGGGGATTTTTGAAATCCACAAAAAATTCAGAGATTTACTTCATTGTTAAGAAAAGTTTGTCAGTGAGAACCCTCCTTGCAGCATTGGGCAGTGCTCATGAGGAACCTTTTCGCAGCCGCGTGGATCCTGGGTGCCTGGATCTGCCTGATTCAACTGGGAGCGCAGGGCGTAGGATCCGCGCCGGTTTCGGCCACCGTTGAGCGCGAAACGCTGAGAAAGCGTGCCGTCGAGCTCGTGGAGGATCTGGTCCAGCGCGAGAGATTTTACCATCGTCGAACCGGCACCTTTACGCCCATCCTGGCACGGCTCGAGTTTGAGATTCCCGAGGAGCTCCGCCCTTACCTGCAGGTGCAGGTCGTGGAGGCCGCACGAGATCGTCTTCTGGTGCGGGCCTTCTCTGAAATCCGAGGAGACGATCAGGAGGGGTTCGCCGAGTTCGATCAACTCTGGTCGAATGAGCTGTTTCAGATGCAGGCAAGCTTTCCGCTCGCGGGACGACGTCTCGCAATCGTGACTTCTGATGCACCCCTTCCGGAGCTGGCGATCGAACGAATCCAGGAAGCGGCATCCGTGCAATTGCCTTCTGGCAAAAGCCCTCAGTGATGACGTCAAAACTTCGACGCAGATCCCCCGGGCTCTTTCTTTGACATTCGGGTTCCGCTTCGTGAGACTAGGGGTGACCTCACGGAAGGAGAGTCGAGTGGGTTTTCTTTCTTGTTCATGGATGAACGTTGAAGCCTTTCCGGTGCGCCGAAAGCCGGTGCTGGCGATTCTGGCTTTGAGCGCAGTGCTGCCTGCCTGCTCGGGCGCTCGCATCAAGTCCGATGGCCCCAACTGGGCGGCATTGCAGGAGAAACGTTCGGGAATCTCCGAAGTGATTGCCGGGGTTCCTTCGTCCGAAACCAGCGACGTTCCTGCGCGCGTTTCAGGGGCCTCCCGCATCGGAGAGCAGGGCGAGATGATTGTCCTAGGCGTGAAGCTCCAGAACACGGAGTTCGACTTTCCGGTGACGCTCAATTCGCGCGTCGAGTTCTGGGTCGACTACTTCACGGGCCGAGGTAGGAAACATTTTGAAAAGTATCTCGAGCGCTCGGAATTCTTCATTCCGTATATCCAGCCGATCCTGAAGCAGAACAACATGCCGGAAGATCTCGTTTATCTCGCGATGATCGAAAGCGGGTTCAACAATCACGCGCGTTCGCATGCCAAGGCCGTGGGTCCGTGGCAGTTCATCTCGGCCACCGGCAAGCGCTACGGACTGATGGTGAACTGGTGGGTGGATGAGCGCCGAGACACCCGCAAGTCCACGCTTGCAGCGGTGGAGTACCTGCGCGAGCTCTACTCGATGTTCCGGAGCTGGGAGCTTGCCGCCTCCTCTTATAATGCCGGAGAGGCGAAAGTTGCCCGCGCGATCCGCAGGTATGGAACCCGCGATTTCTGGTCTCTGACTCGTCATACTTTCCTGAGGCAGGAAACTCGCGATTACGTTCCGAAAATCATTGCCGCGGCGATTGTCGCAAAAAACCGTACTCAATTTGGCTTTCCAGCTCCGGGCGCCTCACGGCATGACGGCCAGGCCGTTGCCGGAGATGGTGAGCTGGTGAATCTGGACGCCAAGCCTTCGGATGAGGACCCGACCGCAGGCCGGACAGTGGAAGCTCCTCGCGACTCCATCGCAAAGCTCCTGGCAGAAGAGACGCCTGAAGATGACCTGGTGGAGAGCGAAGCCGAGCTGAGCGCTCCCAGTCCGGTTATGGCGGTCCAGGAAATCGTCGAGCAGGCTCGCCCCGTACCGACCCCGCATGTCAGCAAGACCGGCGAGGTCTCCGGCGAAGAGCTGATCGAGTTTGAGCTGCAGAGCCCGGCCGATCTGTTGAAGATTGCTCGTGCTGCCGGCCTGTCCTATCAGACCGTCAAGAGCCTCAATCCCGAGATTCTCCGCTGGTGCACGCCCCCTGCGGTGGCTTCCTACCGCATTCGACTTCCAGCCTCGGCCAAGGACCGGTTTCTGGCCTCGTACAATGCCAAGGCATTTCCGCGAAAAGTCGATTTTCTGGCTTATCGCATCCGCAAGGGCGAAACCCTCAATACCGTCGCCCGGCGCTTCGGTATTCGGGTGGAGCCGATGACGGACCTCAATGGGGTATCTCCGCATGCCCTCCTGCGAGCCGGATCCAAGATTTACCTGCCCATTCCGGATGACCGTTCCCGAAGCCTGGCTTCGCTCGAGGTGCGCGATCCGCCGGAGCGGCGCAAGTATCGCCGTCAGAATCGGAAGCAGGCCAACAAGTACCGGGTCTCGATGAAGAATCGAGAACTCTCGCGCAGCCTGAATTCGCGTTCGAATCGCGCCTTCAACTGAGCTTTCTGGGCTTGCTTCGGCTGCTTTTCGGGACCTATAACTGGCCTGAATGGCAGGTCTGATCGTCCAAAAATACGGCGGAACTTCCGTCGGAAGTCCCGAGCGGATTCAAGCGGTGGCTGATCGAATCGCCCTCGCTCGTGAGCGAGGGCATCCGCTCGTCGTGGTCGTCTCGGCCATGGGCCACACCACCGATGAGCTGATCGATCTTGCTCACCGGGTGTCGAAGACCCCGCCTCACCGCGAAATGGACATGCTGCTGACCGCGGGAGAGCGCATCTCGATGGCGCTCCTGAGCATGGCGCTCGCCGACCGCAAGGTGCCCGCGCTTTCGTTCACCGGCTCTCAGACCGGAATCATCACCAACGGTGCCCACCGGCGTGCACGGATCCGCAGGATCCTCGGCGATCGCGTCCGAGACGCCGTGGCATCGGGCCATGTGGCTATCGTTGCCGGATTTCAGGGCGTGAGCGAAGCCCGAGAGATCACCACGCTCGGCCGAGGTGGCTCCGACACGACGGCCGTGGCGCTTGCAGCCACCTTGAAAGCGGAGAGCTGCCAGATCTACACAGACGTGGATGGGGTCTACAGTGCCGATCCGCGCAAGGTGGGACAGGCGAAGCTCTGGAAAGAGCTTCCGCATGACCTCATGGTCGAACTGGCGACTCGCGGTGCGGGAGTCCTTCATCCTCGAAGCGTGGAGCTGGCGCGCCAGTTTGCCGTCCCCCTTTGGGTGAAGAACAGCCTGATCAGCGGATGGACGGAAGCAGGAACCAGGATCGTGAACCGGGAGACGATTCGCATGAGCAATCAGCACGCAATGGAAGAGATGCGCGTGGTGGGAGTGACCTCCGACAGCGCCAAGGTGTGGTTGAAAGTCGGGCTTTCGCGTCCGAGCGTCCTGGCTTCGCTGTTCACGGTGGCGGCAGAGCAATCGCTTCAGCTGGTTGCCGCTCAGTTCATCGATGGCCAGTTCCGCGCCTTCATCGAGCAGGAAAGCGTCTCGGAGTGGAAGAAGGTCTTGTCAAACCTGGCGGCTCAGGGTTTCGTTTCCTCATTCGAAGTCTGCGAGGATTGGGTTCCGGTGTCGGTCGTGGGAGACCGGTTTTCACAGGACGGAACTGCGCTCCAGCAGGTCTGCGAGGTTCTGGCTTCGGCTGGAATCGATGTCGGAACCGGAAGCGGCTCGGCCTTGGCGATCACGCTGGCAGTGCCCCGGAACCGGGCCGACGAGGCCGTCTCGGCGCTGCATTCGGCATTGGTGGAAGGTCGATCATAGAAAGGAAATCCATGAGCACCCGTAAGGTCATCATCGGCGAAGGTTGGGCTGCACTGGCGTCTCTGGTTTCTGCGCTCGAAAAGCATGCGCAAGGCGATCTGATTTTTTGGGTTCCTGGCAGTGGCGGTCGAGTGCTTTCGGCTACTCCCTCACTCGAAGGCGAACCCGCAGCCGCTTCTCTGGAGCACATGGCCTCGGTGCTGGGCGTGGATCTCGGTGATCGCATTTCCGGCGTGAGCTTCCTTCGGGAGTTTCGCAACAAGTCGTTCCGAGAGCCCGTCTGGAACAGGGATTCGGACGCGGAGGCACAGCGCGAACGTCGCCTCGCGGAACTTTGGAAGGCTGAAAATGCCTTGATGCCTGTTTCGGAAATCCGCTGGTTGCGCTCACTCGTCGAGATCGAAGAGGAGTTTCGCGCCCGGCTTTTGGCACATCCGGCCATCCAGCGCCGTGAAGGCATTCCTGTTGAAGGTTTTGAGATGGTTGATGGCCATGCCATCGCCGTTCTCTTCGGTTCGGGAGAGAAGCTCGAGGCCGATGAATTTGTGTATGCCGATCGCTGGTCGCGGCTCGCGGGCCTCTCCGGTCTTCCTAAGCCCTTGTCCTGGAATCGCTCGCGCGAGCCCATGGGCGTGCTGCAGGTCATTTTCACGCACCATGAGGCGATTCGTCCGGAAGTTCATGAGGCTTTTTTCACGACAATGAATCGTGATGCGGGTGAAACTGAAGATCGCCATGTCGTAGGGCACTTTTATCGCGACGGACGCGAGAGCATCTGGTCGACGGTGATTTCACCGGAAGAGGGCGAGGACAATCACGCTATCGCCAAGAAGCTCCGCCGCATCAAGCAGGCGCTCGGCAAAATGTTCAGCCAGACGGAGTGGTCCACCGCTGACTTCGAAAAGACCGTCAAAAACGAGCATGTTCGGTATGAAGAAGCTATTGTCTCGGGGCACGGCGACGCTCCGAAAAAGCCTCAACATGCCGGCAAGGCAAAAAATCACGATGGCTCGCTGGAGTTCGTCACCGACAGCTATGGAGTGGCTTCAGCGCTCGAGCAGGTCTTTGGAGCGAAGTTTGTGGCCGTCGAGCCGCTAGAAGCCGTCAAGCCGGCTGAAAACGACGGTCTGACTCCGAGTACCCAGGCTGAGGTCCGTGCGTGACCGTGTTCACGCAGCGTTGATGCAGCCGACGCAAGAGTGGCTCCTGTTGTCAGGACATCATCCACGAGGATGATTTTTTGGCGAGGGTCTACGCCCAAGGAGTGGTCGACGCTCCATTCGTGCTGTCGGGCCCAGCGTTCGCGGCCTCGCAGCGAGGCCTGCTTGGAAGCGTGTGTGGCGGACCGAGGCTCAAGCTTCAGCAGAGGGATCACGGGAATGCGAATTCCCTGTTTTTTACAGCTCCACGAGAGCCTCTCTGCCGCGCGGAGTGCGGGGGAATGATTCAGCCGCCACGCCCTGCTGAAGCGCTGGGGGATCGGAACCAGGATGTCGCCGTTTTTCGTGACCCACTCGGTGTCACTGAGCAGATGCGACTCCTGCCCAAGGAGCAAGTGATCAAGTCGCGCCGTGGGTCGCGATTTCCAGTTGAGGAACATCCGATAAGTCGTGCCCACAAAAAGCCAGCGCGCTCGCAGTGCCTCGAAGGGTGCCTGGGCCGGAAGCGATCCGGCCCGGGACAGCCGCCGTGCGCAGAGATCGCACGGTGAGGAGGAAAAAGGCAGGGAGGGCGACTCACAGATCGAGCAGCGACTGAGGATGAGCATCTCGCCCAACTGGAGCAAGTACCGCGCCTACCAGGTCGTGCCCGGCATGAGCTGGCTATCCAGTCCGGAGTTAGTGTCTTGAGTGATCGGTGTGAACGTGGCGTTCACGGTGTCATAGACCCAGATGTTCGTGGAGGAGGGAGTGGCTCCGGAGATCTGACGATAGCCCTGGAAGGCAATGTACCGATCGCTCACGCTGAACTCCGGTGCGGCGACATCCTGTCCGGAAGCGGTCGTTGAAGTGATGGCCGTTTCGCTGAGCGACGAGGCCGTCGAGCTCCACAGATTGTAGGATGCTGTGGAGCTGCCGCCACCGCTGAGCGGGCGGATCGAGACGTAGACGATCGTTGCACCATCGTTCGAGTAGCGAGGCTGGCGGCGATCATTGCCCGAAGAGGTGTTGCTGCTGAAATTGGCTGCAGTGCTCGTCGAGAGCGTGTATTTCCACAGATTGAAGGACGCGCTAGTGACGTTTCCGACCTTCTTCCTGGAGGCGAAGACGATGGTTCCACCGTTTGGCGAGAAGGACGGTTCACGTGAGTCGCGGTTTGCGACGGTTTCGGAGTCCAGCGCCGTGTCGCCCGTTCCGGTCGAGGTCATGGTCCAGAGGTTGAACGAGGGGCTGGCGTTGCCGCCTCCGGTCAGGGACTGTCGCGAGGCGAAGGCGATGGTGGCGGAGTCCGGAGAAATGGCAGGATCCAGGCTGTCCATGCCGGCAGTCGAGTTGGTCGTCAGGGCCGTCCACTGACTGCCATCCGGACTCACTTTCCAGATATTGGAGCAGGGGTTGTCGGCGTCGGCGAGATTGCCGCTGAGATTCCGCGTGGACACTGCCACCCAGTAGCTGCCGTTCGGAGCGAGGCGCGGAGCCTGGACGAGGTCCTTTGCGGCCCAGCCCAGGCTCAGGGTTGAGTGAAGCGTGCGGGATGCGCCGTCGATGCGAGCCTTCCACACTCGGCCCTCGGAATTGGCTGTTCCGTTCCAGCTGCCGTTCAGCGCGGAGAGAGAGATCCAGTTCAGGAAGATGTTCGGCACTTCCTCTGGTCCTGGCGTCACGGCGATGCTGACATAGACCGTGGCCGTTCCTCCGGAGTTTGTGGCCTGGATCGCGTAGGACGCGCTTGCGGAGAGCGTATTTGGTGTTCCCGTGATCGCACACGTCGAGCTGAGCGAGAGTCCTGAAGGAAGCGCGGGGCTGCTCGAACAGCTCGTCACCGTACCACCCGAGTTGACCGGAGTCAGGGTGGCGATGGCCTCGTCCCTGATGAAGTAGAATGGGCCGCCGTTATAGGTCAGCGAAGGCAGCGCATCCACGATGGCTACCGAGAGGGTCGCAGTGGCGCTCTGTCCGGTGCTGTTCTTCGCCGTGATGGTGCTCGTGCTGGCGACGGTCAGCGCGGTCGGCGTACCGGAGATCACACCGGTGGTCGTATTGAGAGCGAGCCCGGTTGGCAGAGTGCCGCTGAGCGAGAAGCTCGCGGCATTCGTCGTGGTCGGGGTCAGCGTGACAGTAGTATTCTTCGTGATCGAGTCGGG
The DNA here is from genome assembly GCA_945860415.1 of Bacteriovorax stolpii. Lineage (GTDB taxonomy): Bacteria > Bdellovibrionota > UBA1018 > UBA1018 > UBA1018 > CAIOHW01. Next base: position 28,012 of record CAMAQA010000022.1, read on the forward strand.
GCTTCCGGAGTAGCTGATCGTCGGAGGCGGCGAGTTGACCGTCAAGGTAATCGTTGCTGTCGTGCTGCCACCGGAGTTCAGGGCGGTAATCGTGTGGATGACTGCAGGGTTCTGGGGGGCAGTCGGCGTTCCGGCGATCACGCCGTTCGTGGTGTTGAATGTGAGGCCGGCAGGAAGAGCTGGCAAGATGGAGTAGCTGGTGACTGCACCACCACTGTTTGAAGGTGTGTTGTCGGTGATCGCCGCTCCGGCCGTGTAGGTCGGCGATGCATTGAAGTAGACGAGGCTGCTCGGAGCAGCGTCGTTGACGGTGACGTTCAGGGTGACCGTGGCAGTCTGTCCGGTGCTGTTCGTTCCGGTGATGAGAAACGGAGTGGCGACCATGAGTTCGGTCGGAGTTCCGGTGATCTCGCCCGTCGAGGTGCTGAAGGAAAGCCCGTTTGGAAGCCTGCCGCTGATCGCGAAGGAGGAAATATTCGAAGCGGTGGCTGTCACGCTCGAAACGGCCGTGCCCTTGGTGAAGGCGAACGGGTTTCCGGAGTAGCTCAGGGTCGGTGCTCCGGCATTCACGGTGATCGTGATGGTCGCGCTGGTCGAGCCGCCGGAATTGAGAGCGGTGATGGTGTGAGTGATTGCGGGATTCTGTGTGGCTGTTGGAGTGCCTGAGATCACACCGGTCGTCGTGTTGAAGCTCAGTCCAGCGGGCAGGGCGGGGTTGATGGAGTAGCTGACCACCGCACCACCGCTGATGGTCGGAGTATTGTTGGTGATGCCTGATCCGACGGTATAGGTGGCGTTTGCGGTAGAGTAGCTGAGACTCGACGGAGCGAGGTCGTTGACGGTGAGGTTGATCGTCGTTGAAGCGGTCTGACCTGTGGAGTTGGTGACGGTCACCGAGTAAGGGGTCGCGACCAGGAGCTCACTCGGGGTTCCGGTGATGGCGCCGGTGGAATTATTCAGGCTGAGTCCATTCGGAAGTGTTCCGCCGATTGAGAAGCTCGATCCGTTCGTGCTCGAGGCACTCAAGGTGTAACCGGTGCCTTTGGTGAGGGTGTGCAGGCTTCCCGAGTAAGCAATCGTCGGAGCCGGAGAGTTGACCGTGAGGGTCACGGTTCCCGTGGTGCTTCCACCCGAGTTCGATGCCGTGATGGTGTGAACGACTGCAGGGTTCTGGGTGGCGGTTGCGGTGCCGCTGATGACGCCGTTGACGGTGTTGAAGCTGAGTCCTGCCGGGAGAGCCGGGGTAATCGAATACGAGAGGACGGCTCCGCCGCTGCTGGTCGGAGTGTTATCGGTGATGCGGATGCCAGTGGTGTACGTCGGGTTCGAATCAAAGTAGGTGAGGGTGCTCGGAGCCGAATCGTTGACAGAGATGTTCAGGGTGACGGTTGCCGTCTGACCGGTGCTATTGGTTCCAGTGATCACGAACGGAGTTGCCACCATCAGTTCGGTCGGAGTTCCCGAAATCGCTCCGGTGCTGGTGTTGAAGCTGAGACCATTGGGCAGGCGTCCCGAAATCGACAGACTGGAGACGTTCTGGGTCGTGGCGCTCACGGTGACGGATTCAGATTTGGTCAGCGTAATACTCGAGACGGAGTAAGCTAGGGTTGGAGCGCCAGCGTTGACCGTCAGCGTGACATTCGCCGATGTGGATCCACCCGAGTTTGAAGCGGTGATCGTATGAATCACGGCTGGGTTCTGGGTGGCGCTCGGGGTTCCGGAGATGACACCGGTTGTGGTGTTGAAGCTCAGGCCCGCCGGCAGTGTTGGGTTGATCGAATAGCTGAGGACCGTGCCGCCGCTGATGGTCGGAGTATTATCCGTGATCGCAGTCGAAACAGTGTAGGTCGCGCTCGGAGCGGAATAGCTGAGAGCCGACGGAGTGACGTCATTGACGGTAATATTCAGGGTATTCGAAGCGGTCTGACCGGTGCTGTTGGTAATAGTGACCGAGTAAGGGCTCGAGACCAGGAGCTCGGTGGGAGTGCCGCTGATGGCACCGGTTGAAGCGTCCAGGCTGAGTCCGTTCGGGAGCGTTCCGCCGATGACGAAGCTCGAGCCGTTCGTGCTCGTGGCGCTCAGGGTGTAGCCGGTTCCCTTGGTGAGGGTGTACGGGCTTCCTGCGTAGCTGATCGTCGGGGCAGGTGAATTGACCGTGAGAGTGATGGTTCCGGTGGTGCTGCCGCCGGAGTTGATGGCGGTGATCGTGTGAACTACGGCCGGATTCTGGGTGGCAGTTGCGGTGCCGCTGATGACGCCGTTGATGGCATTGAAGCTCAGGCCTGCCGGGAGAGCCGGGGTGATGGAGTAGCTGGTGACAGCTCCTCCGGCGCTCGACGGAGTGTTATCGGTGATGCGAATTCCGGTCGTGTAGGTTGGCGAAGCGTTGAAGTAGCTGAGGCTGCTCGGGGCAGCATCATTGACCGTGATGTTCAGGGTGACGGCAGCCGACTGGCCAGTGCTGTTGGTGCCGGTAACCAGGAACGGCGTCGCCACCATGAGCTCGGTCGGAGTTCCGGTGATCTCGCCAGTCGAGGTGCTGAAGGACAGTCCGTTCGGCAGGCGGCCGTTAATTGCAAAGGAAGAGATGTTTGAAGCCGATGCCGTCACGTTCGAAACTGCCGTTCCCTTCGTGAAGGTGAACGGATTTCCGGAGTAGCTTAGCGTCGGTGCCCCGGCGTTGACGGTGAGGGTCACCGCGGCGCTCGTGCTGCCGCCGGAATTCGTGGCGGTGATCGTGTGGATGACCGCCGGATTCTGGGTGGCGCTCGGAGTTCCGCTGATCACGCCAGTCGTGGTGTTGAAGCTGAGGCCCGCCGGCAGTGTCGGGTTGATCGAGTAGCTCAGGACCGTGCCGCCGCTAACGTTTGGGGTATTATCCGTGATCGCAGTCGAAACCGTGTAGGTCGCGCTTGGAGCGGAGTAGCTGAGGGCCGACGGAGCGACATCGTTGACGGTGAGGTTCAGGATCGTCGAAGCGGTCTGACCGGTGCTGTTAGTTACGGTCACCGAGTACGGCGTGGCGACCGGGAGTTCGGTCGGAGTTCCGGTGATCGCACCAGTCGAAATGTTGAAGCTGAGGCCATTCGGGAGCGTGCCGCCGATGGCAAATGAGGCACCCTGGCTGGACGTAGCGCTCAACGTGTAGCCGGTTCCCTTGGTGAGAGTATACGGACTGCCTGCGTAGCTGATGGTCGGAGCCGGTGCATTGACCGTAAGCGTGACGGTTCCGGTGGTGCTGCCACCCGTGTTGGTAGCAGTAATCGTATGAACCACCGCCGGATTCTGGGTGGCGGTTGCCGTACCGCTGATGACGCCGTTGACCGTATTGAAGCTCAGGCCTGCCGGGAGAGCCGGCGAGATGGAGTAGCTGGTGACCGAGCCACCAGAGCTCGACGGAGTGTTGTCCGTGATGCGGATGCCGGTCGTGTACGTCGGGTTCGACTCAAAATAGGAGAGGCTGCTCGGAGCGCCGTCATTGACCATCAGGGAAATGGTTGCGCTCGCGGTCTGTCCCGTGCTGTTCGTTCCCGTGATGACAAACGGCGTGGCGACCATGAGCTCGGTCGGGGCGCCAGAAATTGCGCCGCTGCTCGTATTGAAGCTGAGGCCATTCGGCAGGCGTCCAGCGATCGATAGACTCGAGACGTTCTGGCTGGTGGCTGAAAGAGTGATGGATTCGCTCTTGGTCAGCGTGAAGCTGGATGCGGAGTAGGTTAGGGTTGGGGCTCCGGCGTTGACCGTCAGCGTGACGCTTGCCGAGGTGGATCCACCTGAATTGGAGGCGGTGATCGTGTGGACCACGGCCGGGTTCTGGGTAGCGCTCGGCGTGCCAGAAATCACACCGGTCGTGTTGTTGAAGCTCAAACCTGCGGGCAGTGCTGGGTTGATGGAGTAGCTAAGCACCGTGCCGCCGCTGATGGTCGGAGTATTATCCGTGATCGCAGTTGAAACCGTGTAGGTCGCGCTCGGAGCGGAGTAGCTGAGAGCCGACGGAGCGACATCATTGACAGTGAGGTTGATCGTCGTCGAGGCGGTCTGACCGGTACTGTTGGTCACGGTCACACTATAAGGAGTGGCTACCAGGAGCTCGGTCGGAGTGCCGCTGATGGCACCGGTTGAAGCGTCTAGGCTGAGTCCGTTCGGAAGCGTTCCGCCGATCGCAAAGCTCGAGCCATTGGTGCCCGAAGCGCTCAGGGTATAGCCGGTGCCCTTGGTCAGGTTGTATGGGCTTCCCGCATAACTGAGTGTCGGAGCCGGCGAGTTGACCGTGAGGGTCACCGTCCCAGTGGTGCTTCCGCCCGAGTTCGTCGCAGTAATCGTATGAACCGCGGCGGGATTCTGGGTGGTGGTTGCCGTACCGCTGATGACGCCGTTGACGGTATTGAAGCTCAGGCCTGCCGGCAGTGCTGGGGTAATGGAATACGAGAGGACGACGCCACCGGAGCTGGACGGAGTGTTGTCCGTGATGCGGATACCAGTCGTGTAGGTCGGAGAAGCCTCGAAATACGTCAGGCTGCTCGGAGCGCCATCATTGACCGTGATACTCAGGGTTTCAGTTGCCGTCTGGCCGGTGCTGTTCGTGCCAGTAACCACAAACGGTGTTGCCACCATCAGTTCGGTCGGCGTTCCGGCGATCTCCCCCGTCGAGGTGCTGAAGGACAGTCCGTTCGGGAGTCTTCCGCTGATGGCGAAGGAAGAGATGTTTGAAGCAGTTGCCGTCACATTCGAAACCGAGGTTCCCTTGGTGAAGGTGAACGGATTTCCCGAATAGCTTAGCGTCGGGGCTCCGGCGTTGACGGTGATGGTTACCGCGGCGCTCGTGCTGCCGCCTGAATTCGTGGCAGCGATGGTGTGGATGACCGCCGGATTCTGGGTGGCCGTCGGAGTTCCACTGATCACACCGGTCGTGGTGTTGAAGCTGAGGCCCGCCGGCAGTGCTGGGTTGATGGAGTAGCTAAGCACCGTGCCGCCGCTGATGGTCGGAGTATTATCCGTGATCGCAGTTGAAACCGTGTAGGTCGCGCTCGGAGCGGAGTAGCTGAGAGCCGATGGTGCAATATCGTTAACGGTTAAGTTGATCGTCGTCGAAGCGGTCTGACCGGTGCTGTTGGTGACCGTTACCGAGTACGGTGTGGCGACCAGGAGCTCGGTCGGAGTGCCCGTGATCGCACCCGTGGAGTTGTTGAAGCTGAGTCCAGTCGGGAGCGTGCCGGCGATGTCGAAGCTGGTTCCTTGAGTTGTGGTGGCGCTCAGGGTGTATCCGGTGCCCTTGGTGAGGGTGAATGGGCTTCCGGAGTACGCGATGGTCGGAGCCGGAGCGTTGACCGTGAGGGTGACTGTTGCTGTAGTGCTGCCGCCGCTATTAAAAGCGGTGATGGTGTGGACGACTGCAGGGTTCTGAGTGGAAGTTGCGGTTCCTGCGATCACGCCGTTGGTGGTATTGAACGTGAGTCCTGCCGGCAGTGCCGGGGTAATCGAATAGGAGAGAACGGCTCCGCCACTGCTCGACGGGGTGTTATCCGTGATTGCCGTTCCAGTGATGTATGTTGGCGAAGCATTGAAGTAGCTGAGGTTGCTCGGGGCAGCGTCGTTGACGGTGAGTGTGATCGTCGCGCTCGCGGTCTGACCGGTGCTGTTCGTTCCGGTGACGATGAACGGCGTCGCGACCATGAGTTCGGTCGGAGTTCCCGAAATTGCTCCAGTGCTGGTGTTGAAGCTGAGGCCATTGGGCAGGCGTCCTGCAATCGACAGACTGGTGACGTTCTGGGTCGTCGCGGAGAGGGTGATGGATTCGGACTTGGTCAGCGTGAAATTTGATGCAGCGTAAGCTAGCGTCGGCGCTCCAGCGTTGACCGTCAGGGTCACGGTGGCGCTGGTCGATCCACCCGAATTTGAGGCGGTGATCGTGTGGATGACTTCCGGATTCTGGGTGGCTGTAGGAGTTCCGCTCAGCACGCCACTAGTCGTGTTGAAACTCAAGCCCGCCGGCAGTGTTGGATTGATCGAATAGCTGAGGACCGTGCCGCCGCTGATGCTTGGGCTATTGTCGGTGATCGCACTAGAGACGGTGTAAGTGGCGTTTGGTGTCGAGTAGCTGAGAGCCGACGGAGCGATATCGTTCACGGTGATGTTGATCGTCGTTGAGGCGGTCTGGCCGGTGCTGTTGGTGACTGTCACTGAGTACGGTGTGGTGACCAGGAGTTCGGTCGGAGATCCCGAGATGGCTCCAGTCGAAGCATCCAGGCTCAGGCCATTCGGAAGTGTTCCGCCAATGGCAAAGGTCGAGCCGTTGGTGCTCGTGGCGCTCAGGGTGTAGCCGGTGCCCTTGTCGAGTGTGAACGGGCTTCCAGCATAGCTGATCGTCGGGGCCGGAGCGTTGACCGTGAGGGTCACGGTTCCGGTTGTACTGCCGCCGCTGTTGGAAGCCGAGATGGTGTGAACGGCTGCAGGATTTTGTGTCGCCGTAGCAGTGCCGCTGATCACGCCATTGACGGTGTTAAAGCTGAGTCCAGCCGGTAGTGCCGGCGTAATAGAGTAGGAGAGCACGGCTCCGCCGCTGCTCGATGGGGTGTTGTCGGTAATGCGGATACCGGTCGTATAAGTTGGATTCGATTCAAAATAGGTGAGTCCACTCGGTGCAGTATCCTTGACAGTGATGTTCAGGGTCTCCGTTGCCGACTGTCCGGTGCTGTTCGTTCCGGTGACAACAAACGGTGTGGCGACCATGAGTTCGGTCGGAGTTCCGGTGATCTCACCCGTCGAGGTACTGAGCGAAAGGCCGTTTGGAAGCCTTCCGCTGATCGCGAAGGAAGAAATGTTCGAAGCGGTTGCCGTTACGTTCGAAACGGACGTGCCCTTGGTAAACGTGAACGGGTTGCCGGCGTAGCTCAGTGTTGGTGCTCCAGCGTTAACCGTCAGGGTCACGGTGGCGCTGGTCGAGCCGCCTGAATTCGATGCAGTGATCGTGTGGATGACTGCCGGATTTTGCGTGGCAGTCGCAGTTCCACTGATCACGCCCGTGGCCGAGTTGAAATTCAAGCCCGCAGGGAGGCTCGGATTGATCGAGTAGCTCAGGACGATGCCGCCGCTGATGGTAGGTGTGTTGTCAGTAATTGCGGTAGAAACCGTGTAGGTCGCACTCGGAGCCGAGTAGCTGAGAGCCGATGGTGCAATATCGTTAACGGTCAGGTTGATCGTCGTCGAGGCGGTCTGACCGGTGCTGTTGGTCACCGTCACATTATAAGGAGTAGCGACCAGGAGATCGGTCGGGGTGCCGGAGATCGAACCGGTCGAAGCATCCAGGCTCAGGCCACTCGGAAGTGTTCCGCCGATGGCGAAGGTCGAGCCGTTGGTGCTCGTCGCGCTCAGGGTATAGCCGGTGCCCTTGGTTAGCGTGAACGGTCTTCCTGAGTAGCTGATCGTCGGCGCCGGTGAGTTGACCGTGAGATTGATGGTGCCGGTGGTGCTTCCGCCGGAGTTCGTTGCCGTAATCGTATGAACCACGGCGGGATTCTGGGTGGCGGTCGCCGTGCCGCTGATGACGCCGTTGATGGCATTGAAGCTGAGTCCTGCCGGGAGATTCGGAGTAATGGAATAGGAGAGGACTGAGCCACCGGAGCTGGACGGCGTGTTGTCGGTGATGCGAATTCCGGTGGTGTAGGTCGGAGCTGCATCGAAGTAAACGAGGCCAGCCGGGGCGGCATCATTGACGGTCAGGGTAATGGTTGCGCTCGCGGTCTGACCGGTGCTGTTCGTTCCGGTGACGACAAACGGCGTGGCGACCATGAGCTCGGTCGGCGTGCCCGTGATTTCACCCGTCGAAATGCTGAAGGAGAGTCCGTTGGGCAGGCGTCCGCCGATCGAGAGGCTGGAAATATTCTGTGTCGTCGCGCTCAGAGTGATCGACTCACCCCTCGTCAGCGTGTAGCTCGAATCGGAGTAGGCCAGCGTCGGTGCCCCGGCGTTCACCGTCAGCGTGACGTTTGCCGAGGTGGATCCACCGGAGTTCACGGCAGTCACCGTATGAACCACTGCCGGGTTCTGGGTAGCGCTCGCGGTGCCAGAGATCACGCCCGTCGTCGTGTTGAAGCTGAGGCCTGCTGGCAGGTTCGGGATGATCGAATAGCTCAGGACGAAGCCGCCGCTGATGGTCGGAGTGTTGTCGGCAATCGCAGTGGAGACAGTGTAGGTCGCACTCGGAGTAGAGTAGCTGAGAGCCGACGGGGCGATATCGTTGACGGTGAGGTTCAGTGTGGTCGAGGCGGTCTGCCCAGTGCTGTTGGTCACCGTCACTGAGTACGGCGTGGCGACCAGGAGCTCGGTCGGAGTACCGCTGATGGCTCCAGTGGAAGCATCCAGGCTCAGTCCGTTCGGAAGCGTTCCGCCGATAGCGAAGATCGTGCCGTTCGTGCTCGTGGCGCTCAGGGTGTAACCGGTGCCCTTGGTGAGGGTGTACGGGCTTCCCGCGTAGCTGATCGTCGGAGCCGGTGAGTTGACCGTGAGGGTCATCGTTACGGTAGTGCTGCCGCCGGAGTTCGAACCGGTGATGGTGTGGACCACGGCCGGATTCTGGGTGGTCGTGGCCGTGCCGCTGATCACACCGGTGGAGGAGTTGAAGAGGAGTCCGGCTGGAAGAGCCGGGTCAATGGTGTAGCTGGTGATCACTCCTCCCGCGTTGCTCGGATTGTTCGGGGTGATCGAGGATCCGGAGATGTAGGTCGGATCGGGCTGGAAATAGACCAGATTCGTCGGTGCGGCATCATTCACCGCGACGCTGATGGTCGCCGTTGCGGATTGGCCGGTGCTATTCGATGCGGTCACCTCGAATTCCGTAGCCGTAAAGAGTTCAGACGGAGTTCCCGTGATGGCTCCGGACGCCGTGCTGAACGCTAATCCGTTTGGCAGGCGTCCGGTGATGGCAAATGAGGCAGCGTTCGTAGCCGTCGCAGTCACCGACGAAATCAGCACCCCTTTGGTGAAGGTAAATGGACTTCCCGTGTAGGAGAGTGTTGGCGCAGGTTGATTGATCTCGATGACGACCGTCGCTGATGTGGATCCTCCAGAATTGGTGGCCACTACCGTATGTGCCACTGGGGGCTTGCGCGATGATGTCGGAGTTCCGCTGATCACGCCCGTCGTGCTGTCGAAGCTGAGTCCCGAAGGCAACGCTGGAGTGATCGAATAACTGACGACTGCTCCGCCGCTACTCGTCGGCGTATTGTCGGTGATCGCCGTTGAAACCGTGTAGGTGGCATTGGGTTCGGAGTAGACCAGGTTCGACGGCGCAACATCAATCACTCGGAGGTTGATCGTCGTCGAGGCCGACTGGCCGGTGGCATTCGTTACGGTCACCGAGAAAGGCGTTGCGACCAGGAGCTCGGTCGGAGTTCCGGTGATCTCGCCCGTTGAGGCATCGAAGCTCAGTCCGCCGGGAAGCGTACCGCTGATAGAAAACGCGGAAGCGTTCGATGCGGTCGCGGTGACGTTGGAGACAGCCGTTCCCTTGGTGAAGGTAAACGGCGTGCCCGAGTAGGAGATCGTCGGGTTCGGTTCATTGACGGTGATCGTGGTCGTGGCGGTGGTCGAGCCGCCGGTGTTTGATCCGGTAACCGTGTGGACTACCGCCGGGATCTGGATTGCCGCTGGGTTTCCGCTGATGATGCCGGTCGTGGTGTTGAAAAGCAGGCCGGACGGAAGCGCCGGAGAAATGGAATAGGAGGTGATCACTCCTCCCGAGTTCGAGGGAGAGTTCGGAGCGATGGCCGTGCCTTTGACGTAGGTCGGCTCCCGCTCTGAATAGACAAGGTCGGTTGGCGCCTGGTCATTGACGATGATCGTGATCGATGCGGTTCCGGATCCTCCCGTATTGCTCGCCGTGATCACGAACGCCTGCGTTGCAGAGATCGCCGTCGGTGTTCCAGAAATCTCGCATTGCTGTGTGACGGAGAGCCCCTGCGGTAGCGGATGCGAGCTCGAGCATGAGGTGATCGCGCCGCCCGTATTTGTAGGCGTCCAGGACGGCATGCTCGTGCCACGAGTCAGGCTCTGGCTGTCCGGCGAATAGCTGATGACGGGAGGAGCATCGACGACTTCCACTTCGAGAAGCGTGGACGACGAGCCCCCGGTATTGGTGGCAGTCACCGTGTAACCGCTCTTGGCACTGAGTGCGGTCGGGGTGCCACTGACCGAGCACTTGCCGCTGCTCACCGAGACGGAAAGCCCGTCAGGCATCGTGGGCGAAGACGTGCATTCGGTGGCATCGCCACCGGAGTTGAGGCTCTCGACCGGAGTGACTGCCTGTTGAAGGGTGAAGCGGAGCGATCCCGGCATGAACTGGATCACCGGAGCACGGTCCTTGACCGTCAAGGTGATCGTCGTCGTCGCCGTGCCCCCGGTGTTGGTGGCCGAGATCGTGTACGACTGTTCGACCGAAAGCGCGGTGGGAGTTCCGGAGATGGAGCAATCCGTCGCCGAAAGGGTAAGCCCCGCCGGGAGAGTAGGTGAATCACTGCAGCTCGTGATGGTTCCGCCCGTCGAAATCGGGATCCAGGTGGCGAGCTCTTCGTTGATCGTCAATGAACGGTCTGGTCCTGGATAACGGATCTGCGGCTCGCGATCGACGACTTCAACCGTGATCGTCGCAGTGGAGCTTCCCACCGAATTCTCTGCGGTCACCGTGTAGGCCGCGGCGGGTGACGAGAGCTCAATCGGCAGACCGGAGAGGACGCAGCCCGAATTCAGGCTCAGGCTACCTGGGAGCGCCGGGACGACCGCACAGCTCGTGATTGCTCCGCCCGCATTTTGGGCGCCGACTTCCGTCAGCGATGTGCCGAGCGTCGCCTTGACCTGTGAGGGAGAGTAGCTGATGGACGGAGCGATTTCTGGAACGGAAATCTGCACCAGTCTCATGAACGATCCGCCACTGTTGGTGGCAGTGATCGAGTATTCGGCAATCGCACTGGCCTGGGTCGGACTTCCAGTAATCGAGCAGTTCGTGGCGATCGAGAGGCCAGCCGGAAGCGAAGGTCTTGTGGAGCAGCCGGTAGCAGTGCCTCCATTGTGGACTGCCGAAAAGCCAGCCGTTCCGCGGTTCTCCACCACAAGGAGCGCGCCCGTGTAGCTGAAGCGTGGTGGGACGTCATTGACGGTGAATTTGAGTGCTGCCGTTCCGGTTCCGGCAGAATTTTCCGCTGAGATGATGTGCGTTGTTTCGGACTGTACTGCAGTCGGAGTTCCAGAAATCGTGCAGGTACTGGAAAGCGTCAATCCGGCAGGAAGTGCGGGACTTGCCGTGCAGGAATCGATCGTGCCTGCCGTCACTACTGGAATGGCCGTGGTCATCGAGTTTCCCTTGACCAGGGTGGCCGCGGCATTGGTGATCGTGTAATAGAACGAAGGGGTCTGATCAACGATCTGAAGGTTGACTGTCGCGGTGCTCGTTCCTCCGGAGTTGCCTCCTGTGAGCACATAAGTGGTGCTGGAAGCGAGTGACGAGGGCGATCCGACGAAAGAGCAGTCGGATCGGAGCGAAACGCCTGCCGGCAATGCAGCATTGGCGGAACAGGAGGTGATCCGCCCTCCGGTACTTGTCGGTGATGCGACATACCCGGCTACGTTGCGTGGAAATGCCACTGCCTCTGAAAAGCCGAACGCGGGAGCACGGTCAATGATGGACAGGGTGAACGTCGTGCTCATGCTTCGCGCACTGGACGATGCGGTCAGGGTGACCGTGGCGGAGGTGAATACCGCAGACGGCGTGCCCGAGATCGTGCAGGATCCGCCGGCTGAAGTGACCGAAAGACCGTTCGGCAACGCGGGCGATGTCGTGCACGAGGCGATCGAACCGCCGGAATTCGTCGCCACGAGCGAGGTGATCGCGGATCCGACGGTTCCAGTGACGCTCGGCGCGCTCAGGCTCAATACGGGAGCGGGATTTCCCACGCTGAGGCGGAGGCGCAGGTAGGCGCTTCCGTAGGCGTTTGTTGCGCGGACTTCGTAGTCCCTGGCTGCCGAGAGCGAATTGGGAGTGCCGGAGATCGCGCCTGTCGTGGTGTCGAATGAAAGGCCTGAGGGCAGGGCGGGAGTGATGCTGACTCGGTCGGGAGTACCGGTGCTGCTGAGCAGGTTCGGAGCAGCGGCTTCACCAACGACGTAGGCCACTGGATTCAAGCCGTAACGAAGGGCGCCAGGAGCGGATTTGGACGCAAGGCTGCCCGTCGAGCTGGTCTCCGTTTCCTGGAGACAGCCCGAAAGGGCGAGAGAGGCCATCAATAGCCCGGCAATTCCGCCTACGCGCATCCCTATTATTATCGGGTGCTGGCAGGCGAAACGTTAGTGTGTCAGGGCAGACTGAGTCGGCAAAAAACTGTGATTCCAAAGCGATTCTGTCCCTAGTTAATTCCAAAGCGATTCTGTCCTTGGAGCTTTAAAGCCAAGGTCCTGTTCTGATTGTTTCTTTCCCATCTGACACAGGGGGATCGAGATGAGCCAACAGGCCGGCAAGGGGGTATTTT
>CAMAQA010000023.1 GCA_945860415.1 Bacteriovorax stolpii
AGGAGCCTTTCGGTCAGCGAGTTTCGAAACTCCGGATACGCTGCAGCCATTCCCTGCTGGTAAGCACTGGCTTCGAGGCTTCTGGCAGGAAACTCGCTGGAACCCGTCTGAATCGCCCGCTTCAGTGCCTGGCATCCAGAAACGCCCGGTGCCTGCCTCACGATCTCGTGTGCCCGGGCAGCACCCGAGCGGTACGCGAAACCGAAGTCGCGCATCCATCGATCGCGCTTCATCTGGTCGCGCTCGTCGCGCCACTGCTCTTTGTCCCACGAGAGGCGCTCGCGAAACATTTCGCGTGCGAGCTTCAATCGTGCGAGTTCGATTCGAACTTCGGCATCGCTGCGGTTCTCGACCTCGTCGAGATAACGCCGCAGTAGCTCGCGTTCATCGATGATGACCACCGAAGTGTCCGTCGTGGAATCCAGCGAGGGGCTGGAGATGAGAGAACTGCGACCTGATCCAGCCCAGCTGGCTGTGGAGAGTACGGCTAGTGCCACTGTGAAAATAAAGACCGGTTTCATCGAGAGATCCTCCTTTTGAAAACGACGCTGCGTTTCGGGGAGGTTTTCGATGATTAGCGCGGTGCGCTATAGGGCGGAACTCTGACTTCCTGACCTGCCGATGGCGGGTGCCGGCTAGGTGGCTTGGCCCTTCTCCAGAATCTCGGATGCACCGGAAAAAAAGGCTTGAGCAGGAAGGACCTCCACTCCTGATTCGTGCTGGGGAGAGTCGCCCGTGTAGAGAAGGAAACAGCGAGCCATGGGATAGTCTTTCTTGAACTCCTGAAGTCCCGCGAGATCCTCGCGCCGGACCCGAGGCGAGAGCTTGATCTCGAAGGCCAGAAGGCCTCGCTCGCCGTAAAGCACCAGATCCACTTCATGCCTGCTCTTGGTGCGCCAGAAATAGAAAGTATACCCAAAGTTCTTGTAGGAATTCAGCGCTCGCAGCTCGTTAAAGACCAGCGTCTCAAACGACGCGCCACCGACCTCGGTGTCGGAGTCCAGCGGGCCTCGCGGTCGAAGCGCATGATACACTCCAGCATCAAAGAAGAAGAACTTCGACTTCTTCAGCAGGTCGCGCTTTGCCCTTCGAGAAAATACCGGAAGCGTCGTTCCGATCATCAGGTCATCGAGGATCTGGAAATACTCTTCGACCGTCTTGCGCTCGACCTGTGCATCATGGGCGACATTCGAGACGACGAGGGGCTGGGCCTGGCTGAAGGTTGCTGATTCGAGAAACCGCCGAAAGGCACCCAGATTCCGGGTCAGGCCCTCCTGCTGCACTTCTTCGCGCAGGTAAGTGGCGACGTAGCTTTGCAGAAACTCGCCGGGGTCGCTCTCTGAAAAACGACCCGGAAGCGTGCCGAGCTGGAGGCACTCCTTCAAGTCAAAGCGAGCTCCGAGTTCGGCAGCAGTGAGAGGAAAGAAATGTCGCGTGAGCGCACGCCCGGCAAGCAGGTTGACTCCCTGCCTGCGAAGCTTTCGAGCACTCGAGCCTGTCAGGATGAAGATCAGCCTGCGGGTTTCAATTAGACGGTGGACCTCATCCAGAAGTACGGGAATCTTCTGGACCTCATCGATGACAATCGGGCCACCTTCACGGGTGGCTGCTCCAGGCACGAGATTCAGCAGGTCTTGAGGTCGGGCAAGCAGCCGATTGTAGGTGTCAGCAGCCAGCAAGTCGACGATGCGAGCCGTCGGGTAGTGCCGCCGAATCCAGGTCGACTTTCCGGTGCCACGGGGCCCAAAAAGAAAGAAACTCTTTTGGTGTGGCGGGATGAAAAGCCTCGTGAATTCGGGCATTTCTGAAATGGAAGTCATTATTCCATTTTAGATGCTGAAATGGAATCTTGCCACCCAAAAAGCCGCTTCGAGCGACATCTTGGCTATGCCTGACGACCCGGCCGAGGTGCACTAGCTGCTCGCGGCGTACGCCTTGCCGTCCTGCTGCCTGAAGACAGGCGATAGGCGCGATTTTGGACCAGAATCTGCCCCCTTCCCTCACGGGCAAGGTCCGCCTTGAGGCGCTGGATGAGCTTATAAAAACGGGCATCGAGAGACGGGTCATACGACACTCCGCAGAGCTGCTCGATGAGTTCCTCTTTTCGAAGCGGCATCGGAGACGCAGTGAGCATTGGTCAGGAGACGGCAGGTTCCACCGAGCTTGAGCAGGCTCGCTGTGCAGCCGATGGCGCGTTTACCTGCAACGGACTGGATCTGGATCACCGTGGACGAGTTCGGGTCCGGGCCGGCCCATGCAGGCGCGGCAAGCATCAGAGTCAGGCTGAAGAAGGAAAGACGAAAGATCGGCATCCAGGGCCCGACTATTCAAGTCTGGTGCCCTGGATTATCCAAGAAAACCTAGCGGAAACTCAGTGCTTTTCAGAACCCCCGCCCCAGCCCATCAATAAGCGGGATGACAGCTGTCCAATCCATCGACAGTGCCGATCAAAGGATCGTGCCGTTCAGCCACATTCCGAGTGCGATGGTGTCGGTCCAGCGGGTGCCGGGCTGCGCGCCCAGCTGCTGACGAAGCCCGTCATCCCACGGACCGGAGAACGACACGTTCGGGTAGATGCTCAGCATCGAGTTGAACGTATGGCTCACGCCTACATCCATCGGCATGAACCACCGACGAAAGCCGGAGGTGTTCATGTTCTTGCGATAGTCCAGGCCAATGCCGGTACGAATCGCCGTCTTGTCGGAAAGGTCATAGTTGATGGACGGCGAAGCACTCAGCACGAACTGTGGCTTCTCTCCGAGACGAGAGCCCTGCTTGAGCGAAATGGCATCCATGGCATCGGCATCGCTGTAAAACCACACGCGCGGAGAGACGAGCGCGAAGAGCGAAAAACGGCTGCCCGTAGGACGATAGGTCAGGTTCGAGAACATGCCGGGGTTGGCAAGCTGCTTGCGCTCGGTGGCGATCTGCCCGACTCCGGGCACTTCGGAGTTGATCGCGCCGGACCAGACCAGCTTGTAGGTCGGGCGCTCGACTCTCAGGAGAGTGCCGGAAACCCCAAGACGGATTCCCTGGTACAAAAATTTGAAGTCATTCGTCAGAAACTGCTGCAGCCGGAACTGCGCATCGAGTGCGAGATTGGAGGAAACCTTTCCGCGAACCGAGAGGTTCGTCCACAGGCTCCAGTCGAGGTCACGACGATTGGACATGTTCGGCGACTTGGAGAAGTCCGCACCCAGTCCGGGGCCACTCCAGAACGTGAAATAGTTGAGGCCGACGTAATCTCCGATTCCGGCCCTTTTCTTCAAGCTGGCCTGCGAAGAGCCGGCGGTCGGCGTCGAACCGGAGGGGGTGGACGGCAGCGCCGACGCCTTGTTTTTCGATGTGGACGTGGACTTGCGAGCTGCATGGGCGTCTTTTGGGGCCGCAACCAGGCTGGCAACAGCCAGCATTCCTACAGAAAGAGACGACCTCAAAAGCTTCATGATGCACCTCGTTAATTGACGCAGCACCTTAACCTAGTGCCGACCGCCTGACCTATTCATTTTTTCAAAGAGATCAGTCACTAATATATAGTTCGTTGAAGAAGGGTCGGCTGCTATCTCCGCCCCCATGAAATTCAAGCGATTTTCGAATGGTAGCCTCGCTCTCGTCGGTTTCACGTCCATGGCGGCTCACTCTGGATGCGCCAGCCTGACGACGATGCCCGAGCGTGATCCGCTCGAGGCCTGCCTCAACGACCCTCAAATGGAGATTGCCGATTGCACTCCGAGCGACCCCGTCGAACCACAGATCATCCGTGGCCGCTTCGAGGAATCGATCATGCTCCGCCGGGGATTCCGCGAGTTCATGTAAGGGTCGCCGCTTGCCTTGCGCCCTAGGCCCCCGGATTGCTTCGCCTGGAGGAATGATCCGCCTCAACGAGCAAGCGCCCGATTTCTCCGCCAAGAGCACCCATGGCTCCCTCCAGCTTTCGAGTTACCAAGGCCGCTGGGTGGTGCTGTTCTCACATCCCGCTGACTTCACTCCGGTCTGCACCAGCGAGTTCATTGCCTTCGCGCTCCATGCCCAGGAATTCGAAGCCGTGAACTGCTCGCTGATCGGGCTTTCGGTCGACAGCATCTATTCTCATATCGCCTGGGTCCGAAGCATCGAAGAGCGCTTCGGGGTCGAGATTCCGTTTCCGATCCTCGAAGACCTCTCGATGCAGATCAGCTCGATGTACGGAATGATCCAGCCGGCCGAGAGCCACACCTCGGCAGTCCGTGCAGTGTTCATCATTGATGACAAGCGGATCTTGCGCGCCATCCTCTATTATCCGCTGACTGCGGGACGCTCGGTGCAGGAAATCCTTCGCCTCGTACACGCCCTCCAGACGTCCGATCAGTACGATGTCGGAACCCCCGAGGGCTGGCAGCCCGGAGATCCAGTGATCGTCGGGGCACCCAAGACCGTGGAGGGCGCTCGCGAACGAGTGGAAAAGGCCGGCACCGAGGGACTGCAGTGCCATGACTGGTACTTCTGCAAGAAGCCCCTTCCAGCGGCCAAGAAGGTGGCTTGATCGATTGCACTGCCCTTGCACCCTCAGGAGGTATGAAATTCCTTCGCTCGATTTCGTTTCTGGGTTTAGGTGCCATCTCGATGTACCTGCTCGATCCACGACTGGGTCCACGACGACGATCAGTTTTGAAAGACCGGCTCGTGAGCGCTTTCCGGAACCTCAAGCGGCAATCCGGCAAGTACGGCCGAGACCTGACCTATCGGTCACGCGGGCTCTTTCATAAGATCGGAGATCGAATCCAGACGGGTCGACAGAACATCCCGGATTCCACCCTTGAGGCCCGTATCCGCTCCAAGATCGGACGCCAGCTCAGAAACCATCCACACTCGTTCGAAGTGATCGTCGATCGCGGAAATGTCCTGCTTGAGGGCACGATCAGCGATGCCCTCTACCAGCGGCTCAATCCCGTGATCCGCAGGATGCCCGGCGTCCACAGCGTCAAGCGTTCGACCCAGCAGCAGGCAATGAAGGATAGGGCAGCCTGATCAGGAGTCCAGGGCCTGCCTTAAATCAGCAATCAGATCCGCAGGACTTTCCAGTCCCACTGATAGCCGGATCAGCCCATCAGTGATTCCGCAGCGCTGCATGAGCTCTTCGTCGATCTCGGAATGAGTCATCGTCTTCGGATGCTCGATCAGCGTCTCGGTTCCGCCCAGGCTCACGGCAAGGTGGCAGACTTTCACGCTATTCAGCACCGAAAAGGCCTTGGACTTTCCTCCCCTGACTTCGAAGGAGATCATCGAGCCCGTACCGGTGAGCTGCTCGGCCACGATGTCGCCATCAGGTGAGCCCTGAACGGAAAGTCCGGGAAAATAAACCTTCTGCACCTGAGGATGTGACGCCAGGAACTGTGCGACCGCCGATGCATTGTCGGCCTGCTTCTCCATTCGCACCTTGAGGGTTTCGAGCGATCGCATCATCTGCCAGCACACAAATGGAGAACCCATGGTGCCAAGGAAACTGCGAAAGACATTGATCTCGCCAATCAGCGCCGCACGGCCCAGAACTGCCCCGGCAATGAGGTCCGAATGGCCTCCGATGAACTTGGTGGCCGAGTAGATCGAAAGATCGGCCCCGTGCTGGATGGGATGCTGGAAGACCGGCCCCAGCATCGTATTGTCCACTGCGACAAGGACTTCGCGTCCGGATCGGGCCGCGAGCTCATCAGCCGACTTCCGGATGCCCTGGACCGACGTCATGATCAGCGTCGGGTTCGAGGGTGTCTCGACGAACACCATCCTCAAGTTCTTTGGGGCAATCCTTCGCAGCTCCTGGGCGGCATCGGCTCCGGCGGCAATCGGAATTCCCTCGATCCGAAATTTGGCGAGCATCTCCTTCATGAAATGCGCCGTGCCCCCGTAAATGGGCACGGTGTAGGCCACGGCATCTCCGGGCTGGCAGAGCGCGAGCAGCGTGGTGCTGATTGCTGCCATTCCAGAAGCGAAAACTGAAGCCTTTTCGGCCTTCTCCCAAAGAGCCAGTCGCTCCTCGAGGATTTCAAGCGATGGCGTGTTCAGGCGAGAGTAAATGAGTCCCTGGACTCCTTCGCCCTTCTTCTTTCTGAGTGCCACCTTGAAGAACTCTTCGCCATCCTCGGCTGTCTTGAACAGGAAGGTCGAGGTCAGGAAGAGGGGCGGCTTGACGGCTCCCTCGGACCACCACGGGTTGTACCCATAGCGCATCATCAGGGTCTCGGGAGCGAGCGACTGCGGATCAAAATCGGACATGATCAAAGTTCCTTTCCTGTGGAGGCGCTCGACCTGCCCTTGAACGCCTCGAATTCATCTTTCAGCTTCCGATGCTCATCCTGCAGCTTTTCCAAGCTGGACTTCAGCGCATGGACGACCTCGGGCACCGAGCCTGCCTCGGAAATCGCCTGCGACGCCACCAGTGCATCACGCCTGACGCGTCCATCGCTGTCCAGCATGCGAATCCGAGAGAGCAGCGGAATGGCCTCAGGTGCGCCGCTTGCGGCGAGTGCCGCGACCAGGCCCATGCGCATCCGGAAATGATCCTCTTCCACCAGCTTCAAGAAGCATTCGAAGATCCGCGCACGAACACTCGGGGTTGCAGTGCGAGCGATTCCAGCAAGCAATGACACTGCCGTCACGCGCGAATCCATCTGTGGTCGCGGTGCAGTCGCCGAAATCAGGAACTCGATGGCCTCGGGTATTTCACCACGCGCCAGCCCCTGGATTTCGCCGATGGCCCGGAGTGCGCCACTCCGGATGAGGTCGCGCCACGATTTTACCTCGGCCTTCCTGCGCGCAAATTCGAAAACTTCCTTCGGCGATGAGGCCGCGAGGCACTGGCCCCACGCGTGCACTGCATCGGCTTCGACGAAATAACTCGCGTCTGACTCCGCGAGCGGCTTCAAGTTCTTCGCGAGAACGGCATCCTTGAAAAGCCCGAGCGCCTGCACGACGGCACGCCGTGCCTTCGGATTCGCCACGGAAAGCCCTTCGACCAGAGCTGCCGACGCTTCGGCAGAACGGATCTCGCCGAGTGCAGCGGCCGCCTCCGCCCGCACTCCCCAGAAGGAGTCCGTGAGCAGTGCCTTGCGAAGAGCCTCGACCGCGCGACGATCGGAGAGTTTGCGAAGCTCCTGGACGGCCTGGATCCGGCCCATGCAATCGGCGTCCTTTTCGAGCTGCGCGACCAGCATCTCGACGGGACGTGGAAACTTGATCGTCTTCGGAATGGTGAAGCCTGGATCGAAGGAGACAAAAAGCGGCTTCGTCGGGCACGACAAAAAGAGCCGCTCCCTCACCGATCCGAGTTCGAGAATGTGCTCGACCGATTTGCCACCCTCGAAATGGAGCACCACTTTCGGCGTCACATGAAAGAGATGGGTCCGTGCTCCATCCTTCTCGACGAATTCCTGTCCGCCGGTCTGCTTCTGCTCGACGAAGAACTCGAACATCTTCTTTTCGTCGTTCCAGGCGCAGGACGCTTCCAACTCCGGATGTCCCGCACCAAACACCCACTCATCGAAGAACCGGCGCATATTGCGTCCGGTAACGTCCTCGATGGCACGGATCAGGTCGAGCGTTTCAACGGAACCTCCGCGGTGGCGCTCGAGGTAGTGACGAACTGATTTCCAGAAGAGCCCCTCGCCCAGCGTGGCACGCAGCAGGTTCAGGACGAGTCCGCCCTTCTGATACAGGTGGCGATCGAAAAGATCGATCGGCTCGATGTAGGTATTGCAGACGATCGGGCGACGATAATGCAACGAATCCTCGTCGAGGTACGCCTTGAGATCGAGGTACTGCGAATACTTCGCTTCGTCTTCCCCTCCATTCTCGGAGGTGTCGGCCTCCTTCCAGACTCGCTGCAGGAAAGTCGCGAATCCTTCATTCAGCCAGCCATGCGACCAGTCTCGGCAGGTGACGAGGTCACCGAACCACTGGTGCGCCAGCTCGTGCGAGACCAGCCCATCGCTCGAGAAATCGAGGTGCGCCCGCTCATCGTGAAGCGTCTGGTCAGTCTGTGTTGTTGCTGAGGTATTTTCCATACCTCCAAAGATGAAATCCTGGACCGCGACCTGGGCGTACTTTTCATACGCATACGGAACGCCGATGACCCTTTCGAAGGCTTCGATCATTTTCGGCGTATTCGAGAATGCGCGACGGCCGTCTTCTTCACGGCCCGGTGCGACGAAATACTGCACTGGAAGCCCGCGCGGTCCCTGGTCTTCCCATGCCGATAGTTCCCCCACCACGAGGGTGATCAGATAAGTCACGTGGGGCGTGCCGAGCCGATAATGGAATCGCGATGCACTTGCGAGGTCTTCGCGTGAGAGCAGGGCGCCATTCGAAACGGCGGTAAATCCTGAAGGAACCGTCGCGATCATCTCGGTCGTAGCCTTCTGATTGGGATAATCGAATGTCGGAAACCAGAACCGGTTGTCCTCGTCCTGCCCCTGAGACCAGACCTGGTGCGGCTTGGCGGAGTCCTGATAATCCGGTCCGGTGAAGTAGAGCCCGCGGCGGGGATTGATCACTGAAAACTCGACCTCGACCGAGAGGTCGCGACCTGGCACCTGGGCGTGCGCCAACGAAAGCACGAGCTTCTCACCCTCGACCGCGAACTCGACCGGGCTGCCGTCCACCCTCGCAGCGGAAATCGTCAAACCCACCTGATCCATTCGAATCTGAGTCTGTCCTGGAGAAACCACGGTCAGGTCATGACGAACCTTTCCGCGGACCATCCTTGCGATCGGATCGACTGCGACCTCGATGCAAATGTGCTTCATGCGGAAAGGAAGATCCGGAGCGTATCGCGGCTGCGATCCGGAGATCACAAAGGGACGACGACCTCCTCCTGCTCCAGGACCGCGGGCGCTCGTGAGTTGTTCGCAACGACGACAATGAAACGTTTGGCTGAAGCTCATGAGTGTTTCGTATCTCACCACCACTCGCGGAAAAACTGCGGATTTTTCAATGATTGCAGTCAAAATCTCAACACAAGTACCCGACGAAAACGGTGTGTCTAAAAAACCTTAAGCCGGCAAAATCTTCACCGATGAGTCCATTGCAAGCAGGAACGGATTTCCTGGTTGCGTCAGTGGACAAGCAGGTCCGCCGGCTTGGAACAACAATAGTCACGGAGGAACTTGGAATGAAACAACTCTAAGGGGGAATGAACCATGGGTTTGCGTGTTAATACGAATATTCAGGCACTGGCGTCGCAGCGTCACCTCGGCACCAATAATCTGAGCCAGCAGAAGGCTCTCGAGAGACTCGCCTCAGGCAGCCGGATCAACAAGGCCGGTGACGACGCCGCAGGACTCGCGATCAGCGAAAAATTGAAGTCGCAGATTCGCAGCATGAAGCAGGCTACTCGAAATGCCAACGACGGCGTCAGCCTCGTGCAGGTAGCCGAAGGCGCGATGAATGAAATCAGCAACATCATCGTCCGCATGCGCGAACTGTCGATCCAGGCCGCTTCTGACACGATCGGCGATACGGAACGGCAGTATGTCGACAAGGAAATCCAGCAGCTCAAGTCGGAAGTGGACCGGATTGCCAACAGCACCGAGTTCAACGGCCAGAAGCTGCTGAACAACTCCGCCCCGCCCCTGGACATCCAGGTCGGCATCAACAACAACTCAGAACTCGATCGCTTCGTGTTTGACACCCAGGACAAGGACTCGACGCTGTCTGCACTCGGTATCGGCGACCTCGCCGCGGCCGACAAGGGCAGCGCACAAGGCAACCTGGAAAAGCTCGACACGGCGATGAATCGACTCAGCTCCAACCGAGCCAACCTCGGCGCTCTCCAGAACCGCCTGACGTCGACCATCAACAACCTGATGATCTACCAGGAAAACCTCGGATCGGCGAACAGCCGCATCCGCGACACGGACATCGCAGAAGAGACGAGCGAGCTCACCAAGTCGAACATCCTCACCCAGGCGACGGTTTCCGTCCTGGGCCAGGCGAACCAGAATCCGCAGCTCGCCCTGAAGTTGATCGGCTGATTTGATCCTTAGAAAGTGCCAGCAAGTTGTTTTAGCAGTGGACTGGCCACGCCCCACCCTTTGCGACCCGATGACGGTCGGGAAAGGTGCTGGCAAGGATCGCCGGGATTGGCCGGTCGGATTGAAAAACACGGGAGGGGGATGCCCCCCGGCATCTCCCTCCTTCCCCGGAACACGACGAGCTGTTAAGCGTGTGTTCCGTGAAGAATCCGACTGGACTACCGATCCACCATCCCGAGTACCGCTACGCCCTTTCCCGGAACCCGTACGCGGAGAAGTTGAAGAAAGGGCCGGGAATCGTCTTCAGTGACAACGACACCGAGGCGAAGCAGGGACAGTGGAAAAAGCGGGATGGAGAAAAGCTCCACGTGGAAATCGGCTGCAACGCCGGGCATGTGGTGGTGGAGTGGGCTGCCCGGGATGCGGGAGACCGCTTCATCGGAATCGACTGGAAGTTCAAGGCCATCCATCGGGCCTTTGAAAAGGCCCTGAAGAAGAATCTGGAGAACATCCACTTCCTCAGGGGGCATGCAGATCGACTGCCCTACATGTTTGCGAAGGGCGAAGTCGATCACCTGTACCTGTTCTTCCCCGATCCGTGGGCGAAGAAGTCGCAGCTCAAGAACCGGTTCATCACCGAGTCGAAGCTGCGGATGATCCACGAGGTGCTCGCTCCGGGCGGCACCTTCCAGATCAAGACGGACCATCCCGGCTACTTCGCCTGGATGGAGGACCACATCGCCAAGACCGCCGAGCTCTGGGAGATCACCTTCCGGTCGACGGACCTGCACGCCGGCAACCCTGCAGCGCACACCCTCACCTTTCCCGACGTCACCTGCTTCGAGAAGCTCTTCATCAAGGATGGCATTGCCATCCATCGCATCGATCTCAAGAAGCGCTAAGGCAGGTACCTGAAGCTCAAGAAAACTTTTTTTCCGGCATCGACCTGGACGGTGCGTGACTCTGCCGAGCCGCCGCCGATGGGCTGCACGCGAACTTCATGCACGCCTGCATCGACGGGAATGCGCGCGATCTGAAAATCGCGCGGAAGAAGGCTCCAGGAGCGCGTATCCGCCTGGTCGGAGACGATCAGCGCTACTTCCGTCAGGAAAGCCAACGCTTCGTTCTTGGTTTTCCTGCGAATCTGGTCGGCCACGATGGCCTTGGTCACCCGCCCCGCAACGCGTTTCGCGGCCATGGCGAGCTTTCGCTCCTTGAGGTTCGAAATCGCCGTGGCCTCGATGTCGTGCAGGACAACGGTCCGCCCGACCACTGAGCCATTCAAGGACACCTCCGCCTCTCGCACGGGATTATACCGGGGAACGAAATCGGGAAGCGACGGAAAGGCGGGATCCGGCCTTTTGACCGGAGAAATTCCGTTCTGGAAAATGAGCACGACCTCGCCTCGCCCGGACTTCAAGCCCAGGGGGCTGTTCGTGCGACGCTGGGCGTCCTCATCCGAAAGCTGAAAGCTGGACTTCCATCGATCCATCTCGTCGCGCATTCCGAGGGCAGCTGCCATGCGCCAGAGATCTCGACCTACGGGCTGAAACGCGGGCTCCAGCTCATGGACCTTTTTGTAATCGACATAGGCATCGTTGTACTCACCCTCGGCTTCGTACAGAATCGCGGCGACATAACGAGCGAAGGCGTTCTGCTTGTAACGCTTCTCACCCTCGCGCTTCATCTCCTCGAGCCGCCGGTTCACGAGGCGAGCCTCAACGAGTGCGTCTTCGAGCCCGCCCAGGATGGCGTAGTTCAGAGCCTTGTAGACATGGATCAGGACACGCTCAAAGTCCTCTCCTCGATAGACTTTCGTGTTCTCGCTGGTCAGCAGGGTCCCAGCTTCTTCCGAAACGCTGGTGTAGCCGTTCAGCGAAACGTGCTTCTCGGCCAATGCAAAGTAGGCATTGCTCGCCTCAGCCTCTCCGGCCTGGTGGAGCGCAAGCCCGGCATCCAGCAGGTAGAGCAGCTCATCCTCGGACCCAGGAGCTCCGGGGCCCCCTGCCTGAATCCGAGCTTTCAGGATCTCGGCAGCATCCAGGTACTTCGAGGACCGAAAAAGCCGGTCCACCTCGTCGTCCCGCATTCGTGCCGAGGCGCACGCGCCCAATAAAGGAAACAGAAGCAGCAGGAGAAGTATCCGGATGTCACGCATGGAAGTGCTCGCGCACTTTCAAGGTTCAAAGCCCCACGCTGCGCTTGCGATATTTTTTACGAACCTCACGCTCTTCGGTGCAGTCGATCTCGGAAGAGTCGACGTTCGTGAGGTTCATCGTCAGTTTGTAGTAGATCAGCTTGTCATTTCCGACTTCCTGCACGTTAGTGGCGATCGATCCACCGAGCAGGTAGTCGACGCCCGTCTGCTTGCCGCGCTTCTTGGCGGTTGCAGAAGCGACATTGCCGCTCTCTCCATACTGATACTCCTCTTCGAGCGCGGCGCGTCCGGATTTGTCGACAAAGCGGACCTTCTTCGACTTGATCAGGGCGGTGCGGATCTTGTCCGTCAGCGAAGTCGTGTCGATGTGCTCTTCCGTGCGGTTGGCCACCTTCTCGACCGCAACCACGGGCTTCTGGGCTGCCTGCGTCACAGACTCGCAGGCGATCATCGCCTGCACGATCGTGTCGGCCATCTGCTGCATGTCCGCTTCGTTGAACTTGTCATCGAGCAGTGCCACCCGCTGCGGATCATCGTATTCGCCCTTCGTGAAAGCCTTGGGCCCGCAGGACGCAAGGAGGGTGGCAACTGAAACCAGCGAAAGGACTCGAACCATCGTGACAGAGGTGCGCATGAACGTGAGTCTAAGGACAAACCCCCCAAAAGCAAGTTCCCGGATTGAAAGCCCCCCTGCTTTATGGTTTCTTGAGGCTGGAAATCATTCATGAACTCCCTCGCCAGGCCCAGCGTCAAACAGCTGCTCTCGCGCCCCGTTCTCTTCGTGAGCGGCAAGGGTGGCGTTGGAAAGACCTCCGCCGCCCAGGCGATCGCACGGGCTCAGGCTCGTGCCGGAAAAAAGACGCTCTGGGTCGGCTTCGAGGATCCCACTCGGCCGCCCGGTGAGCTCACGCGCAAGGCCAAGGATCTCTACGAGCTGAACTGCGTTGCCGAACTCGCGTTCGAAGAATACGTCGGCATGAAACTTCGAGTTCCGGGCCTGGCGCATCTGTTCCTGCGAAACCCGCTCGTGAAGTTTCTCGCCAAGGCCGGCCCGGGCGTCCATGAACTCGTGCTGCTCGGCAAGCTCTGGTACGAGCGACGCAATTACGACTGCATCGTCGCGGACATGCCCTCCACGGGCTTCGGGCTGGCCATGTTTCAGAGCATTGAAAACTGGTCCAGGCTCTTCAAGGGCGGCCCTCTGCACAAGGATGCTGCCGAAATGCTGGAGACGTTCGCGGATCCGAAGGAATGCGGCCAGCTGATCGTCGCACTTCCTGAAGAGATGCCCCTTCGAGAATCGCTTGAACTCGAGGAGTTCCTGCTCCGGCTCTTTCCGAAAAATTCCCCTGGATTTCTCGTCAACCGGCTCTTTCCGAAGCTCGAGGCAGAGGCTGCGGCACGCCGGATCTCGCCTGATCCGGATGACTGGGAGTCTCCAGTGGCCGAGTCCATCCAGGATTTCGCCCTGAGAAGAAGCCTTCTGGAAAATCACAACCTGGCAACCTGGCGAAATGCCGGAATTGAAATCGAGTCGCTCGCCTGGCAGCAGGTCCGGCTCGAAAGCGAGCTTTCGGAATTCGATCAGGTGGTCCTTGCCCTGGAAAAGCAGATCACTCAGCGGGGGTGGGCATGAAGTCCATCCTCTCTCGCCGGAAGATCATCATCACCGCCGGCACCGGAGGCGTAGGCAAGACGACCTTGAGCGCCTCGATGGGAATTCGCGCCGCGATGGATGGGCGCAAAGTCTGCGTGATCACCATTGATCCCGCAAAACGGCTGGCAACTTCGCTGGGAATGCAGGGTCTCGGCGATCAGCCAACGGACCTGACCGAGCAGCTCCGTCAGGCACTCGCACAACAGGGTCTGGAGCTTCCTAAAGCCGCAACCTTCTCGGCGCTGATGCCGGACACCCGGTCCACCTTCGAAAACTTTTTCCGGAGCCTGACGGACCAGGAGGAGCTCGCGGACCGGATGGTGCGCAACCCGCTTTTTCAGATCTTCGCCCGCGAATTTTCGGGAACCAACGAGTACATGGCCCTGCAGAAACTTTCGTCCATCCACGAATCCGGAAAGTACGACTGCATCATCCTCGACACTCCCCCCAGCCGCAGCACGCTCGAGTTTCTGGATGCTCCGAAGCTCCTCGCGCAGCTTTTCGATGCCAACCTCATCCAGTGGCTGGTCGTTCCGGCGAACAAGATCGCCTCTGCGGCAATGAAAAAGGTGCTCGGGCTGATGGAAAAGCTCATGGGCGCGAGCTTCATGGGCCACATGGTGGACTTCGTCACCGTGCTCTTTGAGATGCGCACCGGGTTCACCGATCACCTCCGGCGCATGATCCGACTCATGGAGAGCGAGGACGTGGGCGTCATGCTCGTCACGGGAGCCCACTCGGACTTCAGCGAAGAGCTGTCGCATTTTCGGGGACACCTCGAAAAACACGGCATTCGATTGGACGGCATGGTCGTGAATCGCACGATTGGCGCCTATCGCGACGAAGGAGCGGAGATCCCTCCGGCTTCGGCTTCAGAGTTCCGTTCGGCAGTCGAGCTGCTCCGAAGCCTCAAGGGACGCGAGGAGCGCGGCCTGGAAAACCTGAAGAAGATCGTGGCCGCTGGAGGTCTCGAGCCGCGGCTGATGCCGGAGCTGGCCCGCGATGTCCATGACCTCGAGGATCTGGTGCAAATCGCGCGGAGGCTCGACTAGAAATGATTTTCCTTCATCGATCCGTTCTCGCGCTGGCCCTGCTCGTTTCCAGTAGCTCCAGCCTGGCCGTCGAGGCGGCGCCAGCTGAAGCGGATATCCTTTGGCACCGCGCCCAGGAACAGATCAGCGCCCGGAAAATCGAGGAGGCGATCCAGACCCTTCGTGGACTGGTCGACCGGATTCCGACGCATTCTCGGGCCATCCAGTCGCAGGCCCTCCTGGGCCAGCTGGAACTCGAGCGTGGCCGCGCGGAGGCCGCTCTGGAGTGGTTCAAGATCGCACAAAATAATCTTCGTGGCGCAGGCGCAGGAGCTCGCGAGCTCGACCTGCTTCGTGCCCGAGCCTACCTGCTGCTCGGCAAGCATTCCGAGGCCCTGCTCGCGGCAGAAAAACTCCTTCGTGAAGCCGACAACGGAAAGATCCGCTGGGGAGTCGACGTGCAGATCCTCAAGACCCGCGCGCTGCTACTGCTTCGACAAACCAAGCGCGCTGAGTCGAGCCTCGCTGCCGCGCGTCGCCGAAACCTTGCGGAGTCGCTTCATCCTCCCACGGCATCGCTCTGGCTCCAGGTAGCCGAGCTGCAGTTCATCGAGGCCCGGTGCGCGCGCTACCCCTCGGCACGCCGGCTGACCGAGGAACAGGCGATCGACCAGGCGGGACGGCATGCCGAGTGCGTGCTCCAGGCCCGGACGCAGTACGAGAAGTTGACGGCCCTTCCGGAGCCCAACAGCATCGACGGCAAGCAGGCGCGAACGGACGCCGAGGCCAGCTGGGCGAGGGTACGAAGGCATTTCGACGAAACGTGCGAGACCCCTCCCCTGCCGATCGAGAAGCGAAGCAAGACGGAGCTGGACGCTTATCGCTCCGAGCTCAAGCTGGCACTCCAGCCCGCCTGCTCGAAAGTGAAGGCGCCATGAGCACCAGTGGAAAGAATTTTGAATTCAAGAGGGATCTCGCCAGCAGGATCCAGAAGAACCGCCGGGCCCTGTGGGACTGGCAGTCATCGATCACGCGCGACTATCCGCCCCCGTTCTATTCCTCGGTGGACCTGCGCGACTCCGGCTACAAGATTGTTCCTGTCGACAGCAACCTTTACCCGGCGGGGTTCAACAACATCTGCCCCGACGATCTGAGGACGGCACCTGCCGTCGTGCGATCGCAGATTGCCGCCATGGCATCACGACTGGAGCGAGATCTTCCTGAAAGGATCCTGGTCCTTCCGGAATCGCACACCTCCAATGCCTACTACCTGGAAAACCTGCACTACCTCATCCAGCTGATTCGCGAGGCCGGGTTTGAGACCGAGCTGGGATGGTACGGGCCCGTGCCGGAGGGCTTCACGACTCCTCTTCGCCTGAAGTCCGCAACCGACAAGGAACTGGTGGCCACACCCATCGAGGTCGGGAATGACGGAATCCTCCGGGCAGGAAGCTTCACGCCCGATTGGATCCTGCTGAACAATGATTTTTCGGGCGGATACCCGAAGCCTCTCGATGACGTGAAGCAGCCCATCGTTCCGAGCCACCTCCTCGGCTGGCACTCTCGAAAGAAGAGCGAGCACTTCATCCACTACAATGAGCTTGCCGGACAGTTCGCCTCGATCGTCGGAATCGATCCGTGGTCCATACAGATCGAGACTCACGAAGTGACACCGGTGGATTTCAATGAAGAGATCGGTGCCGACCGCGTCGCCCAGTTGGTCGAGAGCATGCTGGCGCGTCTCGAAAAGGAATTCGAAAAACGGGGTATCGCTCGCAAGCCTGCGGTCTTCGTCAAGAACAACGCCGGTACCTACGGCATGGGAGTGATGGTCGTCCACTCTGCCGACGAGATCCGGAACATGAACCGCCGGACGAAGAACAAGATGAGCGTTGGCAAGAACCGCATGCACATCAGCAGCGTCGTGGTGCAGGAGGGCGTGCCCACGGCCACGCTCGTCCAAAAGCTGGCTGCCGAGCCGGTGATCTACCTGGTCGGTGCCGAGCTGATCGGCGGCTTTCTTCGAACGAATACCGAGCGCGGCATCGAGGACAACCTGAACTCGCAGGGAATGGTCTTCAAGAAACTCTGCATGTCCGACCTCAAACGGCCGGAGCAGATCGACGAGTCGTTCGGCGGCGATCTCGACGTTTCGGACGAGGAGGAACCCGTCCTGGAGCTCGTTTACGGAACGATTGCGCGCCTTTCCGCGCTCGCCACCGGCAAGGAACTTGCCCGGCATCTTGGCTCAGGTTAAAGCGTTCGCAATGATCTTCCAGAACGTCCTGCAGACCATTGGCAATACCCCGATCGTCAAGATCAACAAGCTCGCGGCCGCCGTCGAGGCAGAGACGGGCGCTAAGCTTTTCGCCAAGCTCGAGTTCTTCAATCCGGGCGGCTCGATCAAGGACCGCATCGGCTGGTACATGATCGAGGACGCCGAGAAGAAGGGACTCATCCAGCCCGGAGGCACGATCGTGGAATGCACGAGCGGCAACACGGGCATCGGCCTGGCCATGGCCTGCATCATGAAGGGCTACAAAGCCATCTTCGTGATGCCCGACAAGATGTCGAAGGAGAAGGTCGACACCATGAAGGCCTTCGGTGCCGAAGTCGTGATCACTCCGACGAATGTCGACGCGGATGATCCTCGGAGCTACTACTCGGTTGCGCGTCGCATTGCCCAGGAAACCCCGAACGCCATCCACCTGCACCAGTACAACAATCTCTCGAACCGCGAGTGCCACTACCTGTACACGGGCCCCGAGATCATGAAGCAGATGCCTGAAATTGACGCCTTCGTGGCCGGAATCGGCACGGGAGGCACGGTCTGCGGCACGGGCAAGTACCTGAAGGAAAAGAGGCCGGGAGTCCAGGTCATCGCCGTCGATCCGATCGGGTCGATTGTCTATGACACGTTCAAGACCGGAAAGGCGGTTGCCGCACCGAAGACCTACAAGATCGAGGGAATCGGAGAAGACTTCATTCCGAAGAACTACGACTTTTCGGTCATCGACGACATGGTTCAGGTCGAGGATAAGGAAAGCTTCCTGATGACCCGCCAGATCCTGCGCGAAGAGGGCATCTATTGCGGAATTTCCTGTGGCTCGGCCATGGTCGGAGCACTCCGATGGATGAAGGGCCAGGGACGCAAGATCGCCGGAAAGAATGTGCTCGTCGTGCTTCCGGACAGCGGCAACCGGTACCTCTCCAAGGTCTTCAATGACGACTGGATGAAGGCCGCCGGGTTTCTCGACTAAGGTCCTC
Organism: Bacteriovorax stolpii; assembly: GCA_945860415.1. Classification (GTDB taxonomy): domain Bacteria; phylum Bdellovibrionota; class UBA1018; order UBA1018; family UBA1018; genus CAIOHW01. Next base: position 18,118 of record CAMAQA010000023.1, read on the forward strand.
GCGGAGATCACCGGAACGGATGCCGGGATATCCTGTGTTTGAATTCTGTTCACCTGACAACATCCTCGACACTTTGCACTGGCTCGAGAGAACGAGTATCGACCCGATTCTCCAACGAAGTCGAAACGTGTCTCTTTGGACTCATTCTCGCGCTTGACAAAAAGAGAGCCGGCCCGCGCCTTGCTCCTCTGATGCTCGGGGGATCCGCAGATGTCGAATTCATCGCCAGCGCTATTAAAGATCGGAATTTTCAGCATCCTCCTGGCGGTAGCAGGATGGAGTGATCCGGTCGCATCGCACGCGTTTGGCCGAGGCCGGCCCGCCAAGGGTCGGGGAACCTTCGAACGAGGCAGCCGAGTTTCCTTGAACAAAGGCGAATCTCTGAAGATTCGCAAAGCAGTGATGGGTGCTGAAAGCGGGCTTCTAGCCGTATCGCGGGTGGGATTGCCCGAAGGCTGCGTCGACTGCGAACCGAAAGATCCGGGTTTCGACCGCGAGCCCCTCGAGGCCGCCCAGGTCAATGGCCTTCGAATCGACTCAAACGGGATGATTCCAGCATCGACTTCGGAAAGCCCTCTGGTCAAACATCAGCTTTCGTCCCGATTTACTGGATCGAGCTACTCCACCGGCAGGCCTGTCGGCATCATCTTCCACAAGACGGCAGGAAGAACATGCGGCAAAGATGCGTCGATTGGGGAGGACTACCGCCGACCACACGTCTACATCTGCCGGGACGGAACCATCATCCAAAACGGCTCGTTTGATCGCCCCCGAAACGGCGCCGAACGCGGCCACAATGACTGGTCGATCAATATCGAATTCGAAGCGTCGTACTCCAGCCAATCGTGCCGCAAGCCCGAGGGCGGAGGTCATTGCTATGAGTCGCTGACTCCCGCCCAGATGGCCTGGGGTCGAGCGATGACTCGTGCGCTCAGCCAGAGGTATCGAATTCCGATTCAACCCGCACTCCAGGCCTCTTCGGCAGCACAGTACTATGACGCGGACACCTATCTGACGACCGCCACCCCGCGGAGCTCGAACTCCAAACGCGGACGCGATGCTCGAGGCGTCCTGCCGAGCTTCTGGACGCGCCTGGACTATCACGATAGCAGCAATCACGACGACGGGCCGACATTCGAGGAGTTTCAGGCATTGATTCGCTCGGAGAGCGTATGACGACCTACCGAGTGGCTCTCTTCCTTTCCGTGCTGGCCACCCTGCCGGGCCTGTTTTCCGAGACTCCCGCATCGGCCTCTCCATGCAGCGATTCAGATCCCGAACTCTGGGTCAGCCCCGGGCTATTTGCCGAGAGGTTCGGAAAAAAGATGGACGAGTCGCTTCAAAAGGTGGGGCGAAAGCTTGAAGAGCGCGACCTCTCTCAAAGCAAGCTCGAGAAGGACCTGAAATTTCCCGTGGTCCTGCTTCAACCGCAGGACCGGCCATCTGGCGCGCCATCGATGGTTCCGTCGAAGCTGAAGATCGACGGACTGGATCTTTCTACGGCAAAGTTTGGAAAGGCGATCATCCAGCCCAACCCCGGAGGTCTGGGATCGCGCCAGAGGGTGCGTGTTCCCATCGAGAATCTGCAGCTTCAGTCCGATCTCTCGCTTGCCTGCCGCGAAGGGGCATGCGCGGGCCGCGAGCTGCTCGGCTTCCAGGGGCTCGCTGTTTCGATCTCCGAAGCCAATGCTGGAAATCAGGCGGGCCCCTTCTTCGAGTTCGATCTCGAGATGGGCGCTGCCGATGCCGCGCTTCTCGAGCAAATGAAGACCACACTCGGAAGCCCTGAGTTCCTCAGGATGAAAAAGCTTCTCGACTCGACGACGACGGAAGAGGGACTCCGCAAGGCCCTGGACTCCGACGAAATGTGGGCCCTCGATCAGCGCGTTTCAGGAATCGGCGAGCGCATGACCGAGCACTTCACGACCTGGTGCTCCGGAAAGGATCGTCCGTTCGCACCGATGACCTCGCAGGAGTTTTCAACGAGCTGACTCGCGAGATCCTGACCCAAGCGCTCAAGCCGCGGGTCGCCAATCGCTCCAGCCTCGATGCTTTGCTTCTGGCCCGCCAGACTTGAGCGCTCTCCTCACACGTCAGACGAAGCCTGGAGGAAGGCAGCGATCCTCTCCAGGCCGGAATCTTCGAGATGCTCAATCAAAAGCTGGCACCTGTCCTCGCCGAAGAGGTGAAGAAGAAGGTCCAGGAGGATGACCTGGATGCCATGGCCAGAATCAACCCGGCTCCCGGAATTGCCTACGAACCGGTGCGCTGGAGTCCAGCGCCTGACGACCGAGGCGGAATTGCGGCGAGACTCGTGCAGAAAGGATGCCCCAACCCGAAGGGTGAGGCCAGAAATGAGGCCAGAAATGAGGCCAGAAATGAGGCCAGACCCGAGGCCTGGCTCGACTCGAAATTGGCCCGCGAACTGAACGCGAAATCGGGCGCAGCACTCGCGGTTTCATTTGCCGAGATCAACCAGCATCTGGCGGAATTTGCGAGCAAGCCCCTGGAAAACGATGGCCGAACCATCGCATTTTCAACGCCGCCACGGCTTGCCACCAAAAATGGAAGACTTCAGCTCGAGCTCGACGCGGTGATTCGACCAACGGATCGGCCGAAGCAAAAGGGCACGCGAGTCGTCTCGACGGTGCCCGTGTCCTTTGATTCCGCCAGCGGCAGGATCCAGCTCGACTTCGAGCAGACCTCGGTGGTGAAGAACGAGAAGGCGCCGCTCAAGAACATGCTCGAATCGGCACTCGGCATCCGAGTGCTGAAACAGGCCATGCTACAGAAGATGGTCGTGCCGAAACTCAATGAAAAGGCCGAGATCAATGCCCAGCTGGGCGACTGGACGCTCGACACCCTGCGACCCTCGCGTGACGGTAGCCGGTTGGTGATCGGCGTGCACTAACGGCTCGGGTGGCTTGCCTTCCGTCGATCGCATGCTACACCTTGCCCCATGAGCACACTCGACTGGAATGAAACGGGCTTTGGAACGCGCGCCATCCATGCAGGACAGGAACCGGATCCGCAAACCGGCGCGGTGATGACGCCGATCTACCAGACCAGCACCTATGCCCAGGAGAGCCCAGGAAAGCATCGTGGCTACGAGTACTCGCGCACGGACAATCCGACTCGCACGGCGTACCAGGAATGCCTCGCGGCACTCGAAGGCGGCAAGCACGCGCTGGCATTTGCTTCAGGCCTCGCCACGACAGCGACGATCATCCAGACGCTGAAGCCAGGCGACCACGTTGTGTGCTGCGATGACGTTTACGGCGGCACCTTTCGAATCTTCGACAAGGTCTTCCGGCCTCAGGGAATCGACTTCACCTTCGTCGACCTCTCCGACCTGAAAAAGGCCGAGGCGGCCTTCACTTCGAAGACGAAGCTCTTGTGGATGGAGACGCCGACGAACCCGATGCTCAAGATTCTCGACATCGAGGTCCTCTGCGGGCTCGCCCATTCCAAAGGTGCGAAGGCCATCGTCGACAACACCTTCATGAGTGCCTACTTCCAGAAGCCCCTCGAGCTGGGAGCAGACCTGGTCGTGCACAGCGTGACCAAGTACATGAACGGCCACTCCGACGTGGTTGGCGGCGTGCTCGTGACGAGCGACACCGAGTGGTACACCCAGCTCAAATTCCTGCAGAATGCTGTGGGCGCCGTTCCGGCTCCCATGGACTGCTTTCTGGTCATGCGCGGCCTCAAGACCCTGCACGTGCGCATGGAGCGCCATGCAGAGAACGCGATGACCATCGCCCGTTTCCTCGAGAAGCATCCGAAAGTTGAAAAGGTCATTTATCCGGGCCTCGAGAGCCATCCGCAGCATGCCATCGCGAAAAAGCAGATGTCGGGCTTCGGTGGAATGATCACCTTCTTCATCAAGGGCGGACTGCCCGAGGCACGCTCGTTCCTAGAGAAGGTGAAGATCTTCACGCTGGCCGAGAGCCTCGGGGGCGTCGAGTCGCTCATCGAGCATCCGGCGATCATGACCCATGCGAGCATTCCCGTGGAAACCCGCAAGGAACTCGGCATCCACGACAATCTGATCCGCGTGAGCGTCGGAATCGAGGACGTGAAGGACCTGCTCGGTGATCTCGAGCGGGCGCTGAACGGGTGAGCGGAGGGCGCTCGGTCTGATCTGGCTCAGCTACTCATCTAGTTGTTGAGCATAATATCGAATTGCCTGCTCATATCCATCCAGTACGGAACTGGGCAGGACGGCAGACATCGTCAGCAGAACTTTGCATGCCTCTTCGTAGTGACCCATCGATTGAAGCGTCAACCCAAGAAAAAACCTGAGAGCGATGTAAGCCGGAAATTTTCCGACGCCTGCTCTCAAAATGGCAAGCGACTCACCAAAGTTTTTATTGTTTCGTAACGTACTTCCGAAACCGACATAAAATCCCTTTTGGTCACCAACCGAAAGAGTTTCAAGGCCTGACGAAAGCGCAGCCCGATACGCCGGTTCGGCTTCAACTTCCTGTCCCAGAAAATCGTGACAACAGGCCAGATCGTACCAAGACTTTGCATCCTTCGAGTTCACCTTGAGGTGCTCATTCAGTAAGGCAATGCACTGTTTGCGATCTGACTCCTCCCTTGAGGAAAGCAATTGATCGATCACTGGCGGTCTCATCACGCGTCTCGTCTCTTTTTTATTGACGGTTTTTACCGACCAAACGAACCCGAGTTGATCATCGCGCCGCGCATCTTCTCTCAAACGCAACCATCGCCCGCCAGTCGCACGATCTACAGAGCCGAGAGAGTTTTTTCATTCCACCCTATTTCCGCCGCCTGACGGCCCAGCCAGAGGCCTCGAAAATCCAGTGCTATCGAGAGGCATGCTTCACACCCTTTCTGATGATTCCCTGTTATCGAAAGTCAAAGCCCTCGCTGGAGAAGAGCGCCGGATCCATCGACAGGTTCTCGAAACTCTGCTCGAGGTCGATCGAAGAAAGCTGCATCTCGCACGGGGTTTTTCGAGCCTGTTTGCTTTCTGTACTGACGAGCTGGGGTATTCTCCGGCCTCTGCGCAGCGAAGAATCGCAAGCATGCGCCTTCTGCAGGAGATGTCGCCGCCCGAGCGCGAGCAGGTTCAGACCAAGATCGAATCCGGGACGCTGACCTTGAACCACCTGGCACAGCTTCAAAGCGTGGCGCGCGCCGAACGCTGGGATCTCCACGCCAAGCGCGAGATGCTTCAGAGCGTGGAGGGCAAGTCGGTCCGGCAGTGCGAGAAGATTCTCGCCTCGCAGATGACTTCTCCTACAATGCCGCGTGAATCGATTCGCCCGGTGTCTGCGACCCAGAGTCAGGTGACGCTGGTTCTGGATGATCAGACTCTCAACCTTCTCGAGCGATTCAAGGAACTGACCGCGCATCGCAATCCCCAGGCGACCCACGCTGGCGCGATTCGCCTCGCACTTCAGATTGCGGTCGAGCGGGTGGATCCGGCGCGTGAGGTGAAGGCTCGCGCCGCGCCCGCAGAGAGCGCGAATGCCGAGAGGAGTGCAAATCCAGAATCCGATACCAGAGTACCGCACTCGGTTCCCACGCAGGAAGCTGCGGCCAGTCATCGACGATCCACACCGAATTTCAATCGGCGACCTTCGCGACCACTCCGACGATCCATCTGGAGGCGCGACCAAGTCTGCCAGTACGTGGATCCGATCACGGGCAGGCCATGCACGAGCCAATTCAAGCTGGAGCTCGACCATCACCTGCCCTTTTCGAAAGGCGGATCGACGACTGCCGAGAATCTCCGGCTCTTGTGCCGAGCGCATAACGCCCATTTTGGAGGGCGACTGAAGCCAGGTTCTCAATGATTCCACTGGAATCGGTTCTTGCTTTCCCTGAAATCCTGCACTAAACAGTCAACTATGCGTAAACTTCGCGACATGCTTCAGCGCTGGCTGAAGGCCGGCTCACGTTCCCGCCTTGCCCTGGCCTAAGTCCGGGTACCTGCGTCGAACTTCGGCTTAAATCAACCGCATCACTTTGGCGTCAACGTCAAAGACCAGCGCGCTCGAATCGTGCGCCGGCAGCTCCTCGCGAGGATTGGCGAGCCTCGATTTCATCTGAAACGCGAGCTCATTCAACAGGTCCTCGGCAGGCTTTTCCGCAAAACGGTCCAGCAGTTCGCGAGCCTGATCCTCGCCCCCGAGAAGCTCCAGGTACCCATCCGAAACCAGCACCAGCCTGTCGGAAGGCGCAAGCGACACCGAAGCTTCCTGCAGAAGCACCGAGCCCCCCAGCGAATGCCGCGAGCCCTGCGAGAGGGGTCCACCCTGGCTGGCAAGGGTGGTGAATTTTCCGGTGCCCGAACGATGGAATGCCCGAGAAGCCCCCAGGTTCAGATACCGAAGCACGTAGTCCTTGCGCGAAAGCACGCCGTAAAAGAGCGAGAGCCGATCCGAGGGCTCGAGCGGCGTGAGGAGCTCTTCGTAGAAGGCGCGCACGAGCTCGCGAACGGACCTCGACTGCTCGACGCTGAGTCGCGAAGCCACACGGACAATGCTGGACACGACGGCACTCGACAACCCGTAGGACGATGAATCCGTCAGGATGAGTGCTAGCTGCCTTCCATCCGAGCTCTCGGCCAGGTCAAAGTAATCGCCTCCGGACTTCATGCCGGCAAGATAGCGGCTGGTGACCTTGAAGCCTTTGATTTCCGGAAATCGCATCGGAAGCCGGGCCTTCTGAAGTCGCTCCGCCACCGACATGTCCTCTCTCAAGCGATCGATCACCCCACCCAGGGCCTCGTTCATCCTCGAAACCTGCTCCCAGAGTCTCATCTGCTCATGCTGGCGCAGCTTGGATAGCAACTCGAGAGACCTCAAAGGAAAGAGCAGCAGATCATCCACCCTGCCCTCGGCAAACGCCGCAGGTAGCGGTTCGCCCTCCGTCTGCAGCAGCAGAATCGAGCGTCCCGCACGAGGGACGCCCGAGAGAACACTCTCGAGCTGAGGATGGCGCGAATCCACGAGCACCATTTGGCCATCTTCGGCGGCTTCAGATCGCTCGCGGACAACGATGTGGCGCAGCTCACTCAGTACCGGCCGAATGGACTCGGCCCATTGCCTCTCCAAGGCGGGAGTAGCAGCATGGACGGTGATCAGCAGGGATGCGGCAGTCTCGGCCATCTTAGAAGACCCTCAGTTGATAATGCATGAGCCAGCGTCGTTCGCGATCCGGAGCGACAGGCGTGCCGAGTTCCTCGCGATACCAGGCCAGGCCGAAGTCGCCCTTCCTGCCCTTGAAGCCCAGTCCTGCGTTGATGCCATCGATTCCGCTGCCGAGCCCATAGCCCACCCGAAACACGTACGAGCTCCGGATTGCGTATTCGGCGCCGAAGCTAAAGCGATCGATCATCTTGAATCCGCTCGTATTGGTTGCATCCTTGAGCTGGAAGGCGAAATTCAGGGCATCGCCACCGGCAACCCGAGGTGCGAGGCCGAGGCCGAGGTCGACCGTCATCTCTTCATCCGCCGGAACACCGGTCACGTTTCGCGCAAACGGAATGAGGCTGGCGGATTGGTATCTTGCACCGCCCACGTTTCTCGCAACCGCCGAGATCACCGGAAGGTAGGTCACCGGCAGCGAGATGTTCACCCCAACATTGTGCGAGAGCGCCGAGCCCTGGCTCAGCTGCTGGTTGTATCCCAGCGGACTCGAGGAGATCGGCACGTTCGTCACCTCGCCTTCGGCCTTGCTGACGAACTGAAGGGAGTAGCCGATCCGGAAGATGCCATTGGCCAGCCGGATTCCTGTTCCAATCGAAGGAATGAAACGATAACTGCTGCGATAGCTGACCTGGCCTCCTTCATTCCTCGCCGACACCCGCGATTGCAGCAATGCTCCGAATGCAAAGCCGTTGGCGTAAAAATTCGGCAGAATCGAATAACCGACACCCGGAAACTGACTGCCCTCCAGCGTCGGAGCGTAGCTCGGCAGGCTGGTCACCTTGAAGAAGTCGAGCGGTGCGAATCCCGAGACGTAGTCGTTGTTTGACTCGAACGTGATGTTGAGCACCTCTCCACCGAGGCGCTTCAGAGAAGACAATGCCGCGGGATTGTAAAAGAGGGCGCTCGCGCCGTCGTCAGCCAGGGGCACGAAGGCATCCGCCATGGCGGCGGCACGGGCTGAAAGGTATCTCGATCCCGGAATCGAGTTGCGAGCCCCTGCCCAGGACGGGCCGCTCCAGGCCACCATGCCCATTCCCACCCATACGGTCCAATCCTTCAGAAGCCGCGAGATCATAGCTACCTATCGGAAAAGACAGGCTTATCTGAAAGACTTTTTCAGGTGCGTCAGCATAGAAACAAGCTAAACTACTAAGGTCGGGTATTCAGAGATTCATTAGGTTTTCGAGTCATTCGGCCGATCAGAGGAGGGATGGAAAGCGCAGCATGGCAATTCCAAAGCTAGTCACCCTCGATCAGATTCCGGATTGGGCCCAGCTGGTCACGCTCAGCCTGCTCGAGAGCCTCAGGCTGAGAGACCCTTACACCTATGGCCATTGCCGACGTGTGGGCAGAAACTCACGCCTTCTGGCCAAAGCCGCAGGCCTGAGTGAATGGGATCAGCGCAAGGTGGAGCACGCCGCCCTCTTCCATGATCTTGGAAAGATCGGCATCCCGGATCGAATCCTGATGAAGCCTGGCAAGCTCACCGCGGATGAAGTCACGATCATCAAGGAGCACCCGATCAAGAGCGTCGAGATCATCCAGCCCCTCGCGAAGCTGCCGTTTTTCGAAGCCATGATTCCTGGAATCCTGCATCACCATGAACGCATCGATGGCTGCGGCTATCCGTACGGACTGAGCGGCGACGATATTCCGCTCATTGCGAGAATCGTGCTGATCGCAGACACGTATGATGCCATGACGACCACTCGTCCCTACCGCAAGGGCCTGGGCGACGAATTTGCGTACAAGGAGCTCAAGAAATTTGCCGGAAGGCAATTCGATGAAAAGCTCGTGAAGATCTTCCTCGAGGCGCACCCCACGTGGGGCCAGCTTGAAGAGGACCTTTCCGAAGAATTCATCTCAGCCCATTTCCGCCGCGCGGCCTAGCAGCTCGGCCATCTGCCTCGCTTCGATCGCACTACCTCGCAGCTGTCGCGCAGCATCGAGGTACCTGATCGAGTCCGCCATCGGCCGGAGCACGTCCAGCCGCTCGCAGATCCACGCACCGGCTGCACCGGTGGAAAATCCTAGATGCCGCCTCTTGAGCAGGCGTTTGAGGGCAATGGGCAGCCCGCTGCGCTCCCAGGAACGGACCTGCTCGATGAATGAAGGATCGAGGAGCCCGGCAATCACATCGACCACGCAGCTGGCGGAAACGCACGCGGCAAGCCACCGCTTTGCTGTAAAACCGCCCGTCTGATCGGCAAGCACGATGGCCGATTCCAGGAGCTCGAAGGTCAGGTCAAGGCGAGAGTCGACCCAGGTCTTCTGCCTTCCGGAAAAAGAAGCCGGCTCGAGAATATCCCAGAGCAGCCCGGCGATGAAAGCCGAGTCGGCGTACGGCATCCGCGACGCAGTCGTGTCCACTCGCGACTGGAATTCCTCCGCCCATCGAAACTCAAGCTTCTTTGTCGCTCCGCGTCCGACGGCCACGTGCAGATGGGCCCTCAGCTGATGATCCAGCACAAGCCTGCGAGTGGCCTGGAGTCCGAGCTGCGACACGTAAAAATCCGTCGTTCGCGTTTCAGAACTCTGGCGTGAGGACCGAGCGTCAAACGCCTGACCCAGGATGGCCGGAACGGAGGGATTTTGCGCGCAAATCCGGGCAAGTCCCGACACTCCTGCATCTCGATCACAGAGATGCGAAAGCACCGCCTGCGAAGTCTTCGGCAGCTCATATCGAGACAGCCACAAGCGATGGAATTCTGGCAGTCTTGATGAGGTGATCTTCTCGAGTGGCATGGTCCGGAGCCCGTGTTAGACTTTCTTTACAATCAGCATGAAACTTCGAAAGGAAAACCGCAACTCCCTCCAGATACTGGCAGCAGAAGGGCCGCTCTCGGCTCGCGACTGCGGAGTGCTGCTGGCGGGCCTCCGAAAGCTCATCGAAGCCGGCGAGAGCTGGGTCATCGACCTTTCAGCCTCGCAGCTCGATTCGGAGTCGACTGATGAGCTGGAGAGACTGCTCTTGGATGCGATCGCCCACTCCACGAGTGACCTGTGGATCGTCGGTTTTCACCGGATTGCCCACTCCGCATCCCTCGAAGAACTCGAAGCTCTTTGCCTCAGCCGAGCTCTCGCAACGGCACGACAGGAGGCATGGTTCGAGGCAAGGATCGCAGAGATTCGACAAAAAACGGCAGCCATCAACGGACAACTTCGTGCCAGTGCCTCAGCGGAGATGCTGGCACTTCGCTGCGAGAATTCTCGACTGAAACGTCGGCTCACGCAGCTCCACGGTGAAGCGACCGCGCTTGAGGCGGCTGTTGCAGTTGCGGAGCCACGCGCGCCGGAACTTGCCGCTCTCGAGGATCGGATTCTTCGCTCACTGGACCATGCACTCCACCCGCGGGAGAAATCATGAACCCAAACCAGGCCCGTTTTCGCTCGGCATGGAGTGACCTGAAGGTGGCCGAAGCGCGAATCCGGAACCGCGACCCCGCGCCCCTGCTGAGGATTCGCGATGAAAACGCCGCCATCGCCCTGCAGATCCAGGAACTGGAGCTGCGGCTTTTCGCGCGCCTGGAAACAGATGGCATCCTGGTCGACGGAGATGCCGACCGACAGCGAGTGGAAGCCCTCCGCACGAAATCGCTCGAATACCTCAAGAAACTGAAGGTGGATCCTGAACTATGGCAAAACCTCGCATCCTGGTGATCGAAGACCATGCAGATACGCGGCGATTCCTGGAGTCGATGCTCACTCGTGAATTCGAAGTTCTGACCGCGGAAAACGCGATCATCGGCATCGACCTCGCCAGGAACCAGCACCCCGACCTCATCCTTCTTGATATCATGCTGCCGATCCTCAGCGGCCATGATGCCTGCAGCCTGCTGAAGGGAGACGAAAAAACTCGCAATATCCCGGTCATCTTCCTCTCTGCCAAGGGTACCGTCAACGACATCACTACCGGTCTTGGAAAAGGTGCGGACGACTACATCCCGAAACCCTTTGACGTCAAGGAAGTGATCGCACGAATCCATGTGCGGCTTCGCAAGCAGGGCGAAAGCCCCTTCCAGCCCATCCATGTCGGCGAACTGAAGATCAACCCGGCCGAGCGCGAAGCGACGTTTTCAGGAAAGTCCATTGACCTGACGAACACCGAGTTCGACATCCTGCGATACCTCGCGACTCGCTCTGGACAGGTGGTCTCGCGCGGCGACATCATTCGCGAAGTGTGGCGCGGCGATGACGAGAAGAAGGCGAATGACAGGACGATCGACGTGCATATTCGCGCGCTTCGCCGCAAGATTCCCGCGATGACAAAGCACATCATTTCGATCTATGGAGTCGGCTACAAATACGAGCGCTGATGCACTCAATGGCAACACGCTACTTGCGCAGGATCACGTCCTGCTCGACCGCGGAACCCGGCTCGATCACGACCCCGGGAATCACCTGGGACATATTGAGGCTGCTGCTGAAGAACTCGAGCCGGTAGGTTCCGGGCGGAAGCTTGATGACCTCCGTACCGCCCGTGAGGCTGCTCTTGTAGACCCAGTTCTGCCCGCCGATTTCCACTCGCACGCTCGCATTGGCGATGCCGCTCCTGTACTTGAGCACGCCGTAAACTTCAGGCTCCATCGCGAGCGCAAGCCTGTGCTCCTTGCCGTAGATCCCTACGCCCAGCTGCTGCGGATCGACACCCCCCTCGAACTCGAGGGGCTTGAAGCCATTGGCCTCAATCGATACCCGGACCGAGCTCGATTGCGGAACCATGGCTACCAGCGGTCCGTCCGTCGGAATGAGCACGGCACCGCCATTCTCACCGAGTGCCTTTCCATTGACCTGGACGCGAGCCATTCCGCCCACCGGATTGAGCTGGAGCAGCACGGCCATCTGCTCCTGGCTGCCGGGCGAGCGCCGTTGCACGGAGGCCGACTTTTCGTCCGGCTTCTCCTCACCATAAAGGAGCCAGGCTCCACCGATCGCAAGCGCCAGCATGGCCACCATGCCGAAGGAAGGACCAGTCTTCTGCCGGACTGCCTTCGGAGGACCCCACGGGCGAGAGGTGCTGCTGGAGTACCCCCCTGGAGCACTTGACGGGCGGCTCGGAGTTCCCGAGCTGCTGCGGGTCTGAGGCCGGCTCTGGGTCCTGACGGGAGCCTCTACCGGAACATCGACCTTTACGGCAGCTCGCACGTCCACCTGGGTGCTCTCGAAATTGCGGGCACCCGACGACGAGGCATCACGGGTCTCTCCACCCTCGAGCGTGGGCCTCACCTCGTCGGTCACCGTTTCCAGAGAAAGCAGGTTCTGGGCCCGCTCGTTCAGACGCTGCAGGAGCTTTCGGTCGTCGACGATCTCGGCAGCAAACAGGCTCTTGATGTCGGCACCGATATCGGCCGGATTGAACTCCGGATTGTACTGGACGATGAACTTCTGGAGCCGCTTCTGGAACTCCATGCAGTTGGCGAATCGCCTGTCACGATTCTTGGCCAGTGACTGCATCACGATATAATCGAGTTCGCGCGGCACATGCGGATTGATCTCCGATGGTGGCCGCACGCTCGTACTGCAGTTCTCGATCATTCGCAGAACTGCGATTTCATTTTCGGCGGTGAAGAGCTTGCGTCCGGTGAGGAGCTCCCAGAGCACGATGCCGAGCGAAAATAGGTCGCTCCGTCCATCCAGCGGCCCCACGGCGGGATTGATCTGCTCGGGTGAAAGATACCCGATCTTGCCCTTGATCACTCCGGCGCGGGTCTGCTCGGAGTTGATTGACGCCTTGGCGATACCGAAGTCGATGATCTTGACGTTGCCATCATACGAAACGAGGATGTTCTGCGGGCTGACGTCACGATGGACGATGTTCAGCGCCTGACCGCTCACGCGATCCTTGAAGACATGGGCGTAGTACAGGCCCGCAGCAGCCTGGGCCACGAGGTAGGCGGCAAGCTCGGGAGGCATGCCGTTGGCCTTTTCAAAGAATCGATCGCGCAACTGGCGAAGGCTTCGCCCCTCGACATACTCCATCGCGATGAACGGCTGCGCCTGCTCCTCGCCGTAGTCCTGGAGCTGCACGATGTTGGGATGATTGAAATTCATCATCACCTTGATTTCGGACCGGAACATGCTCACGAATTCGGCATTGTTGCCGTAACTCGGCTGGATCCTCTTGATGACAAGGAGGCGTCCGAGGCCCTCGGTGGAGATCTGGCGGGCGCGGAAAATCTCGGCCATGCCGCCCTGGGCGACCTGGTCGAGAAGGAAATAGCGTCCGAATTTTTTTAGGACTTCTTGCATTCCGCTCCCGGCTCCTCACTGTCCTGTCGGTGGAGCGGGCGCGAAACTAAAGACGGAAAACACGGGCGGTCGTTTCAGCGAGACGAGCGAAGAGACTCCAGGAGGCGGGGAATGAACCCTCCGAACCCTCCATTCGAGAGCACGGCAATCAGGTCTCCGGGACGCGCAAAACGTGTCACCTGGGCCACACCCTCCTCCACGCTCGGCATCAGCTGGGCTGAATGACCGAGAGCCGTCAGATCATTGACGAGCTGATCGCTCGAAAACTGGTCCGCTGCGGCGATTCGCGAAGTGTCATAGGGCTGGGCAATGAAGGTGGCGTCTCCCTGCAGGAAGGCCTGACCGTAATCCTTCTGGAAGACTTTCCTTCGCGAGGTCGCGCTCCGGGGCTCGAAGACGGCTACGATCCGCCGATTGGAATACTTGAGCTTGAGCGCCTGGAGCGTCTCGCGAACGGCCGTCGGATGATGGGCGAAATCGTCGAGCACCAGGACGCCGTTCACCTCTCCGCGTTCCTCCTGCCGACGCTTGACGCCCTGGAAGGCGGCAAGGGCATCGCGCACGCGCCACGGATCAAGACCAAGCTCGCGAGCCTCGATCCAGACAGCAAGCGCATTCAGGGCATTGTGCCTGCCCGGAATCTTCAGTCGAAGCGTCTCGCAGGGCATGCTCGAGCCCTTGGCAAGCACGTCGAACTCCATGGATCCATCGCCCACGGCACGAATCGAGCCCAGGCGATAATCCGCATCCACCCCTGACGGAGTCGAACCTGAGGAGTAGGTGATGATCGGAACCTGCGCATGCGCGGCCACCTTCGACAGGTTCGGATCATCGACGCACAGGATGAGTCGGCCCTTCGAACGAATTCTCGTCATCAGCCCGGTGAATGCGCGTTCGACAGCTGCAAAATCCGGATAGATGTCGGCGTGGTCATACTCCATCGACGTGAAGATCACGTCATCCGGCAGGTAATGATTGAACTTCGGAACCTTGTCCCAGAAGGCCGTGTCGTATTCGTCGCCTTCGAGCACGAACGGCGTTCCGGCTTCAAGCGACTCCACATGGAAGCTGAACGGCAGGTCCTGCGGAACTCCTCCGATGAAAAAATTCGGCTTGCGATCGAGCCGGTGCAGCACGAACGCCATCAGGCTCGAAGTCGTCGTCTTGCCATGGGTGCCAGCCACGACGATGTTGCGCGTGTTCACGAGCAGCAGCTTTTCCATGGCCTCTGGAAGCGACGTAAAGGCAAAACCGCCGTTCATCGCAGCCACAGCCTCGGGATTGTCCGACCGAATGACGTTGCCGATCACCACGAGATCCGGCCTCGTTCCCGAGGCCATGAGATTTTCCGCTCGGTAGCCCGAATAGAGGACCACGCCGGCCGCCGCGAGCACGTCACTCATCGGTGGATAGACGTTCTGGTCGCTGCCGGTGACCTTGATCCCCCGGCGGCGAAGGAAGGCCGCAAACGACCCCATCAAGGTTCCGCAGACGCCGACAATATGCACGTGCTCAAGCTGATCGAAACGAGGAAGCATTCACTCTAGTTTCACTGGAGAGAGGAAAAGCGGTCAATTCCCAAATCCGCGATCGCCGCCTGGTGGAAGAGCGGACGAAACTGGCGGATACCCACGTTTTCTCGACCAAGATGGACACGATTGGTCAGGAGAAGGAAGGCCCAGCCCGATTGCCGATCCACCCACAGCGATGTACCGGTAAATCCGAGATGTCCCACGACTCCACGCCTTGCCGCGAGCATCGCGCCTGCGGAGGAACTCTCTCCCGAGGGAATATCCCAACCGATGGTTCGCGGATCGCCAGAAGAGGGAGTCACGCGCGCGAAGATCATGTTGGCAATGGCGTCAGAAAACAGTCGGCCTGCAAAGAGCGCATTCACGATCTCGATGACCTGGTCGGCGGACCCAAAAAGCCCGGCATGACCCGCGACTCCGCCCATGCTCCAGCAGTTTTCGTCGTGCACTTCTCCCTGCATCACGCCGCCACGCCATTCGCTGGCTTCCGTTGCGGCACAGCGGTCATCCACGGGCTGGCGAAGCGAAGGACTGCGGTGCACGGGGCGAAACCTCGCCTCGAAACCGAGTTCGTTCCACGCGTGGTCGAGCCGCATGCCCAGCACCTGTTCGATGATGAAACCGAGCGCAAGGAACGACACATCAGAATACAGCGTGCGACTGCCAGGAGCCGTCTCCGGAACCTGCCGGAGCACCCGTGCACGCATTGCCTCCGCTCGCCGACGGATCGAAACACTCGAAAGCTCTGGGCCAAACTCTGACTGAAGCTCCTGCCAGAAGGGCGACCAGGCCTGGAATCCGGCCGTGTGCGACAGGAGATGCCAGAGCTCGATGCCATTCCACTCTTCAGGAGCATCGAGGATCGAACGCACCGGCGTGGTCCAGTCCATCAGCCCGCGCTCGACAAGTCGAGCAGCGAGCGTCGTCGTGACGAGGGGCTTGGTCAGTGACGCCAGGTCGAAGACCGTGCTCCACTCGAGAGGCTCGCGCGACGGCTCCAGCCGGCGATCACCGACGACCGAAACCCAGGGCAGGCCGTGCGCCTCGCCATGCACATTCCAGACAGCCGCAACCGCACCCGGCGTCCATTTTTCGGAAACAGCCTGCTCGAGCACCGCACGGGTCCGCTCGAATCCTCCGGCCAGTTTCGAATGCTGGATCGAGATCTTCAAATCACCGCCTGCTCATGGAGCAATTTTCCCGTGGCGAAGCGATCGGCCGAGAATACGGCGGCATCCACGGTTTCATACCGGTTGCGAACAATCTTTTCGGCAAGCGCGAGTCCCGCGCCGTAACTGTGCATCGCTCCATGACCTGAGAATGAATGAGCTTCAAAAATCCGGCCAGCCGAGGCGAGACTCGATCCGGCTACCTCGCCGATGATCGCTGATTCATCCGGCGACACCTCATAAAGACCGGCCCAGCCCGTGAGGTGCTTCAACCGCTCGAACTTGGTCGAGCGCTCATAGAGAGCCGGCCAGATGAACTCCTCGAAGAAGCTCTCGCCGTCGTAGTGGTAGTTCACGCCCGCCGGCTCGCCCGACTGCGCGAATCCGGCAAGGCCGTTGGACGCTTCAGGGTGGAAGTACACTCCCGAAGGATCGACCATCATACCGAACGGCGTGAGGTCGACATCGCGGCAGTCGAAGATGCATACCTGTCGGCGCACCGGATGAGACGGGCACGAATAGCCCAGGAGCTTTGCGATCTGTGGAGCCCAGGGGCCCGCGCAGTTGATCACTCGACGAGCCTCGAAACGGGCACCGGTCCACGGCAGTCCTTCCATCTCAGGCCTGCCGGCAAAGACGGAAAGTTTCGCTTCATGGAATGCGGGCGAATGGAGCTGTCGTGCCAACACACGGATTCTGGCATCATCGCCCATCGACTCGGTCCCCGTGATCCAGGTACGATCCTCGAAGACGACTCCGAGCTCGCGCGCCTTGGCGCGGTAATGATTCTTGAGCAGGTTCGGATTCACGAGCCCATCACGAGGCGCGAACACTGCACCGGCAAGATCGTCCGTCTTGTCCATGAACGGAACGCGGCGGCGAAGCTCGGCAACGTCCCAGGCCTCGACATTCCATCCCAGCTTCTGCTGCAGCTCGCGCGCCTTCAACGCTGCAGGAAGACTCTCGGGAGTCTTGAGCCAGAGATAGCCGCAGGGCCGATAGCCCACTTCATCAGCGACTGATGCGAAATAATTGATCGAGATGCGCGACATCTCGATGTTGGCCGGCTGGCCAAAGGTGGCGCGAACGCCTCCGGCATTGAGCTCAGAGGAACTCAGCGATCCTTCAAGATCGAAATCGACGACGCGGATTCCGCGCTCTCCCATCCGGGCCAGGTGCATTGCCACGGAACTGCCGATCAGTCCGGCGCCGATGATGAGCGTATCGACTTTCTGAACAGGTGCCGCGTGAAGTGACATGGGGCCCGACTACCACATCAGCGTGGTGTAAGTCTCCGCGATGATCCGGGGCTGGCCTGCTTCTTCGGCCACATACAGGATCTTGGTTCCTCGCGAACGATGTCCCCAACCACCGCCCTTGAGCTTGGATTGGTAGTTCTGCGTGAACGTGATCATGGAATACTTGGGGTGCGAATAATAACGAACATCCTCCGGCCCGATCCTGATGGAGGAGTAGCGTGAAGTCAGCCCTCCCTTGTAGGCCTTCCACTCGTCCCGATTCATTCCCTGGGCCGAGAAATCCGAATGGTAGAACTGAATGTATTTCGAAATATCACGACTCTCCCAGGCGTCGATCCACTGGCTGAAGACGGCCTTCATCCGCTCGTCCTGCCCCGGCTTGAGGTACTTTTCAGTCAGCTCCGGAAAGATCAGAATCGGAGTGAGTCCGAGGCGGATATGGGGCTGGATGTCGCGAATCTGCTCGTTCTCGACGACCACGCAACCTTCGCTGTCGTAGTTTTGCTTCAGGCGCTCCGGGGTATCCGTCGCATGCAGCATGATGTCGAAGCCCGTGCGCCCTGCCATCTGGTCATAGGTGTTCGGGTAATTCAGGTAAAAGGCCATCACCCCGAACTTGGGCTTCAAAGTGGGCGGCTTCAACAGCGACTGAAAAGTGTAAATGCCTTCCGGGGTCTTGAGGTCGCCTTCCTCTTCCTTGTCCCCTTTCACCTTGCCCATGGTTGCGTGGTAGGTCTTGATCGGAAAATACGCTCCGTCGCGGTACTCCGTCACTTGGAGCGTGTTCGTGGCCTTATCGACCAGAATTGCCGTCGTGGCCGGCTTCTTCACCGAAGCAGAGCTCGTGCGAATTCGATCCTGCTGGAGGGTCGTCCTCACGCGCTTCGATGAGGAGCGCTGCTTGCGCCTGGCTTCGGCCGGAGCCGACAACAGCGTGCCCGCAATCAGGACCATCGCCATTGGTATCCAGCCCGTCGCCGCGGGCCTGCCGAAAATGCGCGACCTTCCATGGAGTTGCATGGAGGAGATTCTATTCAAGAGAGGGATTTACGGTCAAGAACGGGACGAAAGCGGAAGGTCCAAACCCTGCCGAGAGCTTCGATCACGATCCGGCGATTCATCTTGGATTTTCCGACCTTGCGGTCTTCAAAGACGATCGGAAATTCCACGAAACGGAAACCGCGGCGGAATGCCCGGTACTTGAGTTCGATCTGGAATGAGTAGCCATCCGATCGGAGCGAACCCAGATCAACCGACTCGAGAACCTTGCGACGCCAACCATTAAAGCCGCCCGTGAAATCACGGATATTGGCGCCCAAAATCAGGCGGGAGTACAGGCTTCCTCCCCGGCTCAGAATCTTTCTTCCCAAACCCCAGTTCACGGTTCCACCGCCCGGCACATACCGTGAACCCATGACAAAATCATGGCTCTCCAGCAGCTGGAGCATCGTCGGAAGGTACTTGGGGTCATGCGAAAAGTCGGCGTCCATTTCGATCAAGGAGTCAAACGCCTGCTCGAGGCCCCAACGAAATCCTGCCACGTAAGCAGTACCCAGCCCCATCTTCCTGGCGCGATGCAGACAGTGGATTCTCGGCTGAGAGAGCGCCAGTGAATCCACCAGCTGCCCAGTACCGTCCGGAGAACCGTCGTCCACGACAAGAACCTCCGTCGACGGAGGCGTGATCTGCATCACGGCCGCCAACAGAGGCTCAATATTGTCGATTTCGTTGTATGTCGGAATGACGATCAGCGACCGCCGTTCAGGCGCGCTCATCAAAACGGAATGTCGTCTTCAGTGAAGGACGGCTCGGCCATCTGCGTAGTGTCCATCGCCATCGGGGCGTTGCCGCCACCGAAGCTGTTGGACGGACTGCCGTACTGCTGCTGGTTGCCGTAGTTTCCGGCACCCTGGCCTGCTCCCTGCTGGGCATTGCCGCCGAGGAACTGGACGGTGCTGGCGAGGACTTCAGTCGTGTACTTCGTCTGACCGTCCTTGTCCTGCCACTGACGGGTCTGCAGCTTGCCTTCAATGAAGCACTGGCGTCCCTTCGACAGATACTGCCCGCAGAGATCCGCGAGCTTTCCCCACACCACCACGCGATGCCACTCGGTGCGTTCCTGCTTCTGTCCCTGCTTGTCAGTCCAGGATTCATTGGTTGCCAGCGTGAAATTGGCAACGGACTGGCCTGACGGTGTGTGACGAACTTCAGGATTTTGGCCGAGACGGCCGATCAAAATGACTTTGTTGACTGACATGCCGACAGCCTTAGCTTTCGGCCTTCTCTGCTGTCAAGGAAGGGTTGCTGTCCTCAGGGGAATCCCCGGCCGACACGGTGGTCCCCTGTGAAACAGTGGCGGATTTTCCAAGCTTTTTTTCCCAGAACGCCCTCATCTCGACCTTGGCCCGCTCGGCATCTGCCAGAAAGAGGGTGGGATCAAATCCACAGTGCTGGCATCGCAGCTCCGCACGAACCCTCAATCGGTAGACCACTTCGAAAAGGATCCACAACGGCAGCAGCAAAAAAAGCCCTGCACCCCCAAAAAACGGCCACAGTGCTGCGGTAAACACCAGAGTCGTCAATACAACCTGCGCGAAATGCCTCAGCCCCGGGCGCGGTGCCGTCCTCAATGCGCGAGAGATGCTGCAGAACGGACAGTAGTAGCGCCAGGCGCTCCGCTGTCCAGGATCTCTCCAGAGCCCATTCGCACCGCGGAGGCGGCTTTCCAGCCAGCTTTCGAGCTGCTCGGGAGTGGGATCCAGCTGTTTCGAAGGTCGCATCATCGTCTGTTTCAGTGTACCATGGAGGACCCATGGTCCAAGCTCGCCCGAATTCCCATCGCATACCACAGCGCGTTATTTTTCCAGAAGCCGTCACCTTTCCGAAGACTTGGAACTGGTTCATGGATCAAACCTTGCCGCAGTGGGTCAAAGATCGCTACAGCCCGCGCGAGAGCTGGAAGGGCAAGCCCTTCACGCGAGAGGACGCGCATTTCTTTTTCAAAGGAATTGAGGAGCTCTCGGAGATCTTCACGCAGGATCGCGGTCGCGCGCTCCAGCGATACTTCGAGCACGCTCGCTTCCGCTCGGGATACCTGCTGTATTTCCTGCCGCTCCAGGCAGGCAAGTTCATCTCTGTTTTCAACCGCCACGCCAAGTTCCTCGAAGACGCGATTCGCAGCTCGGGCCCCGTGTTCCGCGTTGTCGACCTCGGAGCCGGTCCCTGCACGGCTTCGATCGGCTTCGTCCTCTGGGTTCTCGACCGCTTCACCGCGGAAGATGTCATTCCTGAAATTGAGATCCACGCCGTCGACGTCCATGGCAACGTCCTGGAGGAAGGCGCCGAGCTGGTCCGTCACATTGCCAGTTCGTTTCCGCGAATCCGCGGTCGCGTGCGAGTCACGACCGATCGCATGAGCTGGCAGGACTGGTCGCGCAAATCCGGCAGACAGGACAAGAAGCAGGACCTGATCCTGCTCGGCCACGTGCTCAACGAAGGTCGCGATCGCCAGCTGGATGCGTGGTGCGAACTCTACTCGCGCTGCAACGATGCCGGAATCCTGGCCATCGAACCCGCATCCAAGGGCGCCAGCCAGGGCCTCAGCCAGCTTCGCGATCAAATCCTGGAACAGTTCGCGCCACAGTCAGAAGATGAAGATGGCGATCTCGTGCTCGAGGAAGATCGGCCCGAGTCGATCGAGGGCCTCCTCTCTCCTTCGATCGTCGGTCCTTGCCCGCATTTCCAGGGCTGTCCGCTCGTGGAAGGTCCGGACTGGTGCCACTTCTCGTTTCCGGCGCAGTTTCCAGGCGAGTGGTTTACCTACTTCTCGAAGGGCCTCGGCTCCGAACGTCAGTGGCTGAAATTTTCTTATCTCTGGATGACACCGAAAC
>CAMAQA010000024.1 GCA_945860415.1 Bacteriovorax stolpii
GCAGTGCCGCTCTCGGGGCGGCGTACCTTCTCGAGGCGCGGCAGCTGGCTCTCGCCAATCGTCAGCTTCCACTGGCTCGCGAGCTGCTCGGCCCGATCGAGCAGGTGCTCGAGCCCTTCCGAAAATCGCAGTGGTTCACGAATATCTCGGTGCTGGGGCAGTTTGATTCCAACATCCTGCAGCTGCCCACCAGTGCGACGGTGCAGCAGGGGTCGAGCCAATCCACGCCGAAGACCACGATCCTTGCGGGCTTCGGATACCTCGGAGCGCCGCTGGCGGAGCTTCAGTTCCTGCCCAGCTATCGCTTCAACACGAACAAGAATTTTGGATCGGGGCTCGAGTCCTACGAATACGCCAGCAACACGCTGGCGCTGGCGATCAACTGGCGTCCTCTGGCTCGATTCACGGCTGGTGTGAAGGGCGAGCTCACCCACTCGTTTCAGAACACCCAGGGCTCCTACCGATCCTTCACTGCGGCCGGTGACGCAGGCCCTTATCTCAAATGGACGCAGAGCGAGAGCCTGCAGCTCCAGCTCGAAGGATCGATTCGTCCGCTCATCAATTTTGCGCAATCCGATTTCGGCGGAACGGGCAGGGGCCTTCGGCTGAGCTATCGCCGCGATGGAGCCACCCGCTTCTGGAATCCGACGTTCACGCTGGGGCGTGATT
The DNA here is from genome assembly GCA_945860415.1 of Bacteriovorax stolpii. Classification (GTDB taxonomy): domain Bacteria; phylum Bdellovibrionota; class UBA1018; order UBA1018; family UBA1018; genus CAIOHW01. Next base: position 670 of record CAMAQA010000024.1, read on the forward strand.
TTTCCGGAACCCGAAATGCCACCTTCCGGTCTACTGCGAGCGCGCTGTCGATCTCGAACCTCGTTCGGCTGCCCGGAGACCACCAGCTGACGCCCGGAATCGATTACGTGCGAACCGATTACCTCGATGCAGTTCCGGTTCGGCTCGACAGGACGCTCGTGGCTCGGATGGCGTACGCCCGTCCGGTGTCCGCTCACTGGACCACTCTCGGAGATCTGTCCTTCACTTCAAATCGTTCGAACGTTTCGGGCTCGTTCACTTTCGATCGGTGGGTGGCATCAATCGGATTCAGCTATTCGCGCTGAAGCTCGAGGCAAAAAAAAACCGCCCGGCTTTCGCTCGGACGGTCTTTTGAATCGGCTTTTTTTGGTGGAGCTAAGCGGGGTCGAACCGCTGACCTCTACAATGCCATCGTAGCGCTCTACCAACTGAGCTATAGCCCCACGCTCCAAAAAAAGTGAACGACGAGAGAAATACCGACGCCCGGCGTCCTTTGCAAGTGGCAATTTGCGTGAAACGCCTCACCGCGTGAGGGCTTTATTCTCGGCCGAAGAAAACTTGAGCGTCGCCAGGCGTTCGCGCGCGGCCAGGTAGCGCCGACTCACCCGATCAAACAGGCTGATCGAGCGATCCTCTTCGATTCCGGACCGGTACGGATCCGCGCTCTTCGAGAACTGCTCGGCCTTGGATCCTGCCGGACCTTCGTCCGGCTTTTTGTTCATGCCTTCCATGAGATCACCCAGGGCCTGGCCGACCGAAGCCATCGGGTCGGATTCAGCGCTCGAGCCTCCACCTCCTCCGCTCGAAGCGTAGGTGCTCGAAGCGGTGCTTCGAATCTGTCCTTCCGCCTGGGCCACGGCGTCCTGAACCTGCGCCTTGCCCTGGCTGCCGAGAGCCTCTCCCGCAATGGCATTGATGATCGACGAGGTGCTGCCTTGTCCCATGAGCTTGTCGATCGGCAGCCTGCTGTTATTTTCCAGCATCGGAATGAAGTCGGAGCGCTTGGCCGCCGGAGGAAGGGCGACGCCCTTGGCCGAGAGGCAGTTCAGTCGACTTGCAAATCCACCGGTGCAGGCGCTCGAGCTATCGAGCAACGGACGAAGGCGCGTTCCGTCGTGGGCACTCACGCCACCGGCAACGCTTTCCATGTTTCCACTGCGCACGCTTCCGCCCACCGCAGCCAGTGCTCCAGCAACCTGAGGAGAGGTTCCTCCTGGAGTACCGGCAGGAGTCACCAGCGCGCCATCGACGAGCTCTCCGGCCAGTTTGCGATTTTCTTCGGCGGATTTTTCAGAGTCCTTGGCGCCCATGAAATTCATGATGGACATGCCGGTTTCGATGGCGGCGGTCATGCAGGACATCTTCTGGCCGGATTTGGCGGCTTCCGTTCCTGCCTTCACGGCTTTACCTGAGGAAAACGCCATTTGTCCGGCCTCTTTTCCTGCCTTGGTTAAAGCATTTCCAGCCGCAATAGCGGCTCCCTGGCCTGCGGACTTGAAAAGTCCGTAGGCACCCATCAGCGCGCCGACGGCACCGGTGAACTGCTTCGTCACGACGACATCGCCCACTGCGGCTGCGATGGAGGCTCCCGAACAGACCTGGCCCATGGTGATTTCAGCAGAGCCGAACGTCCAAGCATTATTCACGCACGGAATCATGCAGATTCCCGCCACTCCCGCGTGCACTCCTCCGAGCATCTTCTGGTTCTTGGCGGCTTCTTCGGCCGCCTCAGCGGCCGCGCAATACTCACCCACCTGCTGAAGCGCCTCCTCCGACATGCCGTCCTTTTGAGTGCATGGATCTCCGGTGCGATCCAGGGGCCTGCTTTCGACGGCAGCCGGACCTTCGGCGGGTTTTTCTGCAGGCGCCTCAGAAACAACCGGCGCCGTGGGAGTGGCCTGCGGAACCGGGGTGTCCGGCGTCAGCGACATCGTTGTCGTCGGCGAGGGCTGAGGAGTGGAGAAGGGCTGAGGAGTGGAGAAGGGTTGAGGACTCGCCGAAGCCAGCGGATCTGAGCTCGATGACGGTGCGGGATCTTCGGTCGAGGGTGCGGCATTCCGGACTTTAAAGCGGCCCCGAAAATTCTGTTCGCTTCCCGCGCCAGCGATCACCGCCTCCGACCAGAGGCTGAAAACGGCTCCGATGAGGAGCATTCTTGCAACTCTCATAAACCCTGCCCCCTCTCCAGTGCTCTTCAGAACAAGGCCACGCGGCCAGCCTTTGCCTTCTGCTGATAGGCCTGGTGCACGCGTTGGAAGATGTTCACGCTCTTGTCGAGAAACGAGTAGGGCGCTTCTGATGCCGGATCGCGCCCGAACTCTTCCAGGTTCGGCTTCTCGGCAGCCTGCTGTTCAGCGCCTGCACCGATGAGCTTTTCGATCATGCCAGAGAGGTCGGGGCCGTCGGAGCCGCCACCCCCACCGCCACCACCGCCGCGAGAATGCCCGCCGCTGCCTGAGCCCGCGTAACGCGGATCTGCTTCGCGCGGGAGTGCGCCAGCCTGGCCCGCATCGCCCGGATTTTCTCCGCCGCCACCAGCAATTCCGGCTCCTGCGATTCCGCCGCCCGATCCGCTGTCGGGCGAGCCCGGAGCATTGAAAAGTTGTGGTCCGGGAGTGGGCAGCCCGGCAAATCCCTTCGGCTCCACTCCGAGCGGAAGGGGTTTTTCATCGTCGTTTCGATCATTCTCCGGCGCGAGGGCCGAGGTCTGCTCCGGTCCAGGAGTAGGTTCGACTCCACCGAGCACAGGTGCGGCCATTCCATTGAACTGCGGCGGAACGGCAGCATTACCCGGCGCCAGGAGCGGCATGGCAACAGCTCCTTCTCGGCCCTCGAACTGCTTGAGCTCCTTCGCGGAGGTGTCCATCTGGTTGGCCGCTTGTTTTTGGGCAAAGGCATTGGCCAGTGATCCGAGGCCGCTGATGAGCTGGCTCAGCATTTCTCCATTTGCCGCTTTTTCTGCAGCTTTTTGTTCTTCGACACCTTCTCGGCCGATTCGGCCGAGAAGGTCGGTGACGTGCTTTTCCTTGTGCTTGGCCGAGGGGTCGTTGAAGAGGCCGGTGTTCTGGCCAGTGGTCGGATCTTTCTTTGCCACGTCGGTCCAGGTGCCGGCTTCGTTCAGACGAAAATTCTGAATGGCCCTTTCCGCGGCATCTACTGCACCAGTGGAGCCCTTGCTCGATCCTTGAGTCTGCTGCGGCGTTACTGCTGCGGCTGCTGATTGCTGCTGTTTCCTCGCACCGTCTTTGGCAGCAGCAGGATCACTCACTCCGCCCGAGCCAGGCGCCCCTGCGCTGGCCAAGCCTGAAGTGCGGTCCACATTCACCTGAACGTTTCCAAGGTCCTGCAGGGTCTTGCCGGCACCCTTGTGCTTGCGGCGGTTCTGGTCGTTCCGGAAGGCGGAAAATAGATTCATCAAGCCCTGTCCCTGCGAAATCTGGGACGCGCGGTTGGCAACAGTGCTTCCTGCGTTGAACGCTCCGCTCTGTGTGCCGGAGTTCTGTGCCTGGTTTGCGGCTCCGACGCCCGCCATGCTCACGGCGGCAGCGCCTCCGACCTGTCCTACCTGGTGCATCACTTGCGAAGTTTGGATGGTCGAGTGCGTGTCGTCGCATCCCCATTCCTTGTTCGCTACCGACGAGCGCGCGCAGCGATCTCCATCGTCCTTCAGCTTGAAATTGTTGTCTTCGCGGTAACCGTCGAAGGGCCCACCGACCTGGCCGGCCTGGGAGGTGTCGGTGATTTTGGGAGAGCCTGAGTTGCTCGAGCCGCCGTTAGGTTTACCTTCGGACACTTTTGCATTCTCTGCAGCTTGAAGTTGCTCGAGATCACTTTGGGCTTTTGCGAGCTCAGCAGAGGCGGTATCAAGGACGCTCTTCTGGGAGTCGCAGTGGCCATTATTTCCAGGTTCGTCGGGAAGGGCAAGCGTGACGCACTCCTCATACCTATCCTGGGCAGATTTCACTGAGTGCTCAAGCCCCGTGACTTTAAACTGTGCCTCCTCAATGTTACCGGAAGCGCCAGCGATACCGGGCTTCAAGAATACCCCGAACATCAAAGCGCAACCGACAGTCCTAAAAGTCTTACCAGTGTATTGACTCGCCATACCGGATCCCCCGATCCCATGAAGACCTCTGCGTCACCCCACGCAGTGATCCATTTCCATTAGCGTGAACGCAATGTCGCACTTCGTCAAAATGTGTCGGATCCGACCTGTCCACGGTTCAGTCAATCGGCCCGGTAACCCCTTAAAAACGCGCTCAGGCGCTGTTCAGTTCGGACGCCGCCTCGCAGCTCCGACGCCGATGCTGTTCCGCCCCCCTCGCGCGCCCCCCGGAAGCCGATCCGACTTCCACTGGTTGTGGGTCAGGCAAAGCAGCTGCAGGTTCTCGAGCTCGTGGCCGCCTCCCCAGGCCCGCGGCATCCGGTGATCGACCTGAAGGCGGTGAGTGCGTCGGCAGCGCTCGCCGGAGTTCAGCCTCTGCTCGCACTGGCCTCCGGCGCGCCGCCACACTTCGCGCCGAACTGAAAGCGAAAGGACTCGATGGTGGACGGTCTTGACCTGCGATTCACTCGTTTTTTCGGAATCCAGCTTCGGCGCCGAAGTTCCGCGCTCGGGCGACACACGCGATGAAGCCGACGCACTCGGCTCGCGCGGCGCCTTCAACGGTTCTCGCTCCAGCCGCCGCAGCGCAAAGTCGGCCAGCATCTCGAGCTGCTCGGCAAGCGAGGGGTTGGCGTTCGCGTGCGCCATGCGGTCGCGAAGTCGACGCAGCTTTTCCTGCAACTGCGCGCTCAGCACCACGTTCACGAGCACCCGCTCGCCATCGATCGAGCGCGGGCGCTCGCGAAGCGTGGCGGCCACGCGGGGTGAACGCGCCGCCAGCAGGGCCTCGGTCTCGCGCGATGATTTTCCTTCGACCGCGTTGACGAGCGCACGCACCTCGGGCGTCGGAGCCGCCGCCCCAGTGATGCGCTTTTCCGCCGCGATGAAGCTCTGCACCTGGCTTGCGGTCGAGAGCGAGAGGGCTCCGCTGGCCAGCTTTTGCTCCTTCCGGAACTCGCGCCATCAGTCGCATCGCACTAATGCGGCGATGGGCGGCCCCGTCCGAGTAACCGAGCACTCTCACCACATACTCATGAAGCGAACCATGCATGCCCGCGTACAGTCGCCGCCGCTCGATCTCGCGCAGGTGATGCAGGAGCGCAATTCCAGCACGTCGCTCTTCAGCGGCAAGCGCGCGGGCGCGCGCCAGCAGGTGGTCGTCAGTCAGCTTCTGAATCCGTTCGGCGGAAAGTTCTGTATCATGTGGCGTGCGTATCATGAGAGTTTTTTGTGAATTTCTGGGCCCTGGCGGGCGCGTGGAGCGTCTGTTGAGCGCGTGAGGTCGGTTTTTGTGCGAATTCGGCGTTGAGAGTGTTGTGGAGTCTTTGTGCGCGTCTCGTGAGAAGTGGGGGAGGCTATCGCGGATTCATGGGTTCGGTTTGAGGAACACTGTCAAATTGAAAAATGAGAAATTTTTTTGGGCGCGTGGTAGCTGCAGGTTCGCAAGCTCATTTTCTCCGGGGCAGCTCCGACGTCGGAGTGATCGAGCCACCCAGCGTGCGCTGCGCCACGCGCCGCCCATGGCCGTAAACAGAAAGCTTATTTCGGATTACAGCCATCAATGGAAATGCTGGTGTCTTTGTTATGGAGTTTTCCAGAACGCTTTCGCTAGGGCTTTCGAGCACTTCAACGTTCGCGAAATTCGAAGCCATCTCGACTACTCTCGCTCGGATGAGCCCCTGTGCTACTGGCGATCGAGTTCCAGCGACTTTGAAGTAGATGCCATTGTGGGAAACCAGCTCCGACGTAAGACCTAAGACGACTTCAGCCCCAGCTCGGAGAGAGCTTCGTTCCACGGAAGCACGGGCACGCCGCCCACGACCTTGGCGTGCGATCCGAGCGTGGCGACGATGGGCGTGAACTTCTTTTTGCAAACGCTCTTGAACGACTCGAAGCCGAGCAGGTCGCTTGGTCCCACGTTCTTCGATGCCTTGAGCTCGAGCGCGAAGATCCTTCCCGAATGTTCGATGATGAAGTCGACTTCCGCTCCATGTTCAGTCCTGAAGGTCGAGATCCTCAGATCGAGGTCGAACGCCTTCGCAGCGGCCGAAATCTGGTTGTACATGAAGTGCTCAAAAAGAAGCCCGATACGGTCCGCAGTGACTTCGAAGTTTCCGATCAGGCCATTCCACACGCCCACGTCAAAGAAATACAGCTTCGGATGCTGCACGAGCCGCCTTCCGGAGGTTTTCGAGAACGCGCCCACGCGCTCGACCACGAGGGTGTCCTCGAGGATGTCGAGGTACCTCATTGCGGTCAGGCGCTTGACCTGTGATTCGGAAGAAATCTTCGTCAGGTCGATGAACTGCCCGGTCCAGGCGGCGCACACTTTCAGAAAACGACTGAATCCCTCGATGTCGCGCGCCAGCGCCTCGGCCTGGATCTCCTCTCGAAGGTAAGTGCCCGCATAGTCGCGCAGCGTCTTGATGCGTTCGGAGCGTTCTTGCTCATTCAGGATTCCAGGCAGCGTTCCGGTGGAAAGCAGTTCGTCGATCGAGAAACGCTCCGCGCCAAACTCCTGCCAGGTCAGGGGCCCGATGCGATACGAGTGCACCCGCCCGGGCAGCAGGTTGGCCTGGCCCCTTCGGAGTTTTCTGGCGCTCGAGCCGGTCAGGTAGAACTTGGGCGCGCGAGGGTCGTCATCCAGGATGGCCTGCACGGTATTCAAAAGACTCGGCAGGCGCTGGACCTCGTCGATGAGGACCGACTTCGGGCGCGAGCGGCGGATTCGGTCCTCGAACTCGTCGGGATTCGAAGAAAACTGAAGAAACTCCGACTCTCGAGCAAGATTGATGGAGAGCTCGGGCGAGCAGCTCTTCATCAAGGTGGATTTTCCGCATTGCCGCGGGCCGAGAAGGAGAACGCTCTTTTTGCCGGAGAGGATTTTCTTCTGGAGCACCCTGGTAAACATGCACCATACAGATTACGCGGTATTTTGTATCACGCAATATCAAAACTCGACTCGGCCGCTCCGACGACGAAGCTGCTCCGACGCCGCTTCGCGGCTCCTCAGCTCGCTCGGCCCCAGCTCCGACGTCTGATGTCTAACGCGCCGCGCCCCCGCGATCTCCACTCTCCATTCACAAAAATACTCTCCCCCTTGGCCGAGCGCCCGGTCGTCTGCCATACTCTGCGAGACTCATCCCAAGGAGAACTCGACCGTGACCTCGAAAAAGACTTCTGCTGTGGCGACCATGACTGAATTTCTGGGAGGCAAGCTCTGGTACCTCCGCGAAGGCGGCGAAGTGACCGTCGGGCTGATGGCCTCCACGATCGAGGACATCGGCGCCGTGCAGTCGGTCGATTTTCCGGACACCGCTGGATCCGTCGAAGCCGGTGATGTCATCGCCATCATCGAAGGCGATCGCGACACCTTCGAGGTGACCGCCCCGATGGACGGGTTTATCCTGGAAGTCAACGGCGCTGCCGAGGACGAGCCGAACATCATCTCCGATGATCCCACCGAAGAAGGCTGGGTGATCAAGCTCGAGCCCATGGATCTCGACGAGTCCGAACAAGACGACGAAGACGAAGACCTCGACGATGAGGACGAAGATGAAGACGAGGACTTCGATGACGAGGACTTCGACGATGAAGATGAGGACGAAGACGACGAAGACGAAGACTTCGACGACGAAGACGAGGACTCCGAAGAGGAAGAGTCCGACGACGAAGACAGTCGCCGCTGAGTCTTCCCCAAGCGGGAAGGGCTCTCTTCCACTAGACGAACCGGGCATGGACTGGACCAGCGCCGTCCTATCGGTCGGGCATCAGCCTGGGGTCGAATGGACGGAGTCTCAGCGCCAGCTCTTTCAGTCCTTTCAATCCAATTTGGTGTCGCTTCTCTCGCACGAGCTGCGCACGCCGCTCATGTCCATTCTCAATGCGCTGTCGGCCATCGATGAGCAGGGCGCCCCGATCGGACTCATGAGCGTGCCCGAGGCGCTCGAGATGGCTCGGAAAAGTGCGCGCAAGCTCGAAGCCGCGCTCTCCACCGTTCTCGATCTGGCCGCCTGGGAGGCCGGAGTCCTGAAGGTGCATGTCGCCGAGAGTTCACTCGGGCACTGCCTCCGACAGAGCACGCTGGCCAGCCTCGCTCCGCCGGCGCTCGACGACCAGAGCCCGATCCTTGCCGATTCATCCAAGCTCTCGCGTGCGCTCTCGCGCCTCCAGGATTTCCTGGAGGCGTGCGGTACCGATCTCCAGCTCCACCTGCGATCCAGGCGCCTGACGATCGAAGTCAAGCTCAACACGCAGGCGCTTTCCGAGCGTGACTGGCAGGGTCTCTGGCATGAGGTGCTGGTGGCGCGTGAAGCAGGGGGCAGCCTTCCTCTGCACGTCTTTGCGGGAGTGCTCCAGTCCGAGCGCGAATTCCTGTCTCGGTCTCGCGAAGGGCTGGGTGCCGAGCTGCACCTGGTGGCTGAAATCCTCCGCCAGCACGAGGCCAGGTTCGAAGCCGGGCTCCATTCCACTTCGGACGGAAGGATCCTTCGACTGGAGACGGAGATTCCGAAGATCGAAGGATCACGGCGCGTTGCCGAGGTCCTGCGTTCTCGGATTTGGAAACCTGGCGCGACGGCTCCGGCTCGCGTCGTCATTCGCGCGCACGCTCAACCCACCGAGGGCGCGTTTGCGATTGATCCTGTGAACGGGCCCTGGGTCGAGATCCGCGATCCTCGGGCGCCGTCCTTCGCCGAACGCGCTTCCCGGGGGCCGGAGCTCCATTGTCCCGAAGAGGGCCATGATGCCGAGGCGCTTCTGGCTGAGCTTCTCACAAGATTTCGCCGTGTCCGTTCCGACACGGATTGACGGTTCTCAGGCTGCGGTTGATTCTTTAGAAGTGAGAGTGTGGCTTCCGTACCTGCCGCATCCTCGGATCCGGAAGATCCCTGGACCGGCGCTTTTTCTGTGTTTCGTCATCTCGACGCTGGCGTCGAGCGCTCCTGCGCATGCCGCGCCCAAGCCGCGAGGCGTCGCGCGTCCGGTGGTGCAAGCCTGCCAAGACACGCAACAGCTCTGGGTCAGCCAGCCGCTCCTCGAAAAATTGTCGGTCGAAGGAATCGAGAAGGCGGTCAGCGACTTTGCGGCCGAGGCGACGGGCTCGAAAAAGCCCGATTCCTCAAAGCCTGGACCCTCCTTTCGTGAAACCCTGTCGAAGGTGGACGTTCGAAAAGAGGCCCAGTGGCCGAAGATGCTCCTGGCGGATGGCGACACTCCTGCCGAGGCAGGCTTCATGATTCCTTCCGAGTTTCGAGCGTCGAACCTCCAGATTCCGCAGCTTCGGTTCGGCAGGCCCGAAATCGAGGCGCAGACGGATGCCGCCGGAAAGCCCCTTGCCAACCGCTACCGCGTGCGGGTTCCGGTCGAGGAGCTCGATGTCACGATGGATGTCGGGCTCGACTCGAAAATTCCGGGAGGAAAATCCCAGGCTCTCTTCGGAATCCAGGGCCTTCGTGCCTCGCTCGATCGCAGCAATGCGGCGGGAGTTCCCGCACCGGTGATCGAGTACGAGGTCGAGCTCCAGCCCGGACAGACTCTGGCCGACGCCATCGAGATCCAGGCCCAAAGCGGTCGTTTTCATCTTCCGGCGTCGCAGCTTGATATCGGACTCGCCATCAAGAAGGGCGATGAAAAGCGTCGTCAGGCTTTCGAGCAGGCCCTGAACTCTCCCGAGCTTGCTGCGCTTTCCGCCAGGATTTCCCAGGTGAAGAACCGGCAGGAGCTCGAACGCCTGCTGTCTTCGGATGAGCTTCGGGGGCTCGAAAGTCGCCACCCCGGTATTGGTGAGCACCTCGCGGCGTTCGTGAAGCAGGAATGTTCAGGACTTTATCTGAAGGACGAACGCCAGATTGAGCTCTCGCAGTCGATGCTTGTGCGCGAGATCCAGATGAAGCTGGCCCTCGATGCCTTGAAACCCCAGGTGGCGAATCGCTCCAGTCTCGAGGCGCTCATGCTGATGCGCATGCTGGTGATTTTTGCAGGCAGGGTCGAAACCGATGAAAGAAACAGTCTCGCCTCCGGAGCGAAGTCCTCGGTGCCACCGATCGGCAGCGAAGGGCAGACGCCCCTCTACGATGGAATGCCGGGAGTCTACCCTGTGCTGAACGAAAAGCTCGGTCCCCTGCTGGCCGAGCGCCTGGCCGCCTCGCTTCGCGGCTCGAAGCTTGCCGAGCCGTTTGCGCTGACCGTTCCCGGAAAAACTCCGGCGGATCTCTTGAACGGCGATCCTCGCGCCAAGGCTCGGCCCTTTCAGCCCCGTGACCGAACTTTTGAAACTCGCCGGTGGTCTCCTGCAAATCCGGCAGTGGGAGGGGCAGTGGCGTCGGTCGCCAAGTGCGGCGATGGCGGCGAGGCACCTCCCAATTCCACCTCGTGGTTGAAGCCCGAGCTTGCCGCCCGGCTGGCCAAATCCGGAAGTGCAGCCGTGGGCATTACCGTCGACGAAGTGAACAGCTACCTCGCCGAAGCCTTTTCAGAAAAATCTCAGAACGAGGTCGAATATCCCGACAAGAAACTCCGCCTGACCTTCACCGAGCCGCCGAAACTGCTGGTCGAAAAGGCCCAGAAAACCGGCCAGAATGCGTTGTACCTCGATGTCGAGATGCGCGAGCGCCGGGCTGGCATTGGTGGGTTTCTTTCGGGCGGCACCAGCGTTCGCTCGAAGGTTCGCGTCTACCAGGATCAAAAAGGCATGCTGCGGCTCGATGCCTCGAGAACCGGACAGCGGATGGATGATCGCGATGTGGTCGGAGTCTTCGATACCCTGCTTCAGGCGCTCACCGGCCGAATGTTCGCCAAGGGGGTCTTCATGCGCTCGAAGGTGATTCCGGGGTTGAATGAGTCGATTCAGATCGAACCCCGGATTGGCGACTGGCGGATCAATGCCCTCGAGCCGTCGACCGACGGCAAGCGCGTCGTCCTGGGGGTCAAACCAGTAGATTCGTGAGCTGATTCCCGGGCTGGCGCGAGCCTGGCCTCTGGGCTGGCATGAGCCAGCCATCTGGTCTCTGAACCGGCGCGGGCCGGTTTCCCCGGGCTGGCGCGAGACTGGCCTCTGGGCTGGCATGAGCCAGCCATCTGCGGTACGACCGCCGCCATATGTCCCAGTCCCAATCCGGTGCCCCGCGCGAGGCCAAGTCCTTCTACGTCAAGACCTTCGGCTGCCAGATGAACGTGGCCGATTCCGAGCGCATGATGTCGCTGCTTGCGGAAAAAGGAATGACCCCGGCTAAGGCCGCGAGCGAGGCCGACTTGATCCTCATCAACGGCTGCACGGTGCGCGAGAAGGCCGTCCACAAGGCCGTCTCGCAGCTCGGCGTCTACCACCACGAAACCAAGGGCAGCAAAAAGCCCCCCATCATTGGCATCGGCGGCTGCGTCGGGCAGCTCGAAAAGCAGGCGCTCTTCAAGCGTGCTCCCTACCTCGATTTCGTCTTCGGCACCGACACGATCGACAACCTGCCCGAGATCGTCTCACGCGTCGAAAACGGCGAGCGCCACATCGTGTACGCCGAGTTCGACAAGAGCATGGACTACAGCACCGAAACCAAGGTTCTCGGCGCCAAGGCGCAGGCCTTCGTCAACATCATGAAGGGCTGCGACAAGTACTGCACGTACTGCATCGTTCCGTTCACTCGCGGAAAAGAAAAGTCGCGCACCATCGACGAGGTGCTGAACGACATGGCCCGTCTCGTGGCCACCGGAGTGCGCGAAATCACGCTCCTCGGCCAAAACGTCAATTCCTTCGGAAAAGGAAATCCCAACACGAAGGATCGCACGCCGCGCGAACTCCAGAATCGTATCGGCAAGGTAGGCCCCCGCGAAGGCGAAGAGAACTTCCCGATGCTCCTGCGCGCCATCGACTCCGATCCGAGGCTCGCCAAGCTCCGCTGGATCCGTTTCACTTCCTCGCATCCGCTGGATTTCAGCGATGAACTGATCGAGTGCTACGCTCCTGTTGCCGGCTCGGCGCGGGCCGAGCAGTTGGGTCTCCAGGTCGGCGGAGTATCCAAGCTCGCTCCGCAGCTCCACCTTCCGGTCCAGAGCGGATCGAACGCCGTCCTCCAGAAGATGGGCCGCCACCACAAGATCGAAGGCTACTTCGAGCAGATGGATCGTCTTCGCGAAATTTGTCCTGACGTTGGACTTTCGACTGACCTGATCGTGGGCTTTCCGACGGAAACCGACGAAGACTTCCAGCAGACTCTGAAGCTCCTCGATCGCGTTCAGTACGACAACATCTATGCGTTTGCCTACAGCCCGCGCCCCGGCACCCGCGCCGCAAAGCTGAAGGATGATGTTCCGAACTCGGTCAAGAATGAGCGGCTGAACACTCTTCTAAAACACCAGCTCGCCATTGCGGAAAAGCGCTACGCCTCGCGCATCGGCAAGGAGATGGAAATCCTGGTCGAAGGACTCGCACGCCACCAGAACATGGTCGACGCGCCCGATGCCGGCAAGTCGGCAGGCCCCACCGGCCAGAAAAAGGACTATCCCGCAGGCTCGCGCGTCTGGACGGGGCACACGCCCTGCGGCCGCGTCTGCAACTTCGTCAGCGACTCTCCGCGCTCGCTCATGGGCCGGTTCGTGCGGGTGAAGATCACGGCCTCGACCTCGCTCTCGCTCACCGGTGAACTGATCCACGATCCGTTCGAAGCCGAGCGCAGCGGTGAGATCCTGCAGGAAATGTCGGCGCCGATTTCCTCGGAGATCGTGGGATGATCCTGTCTCACCACGGCTGCACTCCCCAGCTCGCTCCGGATGTCTTCATCGCGCCGAGCGCCGACATCATCGGCGAGGTCGCGATCGGGGCCCAGTCGAGCGTCTGGTTTCAGGTCGTCATCCGTGGCGACGTCAATTGGATCAAAATCGGCTCACGCACGAACATCCAGGACCACAGCATGCTCCATGTCACGCGGCGGAAGTCGCCGCTCACGATCGGCGATGAGGTCACGATCGGCCATCGGGTCACGCTTCATGGCTGCACCATTGGCAACCGCGTGCTCCTCGGCATGGGAGCCATCGTTCTCGATGACGCCGTCATCGGTGATGACTGCATCGTCGGGGCAGGGGCGCTCGTCACCCAGAAGATGCAAGTACCCGCAGGATCGCTCGTCTTCGGAAGCCCAGCGAAGGTGATCCGGCCCTTGAAGGAAGAAGAGCTGGCTTTCCTGAAGGTGTCCGCGCAAAATTACGTGGGTGACTCCGAGGATTATCGGCGTCTCCTGCATCCATGACGAACAAGATTCCTTCGAAGGTCAAATCTCGCTACTTCCAGCCTCCGAAGTTCTCGGACGGCCTGCGTCGTTTCGGTCTCCTAGCCATCCTGGCGTACTTCGCTGGATTTTATCTGATGGGAATCGTCGCTTCGGATGAGTCCATCCGGAAGGCCGCCGCAAAACACATTCCGATCAGTCCCGCACCGTTCTCGCTTCAGGGTTCTCCTCTCGAGCTGGCTCAGGGAGTTCATTCGCTGTTCTGGCACTACCTCACCCATGTGCCGGAGCAGTGTTCTGATTCGTCGCGCGCCGTGAACAACTTCCAGCGCCTTCAGTGCGGAGAGTTCTGGGACCGCCTCTCGGAGCTGGGATGGGTCTCGTCCATTCCCTTTTTGTTTTCCCTGGGTTTCCTGTTCTTCGCGCTAGACGGAGTGCGTCAACGTTTTCAGAAGGCTCGTCGCAAGATCAATCAGGAAAAATCCACGGGGCTGGCCATCGTGACCGATCCCGCCGAAGCCTCTCCCGACCGCATCTCCTGGTGGTACGGCGTGCAGCCGATCACCGTGCAAGTGGCTGATGGCAAACAGGTCGTGGCCTACCTTCCGCCGGAGGCCCCGGTGCCTCCGCCCGGCGAGAAGGTGGCCCTGTACGAATGGGGAAAAATCGGGGGACAAAAGCGCTTCTTTGCCGTCCTTTACGCCCCGCACGTGGCGGTGTTACAGGGGGGGTGAGTCCTCCCCATGACCGAAAACGCCACCCCATACGCCGGTACGGCTGCCGCGTCTTTTGCGCACCTGCATCTGCATACCCAGTACAGCCTGCTTGAGGGCGCGATCCGCCTCGAGGAGCTCTTTCCGAGAGTCAAGGAGCTCGGAATGGACTCGGTCGCGATGACCGACTCGCACAATCTCTTTGGTGCGATCGATTTCTACCACCAGGCGCGCGGAGCAGGACTCAAGCCCATCATTGGCTGCGAGCTCCACTGCGTGCCGCAGTTCACCGGTGCGCCTCCTCCCGCCAATGCGCAAGCCGCCCTGGGAGCAGCCGGAGCTGGAACGCGCGTCACCGACTTCGGTCCGAAGTTCCACACGCTCGTCGTGCTCTGCAAAGATCTCCAAGGTTACCAGAACCTCTGCCAGATCGTGACCCAGTCCTACACCAAGGCGCGTGCGACGCAGATGTCGGCTCAGGCCACCGCCGTGAACAAGGCCGCTCAAAACGCTGCCGCCAAGAACTTCCGCGCGCTCGTCGATCGCGAGCTTCTGGAGAAGTACGGCGAAGGCCTCGTGGTCCTGACGGGCGGAATTCGCGGCGAGATTCCGTATCGGCTGCTCTATGGCGATGCCGAAGGAGCAAGCGAACTCATCCAGTGGTTCAAGAAGCGCTTCGGCGACGACTTCTACCTCGAGATCGAGGACACGGGGCTTCCGGAGCAGGAGTTCATCAACGAAGAGCTTTCGCGCCTCGGCCAGAAGCTCGGCGTGAAGCTCGCCGGCACGACGAACTGCCATTACCTCAAGCCGGATGACGCCGAAGTGCAGGAAGTCCTCCAGTGCATCGAGATGGCGAAAAATCTCGATTTCAATCGTCCCAAGAGCCTCGTTCCAAACGAGTACTGGGTCAAACCGCCGGCGCTGATGCGCGAGCGCCTCGAGCGCTTTCCTGGAGCTGCCGACAACACTCTCGAGATCGCCGCCAAGTGCAACCTCAAGTTCCAGTTCAAGGACGAGAAGGGGAGGAAGATCTACCACCTTCCGGACTTTCGTCCTGAAGGAGTGCCCAAGTCCGAGCCCTTCGACACGGTGGCATACTTCAAGGATGAGGCGCGAAAAGGACTCGAGGAGCGTTTCGCGAGCTTCGCATTTGCCGAACTCATCACGAAGCCGGAGTGGAACGACAGAAAACAGGAGTACCTGAAGCGTCTCGAGGAAGAGCTCGTCATGATCGAGCGCACCGGATTTTCCGGCTACTTCCTTGTCGTTGCCGACTTCATCGGCTGGGCCAAGCGGCATGACATTCCGGTCGGCCCAGGCCGCGGTTCAGGCGCGGGCTCGCTCGTCGCGTACTCGCTCAAGATCACGGACATCGATCCGATTCCGTTCAACCTGCTTTTTGAGCGCTTCATCAATCCGGAACGCATCAGCATGCCGGACTTCGATATCGACTTCTGCCAGGATCGGCGCGGCGAAGTCATCGATTACGTTTCGAGGAAGTACGGAGCTGACAACGTCTGCCAGATCATCACCTTCGGAAAGCTCCAGGCCAAGGCCTGCGTCAAGGACGTGGGCCGGGTGCTCGGCCTGTCGTTCGCCGACACGGACCAGATCACGAAGCTCTTTCCGGATGTCCTGAACATCGAAATCGCCGAAGCGCTCGAGCAGGAGCCGAGGCTTCGTGAGCGCATGGATGCCGACCCGAAGATCGCCAAGGTCATGGAGTACGCGCTCAAGCTCGAAGGCCTGTACCGCAATACCGGCATCCATGCCGCAGGCGTCATCATCACCGAAGAGCCGGTGGTGAACTACAGCCCGCTGCTGGTCACGAAGGACGGCGACGTCGTCACGCAGTTCGACAAGGACAAGGCCGAAGAAGTGGGGCTCGTGAAGTTCGACTTCCTCGGACTCAAGACCCTCACGGTCATCGACAATGCGGTGAAGCTCGTGCGCTCAGTCGCACTTTCCGGAACGACAGACGCCGAGTTTCAGCTCGAAAAAATCAACTACAACGATTCGGAAGTCTTCGCGCTGATCGGATCGGGCGACACCGACGGCGTGTTCCAGGTCGAAAGCTCGGGCATGAAGGACCTCTGCTCGCGACTGCAGCCGAACTCGCTTGAAGATATTACGGCCATCAACGCGCTCTACCGCCCGGGACCGCTCAACTCCGGAATGGTGGACGACTTCGTCGATCGCAAGCACGGCCGAAAGCCGATCCAGTACGAAGTCGAGCAGCTTGCGCCGATCCTGAAAGATACCTACGGGGTCATCGTCTACCAGGAGCAGGTCATGCAGATCGCGCGAGAGCTTGCCGGCTACTCGCTCGGACAAGCCGACCTGCTTCGCCGCGCCATGGGCAAGAAAAAGCCCGAAGAAATGGCCAAGCACAGCGACCTCTTCGTCCAGGGCGCGACCGAAAAGGGTCTCGACCCCACCAAGTCCAAGGCCATCTTCGACCTGATGGCGATGTTCGCCGAATACGGCTTCAACAAGTCGCACTCGGCAGCGTACGGAGCACTGACGTACCAGACCGCGTTTCTGAAACGTTACTATCCGGCCGAGTTCATGGCTGCGCTCATGACGACGGAAATGAGCGACACCGAAAAGCTCACGAAGTACATCTCCGACGCGCGCGCGCATGGCATCCAGGTGCTGACTCCCGACGTGAATAGATCCGAACGCAAGTTCAGCGTGGAGCGTCTGGAAGATGGCACGAAGGCCATCCGCTTCGGCCTCGAGGCGATCAAGGGCGTTGGCGGGTCTGCGGTCGACGCCATCATCGCCATGCGCACCGAAAAGCCCTTCAAGAACTTCATGGATTTCTCGAAGCGCGTCTCCACCCGCAAGGTGAACAAGAAGGTGCTCGAGTCGCTGACGGTGGCCGGAGCTTTCGACTCCATTGCCGAGGTCAATCGTCCGAGCATTCTTGCTTCACTTGAAAAGATTCTCGAGGCTGCATCCGATGAGCAGGCCGAACGTGAGATGGGGCAGAACTCGCTCTTCGATGCCTTCGGCAGCGATGAGGTGAAGCTCGTCTCCACCACGGGTAATCTCTTCACACAAGTCGAGGACTGGCCCGAAAGTCGCCGCCTCACGCAGGAAAAGGCCGTGGTCGGATTTTACGTCTCCGGTCACCCCATGGACCGCTGGCAGAAAATTGCGGAGAGCTGGCTGGGGTGGTCGATTGCCAAGCTCAAGACCTACAACGAGGCCAAGGCGGCAGCACGCGCCAAGTCGGGTGCCGCCCAGGCTGCAGCCGCCGCAGGCCCGGACGGCAGATACCAACGGCCTCCGAAGACCGAAGTCCGGCTGTGCGGTCTTCTTGGCGAGATGCGCGAAGTGATGACCAAGAAGGGTAGCCGCATGGCCTTCGGTCAGCTCGAAGACCTCGAAGGCAAGATCGAGGTGATCTTTTTTCGGGAGGCCTACCAGCAGCTCGGAGAAGCCATCAAGCGCGCGACGTCTGAGGCGACAGCCATCGTCCTGACAGGCGAAGTGGAATTGACGGATGAAGCGCCGAAGGTTTTGGCCAAGGCCATCGAAATCGCCGAAGAGGCTCACAAGACCCGGGTGAACCACGTGATCTTGAAGCTCGATCCGTCGGTCGTGAGCACCGACCAGCTTCGGGCGCTCAAACAGGGCCTGCTCGGGCACCGGGGCAAGTGTCCGGTGACCATCGAGTTCCGTGGACCCGGGTTCCGGACTTCGCTGGCCCTTCCCGGAACGATCCGCGTGGCAGGCACTCCGCAAATGGCTCAGGCCATCAATCAAATCTTCGGTCGCAACGTGGTCTCCTTGCACTAAACCCCTGCGACCGTTACACTTTTGTCGATGGGCTTTCTCATGGACCGAGTTCCCAACAGCCGAGTCTTCGTGCTCGTTTGCACTCTCCTTGCGGTATCGGCTTTATCGGCGGTATCGATGCGCTCCGTCCTTCACGCCGCCCCGCCTGCAGGTCTTCAGGAAGTGCTTCGTGGCGCCGTGAGTGCCGCTCGGACCAAGCTGGGCACGCTCCAGCCCTGGCAGCAGCTCCTCTTCACGAGCGAGGTTCTTCCGCAGGCCGAAAGTTTCGTGCGTGAGTACCGGCCGCAGGGTGCGAACTACAAGGTGGAAGTGGACGAGGCGATGCTTCGGAACTATCTGGCCTTCTTTGCTCCGAGCCTGCTCGGAATCGAGCAGCCGCTTTTTCTTTTTCGCGTGGAGTCTCAGCCGGGTTGCATTCCCTGCAGCGAATCGGTTCCTTCACTTCGGCGCCTCCTGGAATCTCGGATGGCGGGGCGCGGAGCCCGCCTCTCATGGATGAAGGATGGTGAGCTTCCGGCACTTTCCACGCTTCCCAAGCCCTTGCCGGAGTTTCCTCTCCTCGCCCTGATGCAGTCGCAGGTAACCCATCGCGGTGCTCAGGGCGTGGTCGTGCTTCGGTCCGAACGTGCATCCCAGAAGGACGATGAGTCCGGCATGGAGCTGCACCAGGAAGACAAGAAGTTCCGGCTGATCCTGGGCTTTTCCGCAGGAAAAATTACCGAGGTCCGCTCACTCGAGTTCCAGGCCACGGACTCCACCGAACTTTCGAGCCGAAAGCTGGTGCTCGAGGCGATGGGCGGCATCGGCGCCAGGATTCGCGAGGAGCTGGCCCGTGACTCATCGAAGTTCGACGGCCGGGCGATTCCCGAGGTGCTGCTCCGGGTTGCCGGGGTGCAGGATTATTTTGTTCTGAACCAGCTCAAGAGTCAGGCTCAGCTCGCCCTCGGAGAGTTGAATCCCGTTCAGGAAAGGCGACTTTCGAAGGGCCGGAGCGTCCTCGCGATTCGGACCAGGCTCACAGGTTCGGAGCTCAAGAAGAGACTGAGCGGCATGCAGCTGGGCGCCTCCAGGCTCGTCATCAAGGACGTGCTCGAGGGTGAGGCTACCACTGAGTTGGAGGCGGAGATCCAATGAAACACGATTCTCGAGTCCTGCTTTTCATCGGTCTTTTCATCGGTGCCCTGGCGGCTTTTTCCGGATGCCAGCGCTCAGCCGGCTTCCGACAGGATCAGGACTACTACCGTGAAAGTTCGATGTACTCGTCACCCTCGTCGCAGGCGAGTGCAAGCAAGCGGTTCGAGTCGATGGGACAGCCGCGAAAGAAGATCGTCGTCCTCGACTTCTGGAACGACACCCCGATCAAGCAGGCCACGATCGGAACCTTTGCAGCCGATGAGCTTCGTCGCAGCCTTTATGTCACGCAGCGGATGATCGTGCCGACCGACCTTCGAACCGAGTTCGGCACCAGGGATTTCGTCCAGGCGGATCGCGGAAATGGTGACCAGGTTCGCGTCGCGCAGCTGGTTCGCGAAGGCCGCCGCCTCGGCGTGGCCGTCATTGGCATCGGCCGAATCGCCAAGATCGTCTTTCGCCAGCGCGGTGATGAGGTCGGGCTTCTTCGCCAGACGCAGTCCCTGGCTGCGGCCGATGTCGAGCTCAAGCTCTTTGATGTTGCCGCCGGTCGAGAAATTCTCTCCATCGGGCGCTCCGGTCAGGCAGCCTCCAATGCCCTGATCAGCGTCGAAAGCGAGAACCAGCAGAGCAACGAGTATCGAAGCGAACTCACGCAGCTGGCAGTCCGAGATGCCGTCGCCCAGCTTGTGCCCGATGTGATTCGTTCCGTGGAAAAGCTCGCCTGGCAGGGCCGGATCGCCAAGATCACGGGCGGCAAGTACTTCATCAACTCCGGAAAGGGCTCAGGCCTGATCCAGGGCGATATCCTCAAGGTCATGACCTCGGGCGAAGAAGTGTACGACCCAGCGACCGGAGCCTACCTCGGGCGCGCCCCCGGCCAGCTCAAAGGAACGATCGAAGTCGTGGACTTTCTCGGCGCCGATGGCGCCGTCGGGGCGCTCCACACGGGTGGTAATTTTCAGGAAGGCGATACGGTCCAGCTGTATTAAAAGGCAGCCATGCTGCCTCGGGTTGTATTAAAAGGCAGCCATGCTGCCTTTTGTAGAAATCCGCCGCCATTCGGCTGAGAAGCCCTGGACCTACGAGCTGCTGGACACTTATCAGCGCAGTCTTGCCGATGCGCTCGTCGCCTCGTCCCTCGACGGCGGAACCCCGGGACGAATCCTGATCTCCGAACTCGCACCGGTCATCACTCTGGGGCGCCGCGAGTGTTCGCAGGATCTCATCCTTCCTGAAAACGAGCTTGTTTCGCGTGGAATTTCGATCTTCCAGACCGACCGAGGCGGACGCGCCACCTACCACGGCCCCGGACAGTGGGTGCTCTTCGTTGTGGATCGGCTCGACCGCATGACCGGCGATCGTCGCGGAGTCCGTCGCGCGGTTGAAGGATTGCTCGAAACGGGAAGGGCCGTGGGCGAGCGCTTTCTCGTATCGCAGGTTCACCTCAAGGACGGCGCCGCAACGGGCATCTGGACCGCTCAGGGAAAGCTCGCCAGCGTCGGGGTCCACATCCATCACGGAGTCCTGCTCCACGGAATGGCCCTGAATGGCTACCGCACTCCTCAGAGCTTTCTCGGGCTTCGACCGTGCGGCCTCGACGCGCAGGTGGATTTTCTGTTTTCACGGCCGGACGAGGATCAATTCATGTCCGTTCCGGAGCTGCTGGTGGCAGAGCTTCGTCGCCATTTTTGGAATCAGGGTTGACGGAAGAACCGGACGAAAGTAAGACGTCGGAACACTTCGTTCCGCGTGTGATGTTGGCTCGTAGCTCAGCGGGAGAGCACTACCTTGACACGGTAGGGGTCCCCGGTTCAATCCCGGGCGGGCCAACCATTTTAGCTCCCCCAAAACTCATGACGATGCCGCTCGACTTGCTTGGGCTGCCCACGTTTTCCAAACATCCCTGCCATTTTGATTTCGCCCACCGCCAGGACGAGCCGGCTCAACCCCACTTGATCCGCGCTCCGAAATAGGCGTTATGCGCTCGGCACAAGAGACGAAGATTCTCGACGGTCGTTCTTCCGCCCTTCGAAAACGGCTGGCGATGATCGATCTCCAGCTTGAATCGACTCGCGCATCTCCTGCCCGTGAGCGGATCCACGTACTGGCAAACGCCGTCGCGCCGCCAGATGGATCGTCGAAGCGGTCGTGAGGGACGGCGTGAAGGGCGGCGAGACGAGCTCTCATGACTTGCTGCAGCTTTCGGCGTTGGAACCGACTGCGGTACTCGGGTATCGGATCCCGGCTGCGTGCCGCCTTCCGCACTTGCTCTTCCTTCCAGCTCGATCGCTCTCTTTTCCGGTGCGCCACGGACCTTCACCTCCCGCGCCGGGTCCACACGCTCGACCGCAATCTCAAGCGCCAGGCGAATCGCCCCGGCATTGGTCGCCATCGGATTGCGATGGGCGGTCAGTTCCTTGAAGCGCGCGAGTAGCTCGAGCGTCTGCTCATCCAGAACGAGCGTCATCTGGTTCTGCGTTGCCGACACCGGGCGGATCGCCTCGCGCGGCAGTACGGGTGAGGTCATCTGCGACGCGAGGATCTTCTCGCACTGGCGGACGGATTTTCCCTACACGGTCTGAAGCATTTCGCGTTCGGGCGGCGACATCTCCTTCAGAAGCCGCATGCTCGCGATTCTTCGTTGCGCAGATGCGGGAGAGTACCCCAGCTCATCGGTGCAGAACACGAAGAGACTCGAAAACCCCCTCGCCAGGTGCAGCTGCCTCCGATCGACTTCGAGCAGGTATTCGAGCACCTGTCGATGGATTCGGCGCTCTTCTCCGGCCAGGGCTTTGACTTGCGACAACAGGAGTTCGTCAGAAAGAATGTGAAGCATGCCTCTCCATAACCCATGAAATTCAAGGCCCCTGGCGCGCCGGACATGGAGCGGAAACGGCGTCGGATGAAGAAAATCTCTCGACTCTGAAGGTCGTTCGTCTTGCAGGCGATGAGAGCGTTAGAGCGAAGATGCGCGGCGCACTAACCAGCTCGGCACTGATGCTCCCGTGAGAACCGTCAACAAGAAAATGCGCCAATTCCCCATGTTTCGGGGGTTCGATGTCACCTCAAAATCGCGGGCAAGTTCTTGGCGAGATTCATTTCGATCGCGCGGATGGTATTGCTTTGATGGACAGTGTTTCTGAGATTTTGTTAAATGGTCTGAGTGCGAAATTTCAATCTCCAACCCACTCTTCGCGGCGAGATGCTCTGGCTCAGGCCTCTCATTCCCGAAGATTTTGAAGCGTTGTTTCAGGTCTCTTCGGATCCTTTGATCTGGGAACAGCACCCCGAAAGCAATCGTTACAAGCGCGAGGTCTTTCAGCGGTTTTTTCAGGCGGCTCTCGATTCAAAGGGTGCGTTCATCGCTCTGAATGCTGGAACAAATGAAGTTATCGGAAGTTCAAGATTTACTGCCCTGAATCCGCAAGAGAACAGTATCGAAATTGGTTACACGTTTCTTGCGAGGGCCTGTTGGGGCAGGGGTTACAACGCGGAAATGAAGAAGCTGATGATCGATCATGCTTTCGAATATGTAGATCGGATCTTTTTTTACATTGGAGAGAATAATCTTCGATCCCGAAGATCGATTGAGAAGGTCGGCGCGCACCTCCTGAAAAAAGTGGAGAGGCAGCCGCAGGAAGGGGCCAAGTACTTTGCGGCAGTTTATTGCCTCACCAGAAGGGGATTCGGCCCCCCAGCCCCAATCCCGGCCAACCATCCCAAACCATGACCATCCTCATCGTTGATGATGTCCCCCAAGTCGTCGAGTTGATCCGCCAGACGATCCTGCGATCGGGCTTGGTCTCGACCCGTGCTGAAGACGTTCGTGAGGCGCACTCCGTGAACGAGGCGCGGCTCGAGCTGCTTCGGTACCGTCCCGACCTCATGATCCTCGATGAGGTCCTGCCCGGGGAGTCGCCGCTCGATTTGCTTCGCGAGCCGGCCTTTTTCAGTATTCCGGTGATCCTGATCTCCGCCACGGCCCAAACCAGTTCTCCAACTGACGAGGCCCGGCAGCCTCGCGTCCTGGCCCGGCTGCCCAAGTGGGGGTGGGGCGACCTCGATCGGATTGCCGGCGAGATCCGCCAGTTAGCGTCGAGAACCCCTAAGAAATCGGGTTGACGCTGGAGAGGCGTCAAGGTTAAGACTCCGACCTCGACCGAAATCGAAAGGAAACTTTTCAAATGGCTGTGTCTATTCGTCTTTCGCGCCAGGGCGCCAAGAAAAACCCCACCTACATCATTGTTGCCGCTTCCGATCAGGGCAAGCGCGATGGTGCCTACCTCGAGCGCCTGGGCCAGTACTTTCCGAAGGCCGCCAAGGACAAGATCAAGGTCAACCTCGAAGCCGTCAAAGCGTGGCAGGCCAAGGGTGCCAAGGTCACACAAACGGTTGGACAACTCCTCAAGACGATTGCAGAATAATCTGTAAGCGATCTTGTCAGGCGTTTGCGACTTCAGCAGCCGGACCGATCGTGCAGTGCGTGATCACCGATTTTTGTCGGTGAATGAGTGTGGACCTTCAAGGCCTCGCGTCAAAGCGAGGGCAGGAGGCCGCGAGCTGAACGCGAGGAGATGCACGATGTCAGGAGAGATGTCAGGGGCGAAAAGCAAAGGCGAGTTGACTCATCTGATCGAGACCATCGCGAAATGCCTAGTCGATTTCCCGGAGAAGGTTCAGGTCAATGAGGTGGTGGGCGAGAACACCACAGTCATCGAACTGAAGGTTGCCAAGGAAGATATCGGCAAGATTATCGGCAAGCAGGGTCGCACCGCTCAAGCAGTACGGACGGTTCTCAATGGGGCTTCCACCAAACTCCGCAAGCGTACCGTTCTCGAGATCATTGAGTGATCCGGCGCTCGAAGGAGCGAAATCCAGCAAGCCCTCACTGCAGTCCATTCAGTTTCTCACTCTTTTTCCCGAACTGATTGAGCCCGCGCTCCAGGCCAGCCTCATGGGCAAGGCCGTAGTCCGCGGGCTCATGCATTTCGGGGTCACTCAAATCCGCAATTTCGCGACAGACAAGCACCGCACGGTCGATGAAACGCCGTATGGCGGAGGCGAAGGCATGCTCATGCGCGTGGATGTGCTCCATGCCGCATGGAAATCCATCACCGAAGTTGACCCCGAAAAAAAACGCCGAACCATCCTGCTTTCGCCCCAGGGAGCACATTTTACTCAGCCAAAAGCCCGCGAGCTCCTGGCGTACGACGAGCTGATTCTGGTTTGCGGCCACTATGAGGGCGTCGATGAGCGCTTCATCGAGCTCTGCGTCGATGAGGAGCTCTCGATTGGAGATTACGTCCTGACCGGAGGCGAGCTGCCTGCCGTGGTCATTGCCGATGTGGTGACCCGCCTGGTTCCAGGAGTCGTCGGCAACGAAGACTCGATCTCGCAGGACAGCCTCGAAGGGGGCCTGCTGAAGTACCCTCAGTACACCCGTCCTCGGGTCTATGAGGGCCTCGAGGTGCCTCCCGTGCTGCTGGGGGGTAATCATCAGGAAATCGCCCGTTGGCGCCAAAAACAGCGCGAGGAGCGAACGCACCTCAAGCGCCCGGATCTGCTCAAAAAACCCTAAAAATACCCGGTGCAACCCACCGTCCGGCGTGATATCCGACCGAAGCTGTGTCGGTACCTGTTTACGTGGTCTTGCTTCATCATCCCATGCGGAATCGCGAGGGAAAGATCGTGACCACGGCCGTCACGAACCTCGATATCCACGATATCGCACGTTCGTGTCGGACTTTCGGAGTGAAGGAGTACATCCTCGTCACGCCGATCGAGAGCCAGCACCAGCTGGTTCGCCGAGTGCTGGGTCATTGGGGCGAAGAGCCTTCGATGAAATGGCACCCGGATCGATTCGAAGCCCTCTCGAGGGTCAGGGTCGAGGCGAGCTTCACCGGACTTCTCGACAGGCTCATTCGTGAGCACGGGGTGAAGCCCGAAGTGGTGCTGACCGACGCGAGCGATCTCCGGGGTGGAATCTCCTATTCGGATTACCGAACAGAGCTTCAGGCCCGGGGGAAAGCTCCGAATCCGCGACCGGTGCTCATTGTTTTTGGCACCGGCTGGGGAATCGACAGCTCCTTCCATCCCGCGGTAGATCGGATCCTGGCTCCGATCTACGGGCCGGAAGGAAAGCAGGAAGAGGGAGGCTACAACCACCTCTCCGTCCGCGCGGCTGCCGCCATTATTTTGGATCGGCTGTTCGGAAATTAACCGGTTCGTCCTGGCAACGGGGTGAATGACAACTGGCCAGGGTTTGCAGTCCTCGAAAGAGGCTGTGCTTTTAAAAAATGGAGTGTGTTGCCATGGCAACGACCAAGACCAAGTATCGCCGCAAGTCCAAGAACTCTGTCCTTCCGCTCAAGAACCTCGCCGCCAAGGTGGCGATGGTCGAAAATCCGCAGATCCGCAGCGATCTCCCGCAGTTCAAGGCCGGTGACACCGTCCGCGTGCACGTCCGAATCAAGGAAGGCGACAAGGAACGCGTGCAGGTTTACGAAGGCGTCGTGATCGCCCGTTCGAACCGCGGCGGCAGCAAGTCCTTCAACGTCCGCAAGATCTCCCACGGCGTGGGCGTCGAGCGTATCTTCCTCGAAACCTCGCCGAAGATTGCCAAGCTCGAAGTGGTCCAGAGCGGCCGTGTTCGTCGCGCGAAGTTGTACTACATCCGCGGCCTCGAAGGTAAGGCCGCCAAGATCGAGCAGGAAGTCGAAACCCAGGCTCAGGCAGCAGCTTCTGCCGCAGCCAAGGAAAAGACCCAGTCCAAGCAGTCCAAGAAGTAATTCTGGAAAGACAGGCGGGATTCCCTTGCGGGAATCCCGCCTTTTTTTATGGTCAAAACCGCTTCATGCGCTCCCACCCTCGAGCACGAGATCGCTGCCGGTTTTCCGGACAGGATCATCATTGGCGTGGATGAAGTAGGGCGCGGATGTCTTGCTGGCCCCGTCATGGCAGGCGCCTTCGCCTTTCCCTGGAGCGGCGAAGTTCCGGAGTGGAGCTCCAGGGTCCGCGACAGCAAACTTCTCAGCGCGAAAGTTCGCGACGAACTCTCCCTCAAGCTCCGAGAATGGACCCCTTACTGGCACGTCGCGGAATCGACGGTCGCCGAAATCGACTCCATCAACATCCTCAAGGCAGCTGAACTGGCGATGAAACGGGCAGTGGATGCCGTAGTCGATCGGATTCGTACCGATCACGGCTCTTCGATCGAATCGCGCATTCACGTCCTGGTCGACGGAAATCGATTGCCCCGACAATTGAAGGAAAAGGCGACCGCCATTGTGGGGGGCGATCGCCTCTGCCTGAGCATTGCCTGCGCGTCGATCCTCGCCAAAGTGAAGCGCGACCGACGGCTGGAGGAGCTGGAAGTCCTGCATCCGGGTTACGGTCTCGCAGTCCACAAAGGCTACGGCACCCCCGAACACTTGGAATCACTCCGGCGCCTCAAACCCTGTCCGGAACATCGACGGAGCTTTGCTCCGGTTCGGCAGGCACTCGAGGGCCGAGGAATCGATTAGAGGATCGACTCACCCTTCTTTTCCATCTTCAGCAACTTGGTATAAATCCCCATCAATAACAGCGACGGAGCCCAGAGCCCCACGAAGTTGGCGACCGGCTTCTGGCGCGAGGTCACGGCCAGCACCGCGGAGGCGATGATGCTCAGGCCGGCGGCAGTCACAAATGCTGACTCCGGAATCCGGCGTGCACGCTCCTCGACCTGATGGGTGATGTCGCTCGCGCGCTTCTTGAATTCAGGAAATCTTTCCTGAAGGTTGGACTTCACCTGTTCGACGTTTTCTTTTGCTTTTTCAGCGGTCGGATTGAATGCCATAAAAAATCGTTCCTCCTCAGGCAAAGGGTGCAAATGGATGACCAGGAAAAGCAGGCGGTCCGGCGGGCGACGGGCGGAACGGCAGAGGATCTGGCGGCTGCCGAATATGAAAAGGCGGGCGCTCGGATCGTCGCACGAAACCATCGGCTCAAGTGCGGCGAGCTCGACCTTGTTGTCGAAGAGACCGACGGATCCGAAATCGTGCTGGTGTTCGTGGAGGTACGTGCCCGAAGCGAGCTGGCGAGCTGGGAGACCCCCGCTGAGTCGCTCACTCCATCCAAGCTCCGGAAGCTCCGGAATGCCGCGAGTTCCTACCTGGCGTCCTATCGGGGGGCGGCCACTTCGGTCCGTTTCGATCTCGCGAGCTGGAATCTCCAGACGATGCAAATCCACAAGAACTTTTGGTGGTACTGACCGGAGACTTTTGTCACCCTGAGCTCATGGACGTCCGTAGAATCGCTGCATTCCTTCTGGTCATCACCGCACTCGGCGCATCGTCGAACGCCCGGGCCGAGGATGAGGATCTCGACTCCCGGCATGTACGGACCGTGTTTCGACTGGGAACGCTGGGCGCAGCTGCCGGTGCTGGCGCGGGGCTCGTCATGTGGCCCGTCTCGGGCCGAGTGAACACGCTTTTCGTGGGAGCAGGGGTAGGGTTTGTCGTGGGAACGCTCGCCGGGCTCTACCATGTGAACAACGAGAACGATCCTCAGAATCCCTTGAGAGCCCTGGGCCTGAGCCTGCCAATGCCGGGCGAGGCCGAAGCCTCGCCCGTGGTCGTCAGCTGGCAATTCGAATTCTGATCAGTTGTTTTCGCTGTACTTGCGGCGGGCCCGCTCTTCGGTGTCGTAGAAGTCGAATTCCTCGTTGTCGTCGAAGGCGCGGATCACCTTCTGGAACTCGCTCCCGACGTGGCAGTATCGGGGCTTCGTCGGAGACCTGCGGTTGAAGTCCTTCAAGGTCTGCACGAAGCTCGAAATTCCGCTGGAGCCGACGAACTCGAGCTTCTCGAGATTGAAGATGATCTGGGTGGGGACGGAGTCCTTTTTGGCAGCCTGGATGAGCCTGCTCAGGTCATCCTTGAAGGGTTGCTGGGTTTCATAGTCCAGCTTGCCGTTGACTTCGACCACGATGGTATCGCCCGACTTTTTGATTTGTGTTTTCATAACGTCCTTGTTTGAAACTAGTGCCAGCCATGATTATGGAACCCCCATCCGAAGCGACCAAGAGGCAAAAAATTCCCTCCGGAGGCCACCCGGGCCTTCCTTCCGGGCTGTGGATCGTGGCCACGCCCATCGGCAATCTCTCGGATTTGTCTCCTCGGGCCAGGCTGGCTCTGGAGCATGCCGACTGGATTGCGTGCGAGGACACGCGCAGGACTCGATCGCTGCTCTCGGCTGTCGGAATTCCTGCCTCTCGCGAAGGCGGTGGCGATCGCCTGAGGCGTTTCGATCGGCATACCTCATCGGAAGTGGCAGAATCGTGGGTTCGCGAGATGGAATCGGCAGGAGAGTCGATTGCCCTCGTCTCCGACGCCGGAACTCCGGGAATCAGCGATCCCGGCGCCCTCTTGGTCCGCCATGCCCTGGACGCGGGCATTCGAGTGACGCCGGTACCAGGACCCTCTGCCGTATCTGCCTTCCTCAGCGTTACCGGCTGGCCTGATGCCGATTGTTTTGGCTTTCAGGGTTTTTTGCCTCGGCAGAAAAAGACTCTCGAAGGAACAGTTCACGAAAGGGCAGGTTGGGCTCGAAGCACCGGGCGTGCGTGGATCTCCGTCTGGTTTGAAAGCCCAGAGCGCGTGGGAGAGTCTCTGAAGGTGATCGATTCGGTTCTCTCGGGCGATCCGGGGGTGGAGGTTGCTGCCTGCAAAGAGTTAACGAAAGTTCACGAGAGGCTGTTTCGGGGCAGTCCGTCGCAGGTTTCTGCCGAGGTCTCCG
The DNA here is from genome assembly GCA_945860415.1 of Bacteriovorax stolpii. Lineage (GTDB taxonomy): Bacteria > Bdellovibrionota > UBA1018 > UBA1018 > UBA1018 > CAIOHW01. The sequence continues at coordinate 29,424 of CAMAQA010000024.1, forward strand.
AGGAGCTCGAACGCGAGGGCGCACTCGGCGAATGGGCCATAGCCATCAAGTTTCCAGCAGTTGGCGCAGGCGCATCCGAGCCTGCATCGCAGGAAGAGTGGGGGCGCGCACTGGAATGTCTTCAGGACGCGGGAGTCAAGGACTCGGAATCTGCGCGCATCATTAGTCATCGTTTTGGCGTTTCTCGCGATGAAGCCTATCGGCGAGCACTCGATTTCAAAAAAAGGTGGAGGGGGGGTTGACGCCCTCTCGATGCCCCGTACACTCAGGAGTGTGGTTGTGGTTTGAATCCAAGGACGGGTTCAAGGGAGAAAAAAATTTCTCATTCTCGTGGGCCTCAGTGCAGTCAGGATGACGTCGCACTGAGGCTTTTTTCATTTTAAATCCCCCACTTCAGCTCCATCCCCAGTTTGATTCCCTGCCGGTCGCCTGCTAAGGTCGAGCGGTCATGGCATGGTTTGATGATCTGAAAACGCCGCGCATCAAGTCGGTGAATCTGCAGGATTCTGAGAAGGTGTCTCGTGTTCCCGAGGGGCTCTGGATCAAATGTCCGTCCTGCGCCGAAATCCTCCAGTCCAAGTCCCTCAAGGACAACCTTGGGGTCTGTCCGGAGTGCTCGCATCATTTTCGGATGTCGGCCGCCGAGCGCGTTTCGATGCTCAGCGATGAAGGCAGTTTCGAAGAGTATGCCGACGATCTTGTGTCCATCGATCCGCTCGAATTTGACGACACGAAATCCTACAAGCAGCGCCTCCGTTCGGCTGCCGGATCCACCGGTCTTCGAGATGCATTCGTGGTCGGCAGGGCGCGCCTGAAGGGTGTTCCATTCCATCTCGGCGTTTTCGAGTTCAAGTTCATGGGCGGCAGCATGGGTGTCGTCGTGGGCGAAAAGATCGCACGACTTTTCGAAGGCTCGCTGCAGGACAAGGTTCCTGCCGTCGTCGTTTCCGCTTCTGGTGGAGCTCGAATGCAGGAGGGAATCCTGTCCCTGATGCAGATGGCGAAGACCAGTGCCCTGGTTGATGAGCTTCGCCGCCAGGGAATTCCCTACATCTCGATCCTGACCGATCCAACGACCGGGGGAGTCGCCGCTTCTTTTGCCATGCTGGGTGACATCATCCTCGCAGAACCGAACGCCCGGGTGGGCTTTGCCGGGCCGCGCGTGATTGAGCAGACCATCCGCCAGTCGCTGCCTGAAGGGTTTCAGCGTAGCGAATTCCTCCTGAAGCATGGCTTCGTGGATCGGGTGCTGGGGCGCAAGGATCTTTCGAGCGAGCTCCATCGTTGGATGCTCTTCCTGGGCCGTTCCACCTGCCGTTTTCCCGCGGAATGCATCGCCTGATCTTTAGATCTGCTTTTTTGCTCGCGGTTTGCCTGTCGGTGACTCCGGCGGCGAGAGCCGAGGCTCCGCTCCATTGGTCCGGACGCAAGCAGGTCTGGGATCGCAGGAGTAACGTGGTCACCTTGACGGGATCCGCGACCCTGGTCCAGCCCGGAGAATACCTGTCGGCGGATGAGATGCAGATTGATCTCCAGCAGCGGACGGTCGCTGCCCGGGGCAATTGCGTCTTTATTTCGCGTGACCTGATCATGCGAGGACAGGTGATGGAGTTTAACCTGGACACGAGGAATGGAACGATCCTCGGAGGAAGGATCTCCACGGAGAGCTTCACGATGGCCGGAGAACGAATCTCCCGTCTCGGTGCCGGTAGGTTCCAGGCGACTCGCGCGGAATATACGACCTGCAAGGATTGCCCCCAGAGCTGGTCGTTTTTCGGCGAGGAGGTGGACCTGACCTTTGGTGGATATGCTCGCCTGAGCTCAGTGAAGGGCAAGATCGCCGACGTTCCTGTCACTTGGTTTCCTTATTTGATCTTTCCATTGAAAACCTCTCGGCAGAGCGGCCTTCTGATTCCCCGATTTCGGCTCTCGGGCGCCGACGGATTCGTGTTCGTCCAGCCGTTTTTCTGGGCTTTGTCGCGCAGCGCGGATCTGACCTTCGCAGTAGGAAGCTATTCGCGCCGTGGATTCCGTGCAGAGATTGAAGGGCGATATCGCCTGACGGATTCCAGCGAAGGGCAGGCGAACTTTTTTTTCCAACGTGATGAGACTTACCTTCCCATTCGCCGAAATTTTTCCCAGGGTGGTCTGGTGCAGCTCGGAGCGGTTCCTTCGCGATGGGCATTTCAGTTGAACCAACAGCACAAGATCAATTCGGCATGGGACCAGAAACTCCAGATTCTTGAGACTAGGGATACCGATTATGTGTCGCAGATCGGAGACATCCCCGGGCAAAACGATTCTGTCCTCGGATCGGCCATCTCATTCACACGAACTGGAGCGCAGTCGAGCGTGGTCCTTTCCGCCAACCGGTATCGGAATCGACTCGGCGAAGATCCCTTGAAGTTCGATTCCTTACTTGTCCAGCCGCTTCCGGCGCTGACGCTAACAACCAATGAGCGACCGCTACCCTATGGATTTACCGGAGGCATGACCCTGGGGGTGTCGCGCTTTTTCCGGTCTTCGGGCAGCTTCGACCCCGACATCATCGGAGACCCCTCTCCACTGCTCTCAGGTGGAGCGCCTCGCCCGGGGATAGATCCGCTTCGAAAGGCCACTCGGTTCACCCTGAGCCCGAAGCTCTATTCCTCCGTGGATCTGATCGATGGCGTCTCGATCGTTCCCTCTGCGGAGTACCGGGCAAGCCATTACTCGTTTGGAGACGATTCGGGGGTCGGGGCATTGTCTCGAGGCTATCTCCTGACTCAGTTGGATCTCTCGGCACAATGGGAGCGTCGTTACGGAGCCAGTTTGAAGCACTTCGTGCGACCACGGCTGACCTATTCGCTGATTCCTTCCGTGCAAGACTCCAAAGGGCATCCTTTTGTGCAGCAGATTCAATATGCCCAGAGCCGCGGATTGTCCGGGTACAATTTCGACAACCTCGACATCATTCCCCGCGATACTGCGCGTTCCTATAACAACTACTTCCTGCCGCTCGGAAACGCCCTCACGCTCGGGTTGACGAGTCAGCTCATCGGTAAGCGAGGGGAAGGATCCTATTCGCGTCTTCTCGAATTTTCGGCCGGACAGACCGTTAACTTTCGTGAGTACCGGCTCTCTCCCGAGACGCGCCAGCCCTTCTCGCGCCTTGCCAGCGCGCTGATCCTGGAGCTGGAGAGGTTCTCCTCCACCGTGAATTACTTTTACTACCCGTATGCTCGCGCCGATGACTCGAGCAACCGAAACAAAGTGAGCTCCACGATCGCCTGGAGCTGGCAGAAGGGTCTTCGTAAGCGGGTCTTGGCGTTCGATCGCAGCATCAGCCTCGGGTACCAATACGACCGCCTCGACGGCATCAACCGAATCAAGAACCTCAACAGCACGGTCCGGTTCTCCGTGACGGATTCCATCCTTCCGTACGCCGGGCTGGACTACCACCTCAGGACGGAGGAGGGCGACCCCTCCAAGCTGCAACGGGCCAATGTGGGGGTGACCTTCCAGAGCCTCTCCCAGTGCTGGCGTGCAAGCGTGAATCTTTCGCGGACATTGGAACGACCCGGAACCACATTGGACTTCGACCTTGGCCTGAACCTGACCGGAGATGGATTTGGCGAGTCCCCGGTTTCCGTTCCCCGCTGATTGCAGTTATCCTGATTCCATGAAGACCTCGTATCCGGATCTGGTGCTTGCTCATCTTGCTCGTCAGTTGGAATGCAATCGCGCAGTCATGGACACGATTCGAGACCAACTCTCAGAAATCGTGAGTGGAGGCGGGTATCTCCTCGCTGCAGGAAGCGGGCATTCGGCGATCTTTGCCATGGAGCTCTATCACCGAGCGGGCGGACCGAGCTTCGTGCTCCCGGTTGCTGACATGGCGAGCCTTCCCCTTTTTGGTCCTGCCAGGGCTCGTGCAGCGGAAAGGACTCCGGAAGCGCTGCTGCCCGCGTTGGCTCGCATGAGTCCTCGTGCTGGAGAGATGATCTGGATCAACTCCCAGTCGGGAATCAATCCGGCAATCGTCGAGCTTGCCCTCGAGTCGCGCCGTCAGGGGCTGAAGACGGTGGCATTCACCTCGCTTGCGCACAGCCATTCCAGCAAGTCTCGTCATGCATCGGGCAAGCGGCTTTTCGAGGTCTCCGATCACGTGGTGGACCTCGGAGGTGTCATCGGTGATGCCCTCGTCCCGGTGGCTGGCGCGCCAAGACAGGTCTCTGTGGGCCCGTTCTCGACGCTGTCTGCCGTGTTCCTTGCCCATGTCATTCTTTCCGAGGCGACCTCCTCGCTGGAGCAGCGTGGCATTCCGTGCGTGTATACCAGCGTGAACACCCCGGATGGCGAGACGCGAAATCGAGAGTTGGAACTCCTGGCGGCCATTCGAGACCCTCGTTTGATCGAAACTGAGTAGTTTCCATCAACCATGTGGGCAGGTTCTGCCCATTTCTTGGCGCTTCACGCTGTCTTAGACTGAAGAGGATGCGCATCCTTCTCAGCAACGATGATGGTGTCCATGCACAGGGGCTGCGGGCTCTCTATCGTGAGCTTCGTCGCGTCGGAGAAGTCGTCGTGGTTGCGCCGCTCGAGGAGCGCAGCACGGCGGGCCATGCATTGACCTTGCATAAGCCGCTTCGCATGATCCGGGTGGATGCGGATTTCTACGGAGTCAGTGGATCTCCCGCTGATTGTGTTTATCTGGGACTCAGAAAAGTCTTGAAGGGCGAGCCCGATCTGGTCGTTTCCGGGATCAACCGAGGCGCCAATCTGGGCCAGGATGTCTACTATTCAGGGACGGTTTCTGCCGCTCGTGAAGCCTGCATATTGGGTATTCCGGCTCTGGCAGTGAGCCTCGATGTCGACTTTCACCGGGCGCCGCCCGAGGATCGTCTCCACTATTCGACGGCAGCCAAAGTGGCATCCCGCCTCATACGCGACATGATGCGTGACGGGTCGGTTCTTCGTCCTCCGCGGCACACTCTTCTGAATCTGAATGTTCCAGATCTTCCGGTCGACAAGGTCAAGGGTATCCAGCTCGCACGTCAGGGTTTTCGTTTTTATTCGGGAGGCATTCTCCAGCGCAAGGACCATCGCGGAAGAGATTACTACTGGGTGGGAGGAAGCTATCGAGGATATCGTCGAGAGCCCGGCAGCGATTGCGATCGCGTGCAGCAGGGATATGCCGCACTGACACCGCTCAAGCTGGACTCCACCGATCATGGATTTCTAGAAACTCTTCAGGAGTCCTGGCAGCAGTCTCGGCGGGGGCGTCGATGAGGAGTCGTCGCTGGTTTTCCCTTTCATTGCTTATCGCCCTGGCAACTCTAGCCAGTGCCTGCTCGACGACCCGAGCTGCCCGGGCAGGCCGCGTCGGCTGGCTCGAAGCGCTCGATCGTGGCTCATCCCCCAGGACGGCAAGAAGGCCCGCAGAGTCCGTCGCGGATCGAGGTCAGTCGTCGCGTAGAGGCCTGCTGCAGCAAAGTTCTGGTATCCATCCTGTTCCCTTCGATGCGCCCGAGCTTGAAAGTGTGCGCATTTCGAGGTGGGGCAGGGTGGCACGATCGATTCGACTTTCCTGGCCATTGAAGAACGTGCAGGTGACTTCGAATTTCGGGGTGCGCGGAGGAGATCCACACGAGGGGATCGACCTTCGTGCTCCGGTGGGAACACCGGTTTATGCCGCGCATGATGGTATGATTTTATATTCCGGAACTGGAATCAGCGGATACGGAAAGCTCGTCGTGGTGAAGAACTCCGCGGGAATTTCGACGGTCTACGGACACAACTCGCGACTGCTGGTGCGCAAGGGCCAGCGGGTTCGCCGCGGTCAGCGAATTGCGCTATCCGGATCAACAGGTCGTTCGTCCGGGCCACACGTTCACTTCGAGGTTCGTCTTGGGCTGAAGCCCGTCGACCCTCGGTCATTCATCGGTATGCCTCGAGAGGACGCCCCATCGAGGCGCCTCACGATGCGGCAGCGTTCCACGCTTGCGGCTGCTCAGCGCCTGCGTTAGCCTCTGCGCGTTCGCTGGTCCCATAGTTAAATGGATATAACAGCCCTTTCCTAAAGGGCCGTTCCAGGTTCGATTCCTGGTGGGACCACCACTCTGACTCGGACGCCGCTTCTATTTACGGGCTCGATCGAGCTCTCGGGCTCTCTAAATCGCCAGAAATCTGGCGATTGGCATCTTTGTGTGACCGATTCTTCCATTGCAAAATCAAGGAGTTGTCTTTACCGTGAAAAGGTAACTCACCATCGGGAGCGAACCCATGACGAAAGCGGATCTGATCAACGTCATCTCTGAAAAAGCCCACCTTCAGCACAAGCAGGCGGAACTCGTGGTCAATATGGTCTTCGACATGATGTCGGATGCACTGAAGAAAGATGATCGGATCGAGATTCGTGGCTTCGGCTCATTCGTCAACCGTAGCTATGGGAGTTATCAGGGCCGCAATCCCAAGACCGGTCAGGTCGTGAATGTTCCTCCCAAGCGCGTGCCGTTCTTCAAGGTCGGCAAGGAGCTGAAGGAGATGGTGGACTACAAGAAGGAAACAAAAAAAGGGTGATCAACCCGTGAATTGGATTCCCGCCAGCGCGGCCGCCACCACAAGTCGGTAGATCGCGAGCCGGACGAATCCGAACTGGCGAATTTGTTCATTCAACACTCGAAGCGCAAGCAATGAAAAAGCTGTAGCGACTACGAGGGCGAAGCCCCACTGGTACCACGAGGTTCCCCCGAAGGCCTCCGGAGCTCCCCACTGGATGCCCTGGATTCCCTGCAGAGCCTCCAACGCAACGAACGGAAGGCTCATCAGGCATGCCGCCTTGGTGGCAGCCTCAAGGTGGTAATTGCGAAGCTGGCTCACCATAAGCAGTCCCAACGGACCTCCCACTCCCGGAATCCAGGAAATGACCTGGCCCATGCCGAACAGGAGGCTGTCAAAAATGCCGAGATCAAAGAGCCCCTTGCCTTTCTTGCTCCATCGGCTTGAGAGGTGGAGCAGCACGGAGGTCAAGGCCATCGATCCGGCAATCCAGGTCGAATGGGATTCCTGGAGCGCTCCCAAGGAGTCATTCTCGGTGATTCGGAGCAGGTACCAGAGGCCGGCAAACGGAATCATCATGCAGAACAGCATGAAAAACGGCATTCGCTCATCCAATGTCATGGGTCGCTTTCTGTAGACGGCCACCTGGATCAGCGACGAAGCGATGCTTGCCCAATCATGAATGAAGTACAGCGTGAGAGCGATCAGGCTACCCAGTGCGAAGGTGGTGCGCCATTCTGCACCAGATTGAGGAAAATTGAGGAAGTGCTGCAACAGGCTTTCGTGAGCCTCCGAGCTGACGGGAACAAAACGCGAAAAACCATGAAGAGCGGCGAGTGCCATCGATTCGAGCAAAGTCATTGTGGGTTCTCCCGTAGGAAGAAGTGGAGGTGACGGTGAGAATCGAACTCACAAAATACGGTTTTGCAAACCGTCCCGTTAGCCATTCCGGCACGTCACCCCGGGAAACCTCAAGCTAACTTACGCTGACGGGGGTAGCAAGTGCCGGTTTTGTTTGTCAACATGGTCACATGAACCTTTCTTCAGGTTTGCAGGATTTCGAAACGGCTTTTGCCCGGCTTGCCTTTGATCTCGCTGCTTCGACAGACCCCGGGCAATCCATGGCAGCTCTGCTTGCCGCCCAAAGAGCGGTACTCCTGGAGCCGATTCAGCCTCTTGTTGCGGTGCTGGCGTCCGCAGAGGAAGACGGTGCGGAGCTCGAGGTGCATGTTCCGCACGGACTGGAGATTTCAAGGCGCATCGCTCCGGTCATCTCCGAGCTCCTCGTGGAAGGCGTCCGGAACTGGAAGGCACATGGAAAGCAGAGTCGAGCGGAAAGGAAATTTTCCGCCAAGGCTGAGAAGTGCCGGATTTTTCTTGATGTACGGTTGATCGCGGGTGGCCTCAGTGTTGCGATTCACGACGATGGACCTGGATTGAGCCCGGCATCGATCATCGAACGCTTGAAGAAGGCAGGGCGAGTATCGCCGTCAGAATTGTCCTCGCTTGAGATTGCTGCCGCCAGGGGTGACGTCGGGGACTTCATTGCCTGGATTTTCAAGGACGGCACGACGACACGCGAAGCACTTGGAGCGGATGCAGGAAACGGCGTCGGGCTTTCGCGAATTCATCGGATGGCTGAAGAGTTGGGGGGACGTGCCTCGGCGGGAGTGTCGGCGCGATTGGGGGGATTTGTTCTCTCGGTCGAGCTTCCGTGTTCGCTCATTGGAGTCTCGGTCGAATCCGCAGGTGAGGGATTGGTTCGAAGGTTGTCTGGCGACTCGGCCTTGTCCGGTGAATCGGGCGATTTTCGTCTTTTTTATCGAATTCCAGCTGAATCACGCGCGTGGGCCAGTCAAAATTTCGGAGGAGCGCCGATTTCTTGGATTTCTCTCGGCCCTCCCGCAACTCAAGGGTTCGGTTTTCGGGCCATCGGGCTGAGGTCAGACCCCTCGGATATCTGAACCCCAGATGAGCTTGTGAAGCTGGATTTGAAGCCTCACGTCCAGTCCGTCCCGGATGATCTGTTCGGCAAGCCACTGCAGCTGAATCCCGGGAAATTCGCCGGGACAATTTGCGGCCTGATGGACCGGTGAGAACAGGATGGTCTGTGCAGGAATCCGTTCGTTTCGTACTACGTCACGCGACCAGTAATAATCCTCCTCGGAGGCGATCACGAACTTTACTTCGTCGTTCGTTTTCAAGAACTGAAGGTTCTTCAGGTAGCCACCACGGCACATCCCGCTGGATGGAGTCTTGATGTCCATGATCAGCCGGGCGTACGGGCTCGCGGCTGCTACGGGCAGCTCGCCGTGCGTCTCGATGCTCAGCGAATACCCTGCCGCATGGAGAGCTCGAATCAATGGCAGCGATGATCTCTGGAGCAGCGGTTCTCCTCCCGTGAGCAGGACGCGACTGCAGCGGAAGGTCCCCACTTTTTCCAGGATCTCTGGAATGGATAGCATCGTTCCACCCTTGAATGCGTAAGACGTGTCGCAGTATCGGCAACGCAAATTGCATCCGGTCAGCCGAACGAACACATAGGGAAGCCCGGAGTGAGTACCTTCGCCCTGAATACTGTGAAAGATCTCGGTGACGAGAACCTGCTGATTCCTTGATGGAGTCATTTGCGAATGTCGTAACACGATTTTCAAAGTGGTGAGGCCCGCCTGCATCCAGCAAGCGGGCCTCGATTGAAGAGGGGTCCTTCGGGGGACCCCCTTTGAAAACTAGGCGGCCTTTTTATAGGCCTGTTCGTCCTCCTTTGGCGGCCCGGCTGACATCGGTTGGCGGGGTGGACCAGACCGGAAGTCCCGTGGCTTTGCGTCCCGGCCTTTCGACCGGTTTGCCTTTTTCAAAGGGGGGTAGAGAGTGCTTCCCTCTTCAAAACTCTGCCTTCGTGGCGAACTCTACCAACCTTCCAACTCAGGCTAACGCGCCGCACCATTCAGGGCAAGTTTAATTTTTAACCTTTTGTAATCATACGCTATTTTCAATTGATGGGGGCTCGCGATTCACGGATTATCCCGTGCCTGGAGTTGATGACCCATGTTATTCGGTATCGCGAACAAGCCGATGCCATGCGCCGGTTTGGTGTTCCTGGTTATTCTGGGTTGAATGTTAAAGTGCTTGAATAGATTGCGGAATTACTCCCAAAAAAAATTTCTCAAAAAGATGTTGCACCAAAAACGCAGCAGGTCTATTACACCTAACACCGCTGAAACGGCGCCTGAAATAAACCTGACCAAAAGTTGGCGGTAGGTCGTCGTGTTGACGGTTTGTTCTTTGAAAACATGGGATGAATTTTTTGAAAGAGAGAGCGGGCTAATTGGCAGCCTGTCTGTGCTTTCAGGAGTTGAGATGGCTTTAAAGCTGGC
>CAMAQA010000025.1 GCA_945860415.1 Bacteriovorax stolpii
ACCTGGCATCAGCGCAGGTTCGACCCCATCACGCATGATGCGCTGTACTCGATCCATTTCACGCTTCCGAATGGCAAGAAGCTGAACCACGCGTTCGAGTACGACTGGCGGCTCTGGAGCATTCCTGAGGTTCGCGACGCGCTCATCGAGGCGGGATTCCGCGACACTGCCGTCTACTGGGAGAAAGAAGACAGGCACGGGCGGGGAACCGGTGAATACGCGCTCGCCGACAAGGGCGACAATTCGCACTCGTGGATCGCCCAGGTCGTCGGAATATCCTGATCAGCCAGCCTTTCGCGACGGCTTTTTCCTGTTCCTCTGGCCGCGCTTCGAGGCGCGGGTCTGCGCCGGACGCGTTTCCGTTCGCGGCATCCGGGTCGGAGGAACGGTTCCGGCTGCGGGACGCCTGGACTTGTCCTCTGGAACTCCTACGAGTTCGATCATGTACTCCTTGAGGGGCGTTTTCGCAGGCCCGCAGAGCACCTCGCCATCGAGGCTGAATCTCGAGCCATGGCAGTCGCAGTCCCAGGTCTTTTCGAATGAGTTGAAGCTCACCTCTCCTCCCAGATGGGTGCAGCGTGCTGAAAGCGTGCGGATCTCGCCATGCTCGTCTCGATGGCTGGCCACTCGACGGCCGTTGATGGTTCCGACGCGCGCCTCGCCAGGGGCCAGGCTTGCCGGATCGAGCTCTTCTTCGCGGCGCATCCGCTCGAGAATCGGCCTGCCCACGAGCGATGCGGCGAGGTTCGCCGGGTAGACGAGGTTGTGCGAGAGAAACTCTCGAACATTGCGCGGCCCGATCGTGCGGTGCGGGCTCAGGAGCCTCGCGAGGTCCTCGGTCTTTCCGAGGGCCAGTTCACTCAGCAGCATTCCTGCCAGTGTTCCCTGAGAGATGCCATTTCCGGAATATCCGGTGGCATAGTGGATTCGCGGAGAGCGCAGGCTGGGCCCCACGAAGGGCAGTCCGTCCACCGATTCAAAGATCTGGCCCGACCAGGCACCAGTGATGGAGTCGACTTCGAATCGCGAGCCAACATAGTCCTCGAGCCTTTTCATCGAATCCTTCGCGTCGCCCTCGGGTCTTCCGGTGCGGTGATCCTCTCCACCGACGATCAGCTGGCCGTTGGCCACACGAAGATAATGGTAGGGAGACTCCATGTCCCAGAAAACTCCGTCCATGAGCGGCGCATTCTTCAGGCGTACCGACATCACGTAGGTGCGCTGGGGGCTGACCGCCAGGTGCGCCACGCTGGGCTTGATCACCGGAGTATTCGTCGCGACCACGCACTGGCTGCAGGAGATCGTTCCGGTTTCGGTGGTGACCCGCACGCCCTTTCGAGTCGGGGCAATGTCGACGGCCCGCGTGTGTTCATGGAGCTTGCCGCCTTCGCTGGTGAATGCAGACAGCAGCAGCCGAAGTGCGGCGTCAGGATCCACCTGGGCCTGGTTTTCGACCCGTATGGCGTGAGACACCGAAAATGGCAGCGGAACGTGCTTCACGAGTGCGCTCGAAATCCTGAGTTGATCCATGGCTGCAAGCTCTCGGTTCAGCTCCTCCAGCTGCGCGTCGTTTTCGCAGAAGAGGTATCCGGGCACCCGCGACCAGCCGCAGGCGCCGACACCACCGAGCTCCTCGATCAACGAACCGAGGCGATGAATCGCCATGCGATGCGCCTCGGTGTAGCGCAGGGCCTTCTCCGACCCGAAGGTCTTGATCAGGTGGTGGAAACGTGAATCGAGGACCTCGGTCAGGTGTGCGGTGCTCCGCGACGTTTCGCCGTCTCCAATGTCGCGGGCTTCGATCATCGTGACCGACTTGCCGGCACGCAACAGAAAGAGCCCGGCAATTGCGCCGGTGATTCCAGCCCCGACGATCACGACCTCATCCTGGTGCGGCCCCTCCAGCCTGCTGAGCGTCATGGGACGCTCGGACGAGCGGTTCAGTTTCCAGTAGGGGCTTGTTCGATCAAGGGTGTGACGCATCATTGCCGAAACTGGAGCAAAGGACATTCCGAATTTTCCTCCGCTTTTTCCTCGCCGGCCACTTGTGGCAGGCGGCAATGTCGTGTTGAATCGCGGAGAAATGGATTTTGTACTCGTCCGCCTCAGGAGGGGCCTTATGCGACACTCAATCATCTGCACTGCTGCGTGCCTTGCCGTCCTGGCTTCCATGTCCGACGCGTCCGCTGGAGAGGTCCTTGAGCTTCGGGCAGGCAGCATTCCTGTCACCTCGAAGGTTGCCGGGCTGCTGACCCAGCAGGGCTCTTCGGTTCCCGAAGTGTTCGTCGCGCAATGGCAAATGCCGGTCAGCTTTGAGCAGCAAAAGCAGCTCGAAGCTCGCGGATTCCGGGTGCTGCGCTACCTTCCGCAGGATGCACTGGTGCTTCGCAACGTCGGTATTCCTTCTACCGCACTTGCGGCGGAGATCGGCGCCCGTGCGGCGTTTCCGCTCTCGGCACAGTGGAAGCTTGCTCCGGAACTCGTCCGTGAGTCAGGCCGCTCCAAGAAATGGGTGATGGTCAGCCTTTTTGAAGGTTCGGATGTTTCTTCGGTCGTCTCTGCGCTGCGATCTTTCCGCGACATCCACGTGCTTCGCCTGTCGGCCGGAGAGATTGCCGTTTCGGCCACTCTCGAGTCGCTCTTTCAGGTGGCCGCGATCGACCAGGTGGAATGGATCCAGGACCTGCCGATCTGGTCGACGCTCGATTACGCCATCTCCGCGAGTGACATCGACACCACGACGGCTCCTCCCGCGCTGACCGGATACGAGTCGGGCACGAAGCTCATGGGTTTTGATGAAGCACTTTTGCGTGGATTCACGGGCAAGGGCCAGGTGGTTTCGATGGCCGACACCGGTGTCGATACGGGCAATGTGGCGACGCTTCACGCCGACCTGAAGCCCGTGGTGACGAAGGGCTATCCGCTCGGCATCGGCGCGACGCTCTGGGATGATCCTCAGGGACACGGAACCCATGTTTGCGGTTCTGTCGTTGGAACGGGGGCGATGTCCAATGGCGCCATTCGAGGCGGCGCCTTCGAGGCGAGGATGCTTCCTTCGAGCATCTGGAGCCCGATCATGGACAACCTCGCGTTTCCGAGTGACTTCAACAAGCTCTTCAGCCCGCCGCTTGCCGATGGTGCTCGAGTGCATACGAATTCATGGGGTAGCCCGCGCAACCTCGGTGAGTATGATGGCTTCGCCTCGAGCGTGGATAAGTTCGTCTGGGAGAATCCCGACTTCTTCGTGCTCTTTGCCGCAGGCAACAGCGGGGAAGACAAGAATGCCGACGGACGGGTGGATGAGGGCTCGATCGGGTCTCCCGCGACTGCCAAGAACGTGTTGAGCGTGGGAGCCTCCGAGAACCTGCTCGCCCAGGGCGGAATCCAGCGCCCGCACGGCCAGCTCCGCGATGGAGACAAGAAGTACGGCGTGGAGCCGCTCAAGAGCGACACGCTGTCGAACAACCCGGACGGCATCGCGGTCTTCAGCTCGCGTGGACCGACGACCGATGGTCGCCTGAAACCCGAAATCGTGGCTCCAGGAACGAACATCGTCAGCACGCGCTCGCACCATCCGAGGGCAACGCTGCTCTGGGGGGCTTTTGATGATCAGTACGTCTACGCTGGCGGAACGTCGATGGCCACTCCTCTCACGGCGGCTGCTGCGCTCGTGGCGCGGCAGTACCTGGTGGAACGTGCAGGAGTGGCTTCTCCTTCGGCAGCACTTCTCAAGGCCACGCTGGTGCACTCGGCGAAGGATCTGTTTCCGGGACAGTATGGGTTCGGCCAGCAGCAGGAGCTGCCCAAGCCACGACCGAACGTGCACGAAGGCTACGGCCGAGTGGATCTCGAGCACCTGACCCGCCTGGTCGGATCGACGGTGTTTATCGATTCACGCCAGGGTGTTGCTTCGGGGAGCTCGGCAGAGATCTCGTTCGAGCTCGATTCCGGCAAAGGCTTTCGGGCCACTCTGGCCTACACGGATGCCCCGGCATCGCCGTCGGCAGGCCGCGCTCTGGTCAATGACATCGATCTCGAAGTGGTCGCTCCTTCGGGTCGGGTCGTTTCGCTCCAGGATTCGAAAAACAATCTCGAGATGATCGAAATCAAGGCAGGCCAGGCGGAAGCTGGTGCGTACCGGATCATCGTCCGCGGAAAGAACGTTCCGCAGGGCAGGAATGGAAAGCAGCCTTACGCGCTCGTGGTTTCGTCGAGTCGCTAAAGGCTTCGCTGATTCACTCCAGGGTCGGGCTGAGAAGGGCCAGGAGCTCGTCTCGCGAGAATGCCTTGAGGCCGAGTGGTGACTCTTCGATGAGTGCTCCGGCAAGCTTCTTCTTGTTCTGGATGATCGAGGCGATTCGGTCTTCGATCGTGCCCGGAATCTGAAGCTTGAAGACCTGAACGCCGCGGGTCTGGCCGAATCGGTGCAGACGGTCGGTCGCCTGGTTTTCCTTGGCAGGATTCCACCACCGGTCGAAGTGCACGCAGACGCTGGCGGCCGTGAGGTCGATGCCGAGTCCGCCCGCCAGAAGCGAGCAGACGAAGACATGGCAATCCGGATCTTCCTGGAAGCGCTGGATGCGCTTGCCACGATCTGGCGTGTCGCCGCGGAGATCGGTGTAGCCGATCTTTCGCTTCTTCAGGAACTCCGCAATGAGGTCCATCATTCCGAGGTACTGGGTGAAGATGACGACCTTGAGGTTCGAGCCCAGAGCTTCGTTCAGGATCTCCTCGAAGGCCTCCCACTTGCCGCTGTCCATGGGGTCGATCTTCTTGAGCTTCTTGATCTTGCCTGACGTCAGCTCCGTCAGCTCCGGATGGTCGCAGACCTGCTTGAGGCGGGTCAGCAATGCAAGCACGTTGGCGTAGTCGATCTTTCGCCCCGACTTGATCTCGTCGCGAACCTTCTCGGCTTCGGAGCCGGTGAGGTAGGCCTTGTAGACCTTCTTCTGCACCGCAGTCATTTCGCAGGACAGGACCTCTTCGGTCTTCTCCGGAAGTTCCGTCAAAACCTGCGATTTGGTGCGACGTAGCAGGAACGGCTGGATCAGCCGGCGAAGTGCGAGTGCCTGGTCCTCGCTCGGTCCTTCACGATCACTGCCGTAGAGGCGCCTGAATCGCGGAAGCGAACCCATGTAGCCCGGAAGCAGGAATTCCATGACCGACCAAAGATCCACCGACTGGTTCTCGACCGGAGTACCCGTCATGGCGACTCGATACGTGCTCTTGAGTGCCCGGGATGCACGCGAGCTGATGGTCGTGGCGTTCTTGATGGCCTGCGCTTCGTCGAGGATGATGCAATGCCATTCGCGCTCACGCAGGATGGCCTCTCGCTGCAGGAGTCCGTAGGTGGTGAGGATGATATCGACCTCTCCATCCGGCGGAAGCTTCCTGTTCGTACCGTGGAAGACGTACCACTTGAGGCCTGTCGGATACTTCTCGAGCTTGTGGGCCCAGGCGGCGACGACCGATGTCGGAGCGACCACGAGCGTGGCCTGTCGTGAGCGCTCCTTGATTCGGTAGAGACTGGAAAGAAACGCAAGCACCTGGTGGGTCTTGCCAAGGCCCATGTCATCGGCGAGGAGTGCTGCGAGACCTCTCTGGTAGAGGCTCCACATCCACGACAGTCCGTTCTGCTGGTATTCGCGAAGATCGAATCCGTACTTCACCTTCGGAAGCGGGGGAATCTTGCTGCGTTCGAAGTTCTTCTTCCACTCGTGGAATTCGGTCCAGTCGGCGTCCACCTTGAAGGCTTCGACGCCAAGTTCGAGGCTGAGTCGGTAGGCGACGATCGGGTGCAGCGGATTCTGCTCGCTGTCGTCAAGGAATCCGAAAGCATCGACCTTGCCCGCGTTCTTGCCATCTTCGGCATCCGCCATGCCGCTGCGATTGGCGTACTTGCTGAGCTGCGAGAGGCTCGGATCGAACTTGTAGATCCGGTCGCCCTTCCAGACGTAATTATTGCTCAGTCGACCCTGCTTGGAATAGGTGTCGAGCTCGTCGCTCGAAAAACGTGCCCGTGAGTTCTTGAACTCGTACGAGAGCGCGCGTCCCTTGCCGCCCTTCTTGCCGATGCCGAGCGAGACGAGCTTCATCGGCTCCTCGTCGATTTCGACCTTGAGGTTTTCCTGGAAGACGAGCTTCTTCTGGTTCTCGATCGTCAGCAGCCGGACCAGGTGATCGACGGCGGTGGGTCCCTGGTAGACCACCTTCGACGAGTCAATGCTGTTGAGGATCGGAACGGCACCGGGCGAAGGGGTGAGTTCGAGGTACACGTCGCCGGTGGTTCTCCAGAGACCGGGTTCGGTCTGTCGGACGAGGTGCTGTACCGGATCAACCTTCACGCCGCTCGTTGCTGGATCGAGGTAGCGGAGCGCAGGTTCGATGGCGATGCCGATGAAGCTGCGGCTTTCAAAGAGTCCGCGGACAAAACCGACGAATTCGGCCGGAACACGGTCGTTGTCCTCGCGCTGGATTTCCTCATCGACGCCGTGACCGCTATCGACGATTCCGGCTCGAAGCAGGCTGCCACGACGAATCACCCAGATGCTCAGTGCCGCCACGTGCTTGCAGCGGAGGCCGGTGGCGGGGGGCTTCGGCGTGCAGGAGCACTTTGCGGGCCCGATGGTTCCTCGATTCATCTGAAGAGAGGTTTCGCAGGCGAGGCCCGAGGAGTCCTTGATGCTCGCGGTGACGTTCCTTCCTTCGAGGCGCACGTGGCTGACCCGCTCTTCGCGGAAGAAGATTTGGCCACGGTTCCAGTCGGCCATGGAGAATTCGCGTTTGACCTGGTTGGCAAAAAGCATAGGCGATCTCGAGAGTATACACACGCGACCGCGTTCCGGCTACACCGGGTGTTTGACGGTGGTTATTCTGATGCCTGCGTTTTCCGTCAGACGGCTGACGTCCTCTGGGGTCCAGAATTCCGGAGTAATTCATTTTAAATCATCCGCATGATGTTGCGTTTTTTTCCGGAAAATACGCAACTCGTTGCGGATCGCGATATTACCGCGCGACTGCCAGGCGAGTCTTCGACGGAGCGCTAGGGCCCTGCATTTCCAGCTCTACGGACATTCCGGGCTCTAGGGCAACCGCCGCAGTAGCGGCCCCGAGAAGCACCCAGCTTCCTGCTGGAAGCACCTGATTGCGGCGAGCCAGCAGCTCGGTCAGTTCGACGAGCGAGCGGATCGGAGATCCCGAGATCTCGCTTGCCACGGCCTGGTGCATGACGGTTCCGTTGACGATGAAGTCGATTTTCCACTGCTCAAGCTCCGACCAATGTGCGGGCTTCGGCACGGGCGCGCCGATCAGGTAGTCCGAGGAGGACGCGTTGTCGGCGATGACATCCGGAAGCGAGAAGTACTTGAAGCCCACGTAGCGCGAGTCGAGCACTTCGATGGCGGGCGCCACCTGGTCGACGGCACCCCAGGCCTCATCGGCGTTGATCGGATTCTTCCGAGCGTCGAGCATGCGGCCCACTCGAAAGGCGATCTCAGGCTCGGCCTTGGGGTGGATTCTCCCTTGAAGCGAGTAAGGAACTCCGGACCGGAGTTCCATGCGGTCGGTCAGGATGCCGAAGATGGCCTGGTCGAGCCCCATCTGGCGGCGCTTGGCCTCGGACGTCAGGCCCATCTTGTAGGCGATGACCTGTTCGCCGTCGTGTTCGCGAAGCTGGATTCCCGACTCCATGACTGAATAGGCCTCGTCGATCGAGAGGGGGCCGTTTTCGGTGATGCGGGGAATTTCGCGCGCAGCGAGGCGGGCGTCATGAAGGGTGCGGGCCAGCTCCTGAATCGGGTCGATCTGCAGTTCGGACATGCCTCTGTTATAGCCCGAAATCAGCCGGCCGAGCCTATGCTTTTTGCCGCCTTTTCTCTATGATGCGGCCACTGTGACCACTCCAGCAGTCCATGATATTTCGCCGCTGATCAGCTCGCGGATCGCCGTCTTTCCGGGCGACACGCCCTTTCGCTCGCGTCGTTTGATGTCGTTTGTCGACGGCCATCACCTCGAGCTGTCCACCATGGAGACGACCGTACACCTGGGCGCCCATGCCGATTCGCCGATCCATTACCATCGCGACGGGGTGGGTATCGATCTTCGCGATCCGCTCCGGTATGTCGGCCCAGCCCAGGTCGTCACCGTGTCGGATGCGCGCGGGCGCAGGATTGTTTCTTCCGATCTGGCGGGGGTGCGAATCGAGGCTCCTCGAGTGCTCTTTAGAACGGGAACCTTCGCGGATCCTGAGCAGTGGAATGACGACTTCGCTTCGCTCTCGGCTGAGCTGGTCGAGTGGCTCTCGCAACGGGGCGTCCGGCTCGTGGGTATTGATACTCCGTCGATTGATCCTTCCGATGACAAGATCCTCGAAACGCATCAGGCCGTCTATCGCCGTGACTTCGCCGTGCTCGAGGGTCTGGTGCTCGAAGGGGTGGCCGACGGGCTGTACACGCTGCTCGCCCAGCCGCTCAGGATCGAGGGCGCGGATGCTTCGCCAGTTCGTGCGCTGTTGATTGCCGACCCGGGTGTTCTGGCGGCATTCCATGATTTCGAGGGAGCGTTGAAATGAGCGCAGAAAAGACGGCTTCGGGACTGACTGCACTTTCCAATTTCATCGGAGGCGAGTTCCTCCCCGCACGAAACGGGCGCACCTTCGAGAAGTGCTCGCCCGCGACGGGTGAGCCGGCGCTCTCGATTCCGGATTCGGACGCGGCGGACATCGAGCTGGCCGTTGCGGGCGCGCGTGCGGCGTTTCCGTCATGGTCGTCACTTTCGGTCAGCCAGCGCGCCGAGTGGCTCTTCAAGCTGTCACGCGCCATCCGTGATCGGCTCGAGGGTCTTGCCTTCGCCGAGACGGTGGACAACGGAAAGCCGATTTCGGTGTCGCGTACGGTGGACATTCCTCGAAGTGCTCAGAACTTTGAGTTTTTTGCCGAGGCGATCACCCAGTTTGCGAGCGAGTCGCATCACGCCGAACCCGGAGTCGTGAACTACACGCTTCGGCAGCCGCTGGGAGTCGTGGGCTGCATCTCGCCCTGGAATCTTCCTTTGTACCTCTTGAGCTGGAAGATCGCGCCCGCACTGGCTGCAGGAAACACGGTTGTGGCCAAGCCTTCGGAAGTGACACCGCTGACCGCGCATCATCTTGCCAGGATTTGCGCCGAGATTGGGTTTCCAAAGGGCGTGCTCAATATCGTGCACGGCAGGGGCACCACTGCCGGGGCGGCATTGTGTACGCATCCGGGCGTGAAGGCCGTGTCCTTTACCGGAAGCACGAGAACGGGGGGCGAGATTGCCCAGGTCTGCGCGTCGCAGTTCAAGAAGGTGTCGCTGGAGATGGGGGGCAAGAACCCCACGATCGTATTCTCCGACTGTGATCTCGAGCGCACGGTAGCCGAAGTGCTTCGAGCCTCGTTCTCGAATCAGGGCCAGATCTGCCTGTGCGGCTCGCGGATCCTGGTCCAGCGAAAGATCTACGACCGCTTTCGTGACGCACTCGCCGCGGGAGTTCGCGCGCTTCATCCTGGAAACCCGCTGGATGAGTCGACGAAGCAGGGCGCGCTCGTGTCGCGCGAGCATTTTGAAAAGGTGCTGGGCGCCATCGAACAGGCGAAGATCCTCGGTGGAAAGGTGCTTGCGGGAGGACGCCCCGCCCAGCTTCCGGGAGCACTTGCTGGTGGCTTTTTCGTCGAGCCCACGCTCATTGAAGGGTTGCCGCCGGAGTGCGCGACCAATCAGGAAGAGATCTTTGGTCCGGTGGCCACGCTGATTCCTTTCGACACCGAAGACGAGGCGCTCGAGATTGCGAACGGCGTTCGTTACGGACTGGCGGCAAGCGTATGGACCACCAATCTTTCGACGGCGCACCGAATGGCGGCGCGCCTGGAGGCTGGAATCGTCTGGATCAACTGCTGGATGCTGCGCGACCTTCGCACTCCGTTCGGGGGGTGGAAGGAGTCGGGCGTGGGTCGGGAAGGGGGCCTGGAGGCCCTGCGCTTCTTTACCGAGCCCAAGAATGTCTGCATTCAGTTTTCAACCGTTCCGGGAGCCTGAAGACATGGAAAAGACCACGACCCTTGATTCGACCAAGGCAGCCGAACCCGTCGGCAAGTTTCCGCATGCCCGTCGTGTCGGAAACCTGCTGTTCATTTCCGGAATCGGTCCGCGCGAGCGCGGCACGAAGAAAATTCCCGGTGTGGAGCAGGCGCCTGATGGAGCGGTGCTTTCGTATGACATCGAAACGCAGGTGCGTTCCGTGTTTCGAAACGTGGCGTTCATCCTCGAGGAGGCGGGACTCACGCTTCGCGATCTGGTGGACGTGCAGGTTTTCCTGACCGACATGAAGAATGATTTTCCGGTCATGAATCGGATCTGGGCCGAAACCTTTCCGGACATTGCCCCCTGCCGCACGACGGTCGAAATCGGTGCGCTGCCGACGCCGATTGCGGTCGAGCTCAAGTGCATCGCGGTATTTCCTGAAGCCTCGCATCCGGAGGCAAAATGAGTCGCACCCCGATGAAGCCCATCAACTTCAAGAAGTGGATCGAGGAGCACCGCCACCTGCTGAAGCCCCCGGTCGGAAACCAGCAGGTCTGGGCGGACCGCGAATTCATGGTTACCGTCGTGGGTGGGCCCAACGCGCGCACGGACTACCACATCAACGAAGGTGAAGAGTTCTTTTACCAGCTCGAGGGAGAGATCAATCTGCGGATGATCATCGACGGCAAGCCGCAGGATTTTCCTATCGGTGAAGGCGAGATCTTTCTCTTGCCCCCAAATGTACCGCACTCGCCCCAGCGCCCGGCCGGAACGGTGGGATTGGTGCTCGAACGGCGCAGGCTTGCCCATGAGCTCGATAGCTTCTTGTGGATCTGCAGGAATTGCCACGCCGAGCTCTGGAAGCACACGCTTCATGTCACCGACATCACGACGCAGCTTCAGCCGGTTTTCCAGATGTACTACTCGAATCCGGAGAACTTGAAGTGCAAGTCGTGCGGGACGGTTCATGAGGGCCGGCAATGATCGACATCCACACGCACATCCTGCCGAAACAGATGCCGCGCTGGAAGGATCGGTTCGGCTACGGCGGATTCATCGAGCTCGATCATCACGCTTCCTGCCGCGCGCGGATGATGCGCGATGATGGAAAGTTTTTTCGCGAGATCGAAGAGAATTGCTGGGATGCCGGTGCCCGGCTTCGCGACTGCGATCATCACGGCGTGACGACCCAGGTGCTCTCGACCGTACCGGTCATGTTCAGCTACTGGGCCCGCGCCGAGCACGCCCATGATCTGGCTCGTTTCCTCAATGACCACATTGCCGGAATCGTGGCCGCCCATCCGGGTCGATTCGAGGGCCTGGCCACGCTGCCCATGCAGGACCCCAAGCTCGCCATCCGCGAGCTCGAGCGTTCGGTCAAGCAGCTGGGCCTCAAGGGCATCGAGATCGGCACGCACGTCAACGGCATGAACCTCGACGAGGAGCCCGTACTGGAAGTGCTGGCCGCAGCCGAGGAGCTCGGCGCATGCGTCTTTGTGCATCCCTGGGACATGATGGGTGAGTCGCAGATGCCGCGCTACTGGCTACCGTGGCTGGTGGGAATGCCAGCGGAACTGTCGCGCGCGATCTGCTCGATGATCTTCGGTGGGGTCTTCGAAAGGTTTCCAAGGCTCCGCGTGGCCTTTGCCCACGGAGGCGGATCCTTTCCGTCAACACTCGGACGGATCCAGCATGGTTTCGAGGCCCGGCCTGATCTTTGTGCCGTGAAGACGAAGACCTCGCCCCGTGATCAGGTCGGAAAATTCTATCTCGATACGCTCGTGCATGATCCGCGAGTGCTGCAGCACCTGATCGAGACGTTTGGAGTCGAAAAGCTTGCCCTCGGAACGGATTATCCGTTTCCGTTGGGCGAAGACCGGCCGGGCTCGCTGATCGAGAGCCTCGGCGAACTGGATGAGGCCTCCCGCGAGCGACTGCTCTCCGGCACGGCCAGGGAGTGGCTGGGATGAATGCACGATTTTCCGAATCGCTGAAAAAAGCCGAGGCCCTGGATGCGCAGGATCCGTTGGCCCGGCACCGCGACGAGTTTCTATTTCCGAAAGCCGGCTCCACGGCAGTTGGCGGCATGGCCGGACAGGATGTGCTCTACTTCGCAGGCAACTCGCTGGGTCTCCAGCCCAGGAAGGCCCGCCAGTACATCGAAGAGGAGCTCGAAGACTGGCAACGCTTCGGGGTCGAGGGCCACGTGCGCGCCCGGCACCCCTGGCTTCCGTACCATGAGTTCGTGACCGAGAGCCTCGCACGAATCGTCGGCGCGAAGGCATCCGAAGTGGTCGCGATGAATACCCTGACCGTGAACCTGCACCTGATGATGGTGTCGTTTTATCGCCCGACGAAGACTCGGTACAAGATCCTGATCGAACCGAGCGCGTTTCCGTCCGACCAGTACGCCGTGGCGTCGCAGGCCGACTTCCACGCACGATATCTCGGATTCGATCCGAAGGCCGCCATTGTCGAGCTTCAGCCACGGGCAGGAGAAGACTGCCTGCGCCATGATGACATCCTTGCCGCAATCGAGCGCGAGGGAAGCTCGCTGGCACTCGTGATGCTCGGCAACGTCAATTACCTTACTGGCCAGGCCTTCGAGGTGAAGGCCATTACCGAGAAGGCTCATGCTGTGGGCGCCTGCGTGGGATTTGATTTTGCCCATGGGGCAGGAAACCTCGAATTGAAGCTCCATGACTGGGCCCCGGATTTTGCCGTGTGGTGCTCGTACAAGTACCTGAACAGCGGACCAGGGGCACTTGCCGGATGCTTCGTGCACGAGCGCCATCATCATGATCGGACCCTTCCTCGATTTGCAGGCTGGTGGGGACAGAACAAGACCACGCGCTTTCTGATGGGATCGGAATTCGATCCGATTCCGACGGTGGAAGCCTGGCAGCTGAGTAACCCGCCGATTTTCCAGCTGGCCGCGATGCGCGCATCGTTCGAAATCTTTGATGCGGCCGGGATGTCGCGCCTGCGGCAAAAAAGCGTGTCGATCGTGGGCCTGCTCGAGTCGCTCCTGAGGGATGTGCCGGGCATCTCGCTCGTGACTCCCAGCGAGGAATCAAGCCGTGGTACCCAGCTCTCTCTCCGTGTGGCAGGTCATCCCAAAGAGTGGGTGAAGACACTCGAGCGCCGAGGAATCGTCGCCGATGCGCGAGAGCCCGACATCCTTCGCGTCGCTCCGGCGCCGCTTTACACGCGTTACTCCGATGTGGTGAAACTTGCCTCGGCAATCAGTGGGATTTCCGGAGGTGCATCATGAGCGTGAATCAGGCCGGAGCCAGCATCAGCCTCGTAGGAGGTGGCCTCGTCGGATCTCTCCTGGCCACGGGCCTTGCGAGGCGTGGATTTGAAGTGGAACTTTTCGAGAGGCGCTCGGATCCACGAACCCGCGCCGTCTACGGAGGGCGGTCGATCAATCTCGCTCTCTCGGTACGCGGAGTCCACGCGCTTCGCCAGCTCGGGCTGTATCAGCGCATCCTTTCTGGGGCGATTCCGATGCGTGGACGCATGATGCACGCCGTGGATGGTGCCCTGACCTTCCAGCCCTATGGGGTCGAAGACTGGCAGTGCATTTACTCGATCTCGCGCGGCGATCTGAATCGCGTGCTCCTGACAGCCGCAGAAGAGACGGGAAGAGTCCGGGTTCGTTTTGAACAGAAGCTGGTGGCTGCCCAGGCGATGGGCCCTGGGCTGGAGCTTGAGTTTCACCAGGAGACCGAGGACAAGACCTCGCGCATTTATCGCAGGCGGGTGATCGGCACCGATGGCTCGGCATCGGTCCTTCGGTCGGCAGTGGTGAAGGCCAATCGCGGACGCTGTTCCGAGGAGCCACTCGACTATGGATACAAGGAGCTGGCGATCGCCCCCAATGACGGAGCCTCCGGCGACGCACGATTCAAGATGGAAAAGCATGCGCTCCACATCTGGCCGCGCGGCAACTTCATGCTCATTGCCCTTCCTAACTTTGACGGAAGCTTCACGCTGACGCTCTTCCTGCCCCATGAGGGGCCTGTCAGTCTCGACAAGCTCCGGACTCCCGCCGAGGTTCGCGAGTTCTTCACGAAGTATTTTCCGGATACGCTTCCGCTGATCGAGGACCTCGAGGGCACGTTCTTCGGAAATCCGACCGGCCACATGGTGACCGTGAAGACGAATCCCTGGAACTGGGATTCGCGCGCACTCCTTCTCGGAGACGCAGCGCATGCCATCGTTCCGTTCTTCGGCCAGGGAATGAACTGCGGATTTGAAGACTGCTCGGAGCTCTTCAGCCGGATGGATGCCATGCTGCATTCTTTGACCACGGGCCTTGCGAACACGGATGCCGATGCAGCGTGGTGCAGTCTGTTCAATGCCGTCAGCGAAATCCGATGGCGAAACTCCGATGCCATTGCGGACATGGCCGTCGAGAACTTCGTCGAGATGCGTGATCGAGTGGGTGATCGGCAGTTCCTGAACGAGAAGGCGCTCGAAAAGCGCCTGCAGCTGCGGTACCCGCGCGAGTACATCTCGAAGTACTCACTCGTGAGCTTCAGCCGCGTTCCGTATACCATTGCTGTCGAGGCCGGCGCCGCCCAGGAAAAGTTCCTGAAGAGCGTCTGCGTGGCCGGCGCCGATCCGGCGCAGCTCGATATTGAGGCCATGCATGGGCGAATCCGCGATGAGATCGCCCCCATCCTGATTCCGTTCCTGCCCGAGGGGCTGAAGAACGGCTACGCGGAAGTTGGAGGTCATTCATGAACCTGGGAATTCAAGGAAAGCGCGCCCTCGTGCAGGGTGCTTCGAGCGGGCTCGGATTTGCTATCGCGCAGGCGTTGATTGCCGAAGGCGCGCTCGTGACGATCTGCGCTCGTCCGGGTGATCGTCTCGAGGCCGCGAAGAAATCTCTCGGAGCAGCGCACGCGATCGGCGCGGATTTGTCGCAAACGGGTGAGGCCGAGCGCGTGGTTCGTGAAGCCCAGAGACTCATGGGCGGAGTGGACATCCTCGTGGTGAACACAGGTGGTCCGCCCAAGGTGGAGTTTCTTTCAGTGACGGATCCGCAGTGGCGCGAAGGTTTTGAAAGCCTCTGGATGGGAGCCGTGGATTCCATTCGCGCGGCCCTTCCCCAAATGATGGAGTCGCGGTTTGGTCGCATCCTGCTCGTGACCTCTGCAGCAGCCAAAGAGCCGATGCCCGGCCTCACCATCTCCAATGGCCTTCGGGCCGGCCTTCTTGGGCTCACCAAGTCGATCAGCAACGAGGTGGCCCACGCCGGAGTCACGATCAACGCGCTTCTGCCCGGGTACACCGACACTGAAAGGCTCCGCGAGCTGGGCATCCCTGCTGACAAGATTTCTGCGAACATCCCGGCAAAACGGCTCGGCAAGCCCGAGGAATTTGCGGCCCTTGCCGCTTTCCTCTCTTCGGTTCCGGCGGCCTACATCACCGGCCAGGCAATCGCGGTCGATGGCGGATTCCTGAAGGGAATTTAAGCGAAGTCGTAGGCGAGGCGCTCGAGGGCGTTGATCCGGGGGTTCCATCTCACCCACTGGCGATGGCGGCGAGGGAAGCCGACGTTCATGTAGCCCTCGCAGCCATGCGGGTCATGGCAGTGCCCCATGACGAGCGCGTCGGCTTTTCCGGGCCCGACGCGACGGCGTGAATAGTCGAAGAACATCGCTCGAAGTCGATCGCGGTCTTCTGCAGACCACTCTTCCGGAAGCCGCTTGGCATCACGCGAGGTGTTGCTCCAGAGCTGTCCGAGGCGATCGAGCGCGCCGCCGGGGAAGGCCGTGACGAGTCCCCGGCCGAGGCTGCTTCGGAAAAATCGGCGCAGAAACAGGTAAAACCGGTCTGATGAGTCGGCCAGATCTCCATGCTCGACCCTGAGGCGTCGACCCTCCAGCTCGATCTCGATGAAGTCGCCATGAACGAGCACTTCCGAACACCCCATCTCTGCATAGGATTCAGCGAGCCAGAAGTCATGGTTGCCTTCGACATGAGACGCGCGCACGCCGGTCGCCGCTACCTCACGGACGGCTTCAAAGAAGGGTCGGTGCAGTTCGCGGAAGACGGTCTTGTTGCCCACGTAGACATCAAAGATGTCGCCCGCCAGGGCAAGGTGATCGCCCGGCCGTGGAACCTCGCGAATGAACCGGAGTACCGATCGATAGAACTCCTCGTTCGGATGAAGCAGGTGCAGGTCAGAGAGAATGTGGGCGTGCGGGCTCGAAGACATCTCAGCCCTCAGGTTTCGCGCGCTCAGTACTTTTGATCAAGGAGTTTTCCGCGACCGCGGGTGTCGCGCGTGCCCGAGCTGCGAAGGCGGACGAACTCCTGGCCTTCGAATTGACGGATAATGTTGCCATTCACGTCGCTCAGGACGACGCGAAGTCCGGGCGTGTTGCCGGAAATCGAGGCTTTTAGTCCATGCTGCTGCGACTGCGCTTCAGTTTCGAACTCGGTCACGGCCCTCTCGACCGCTTGACGTTCCTGCTCCGGAGTCAGCACTGCCGCCTGCTGGGCGCCCTCGTGTTCGGGCTGGTTGCCATCCGAGTTCTTCTTGTCCTGCTGCTCGTATCCAGCCGCACCATGGCCATCGCCTCCATCGGCGTTCGCCTTGACGGTCCGGTTGATCTGGAAGAGCTCTCTGAATCCGTTCACCTTCACGTCTTATGGATCGGCAGGCGGCGTGGATTTATTGAGATCCTCGGACTCCTGATGCATCGGAACAATGGCGTTCACGGGGCAGACGCGGGCACAGATTCCACAGCCATGGCAGGTGTCGGTGTCGATGACGAACTGCCCGACCCCAAAAAAGATGCTTTTGGTCGGACAGATGTCGACGCAGGCCTCGCAGCTCGTGCAGCTCGGTCGGATGAAGTGGACGCCCATCATCCCACCTTCTCTGCGCGAGCTTCGGCCGCCGCATTCTTGACGGTTTCCGCCGTCAGGTTGGATTTGATGAGGAAGGCCTCTTCGAACGGCGTCGGTGAGAACTTGCCGTTCTTTGCCTGTGCGGCGGAGCGGGAGACGGACCAGAGGCCTGCCAGCGACGCCAGCCCCGGGTCGAACGTGTCGAGGTAGTAGGGACGCCCCACGAACGAGATGGCGCGTTCGACCGGCCGAAGGGTCTCTCCAAAGCTGGAGATGAGCCCGGAAATCTCCGAATGAGTCACCGGCATGCGCTTCGCCTCGTAAGCCTCGAGTGCCTCGAAGCGCCCC
This sequence comes from Bacteriovorax stolpii, assembly GCA_945860415.1. Classification (GTDB taxonomy): domain Bacteria; phylum Bdellovibrionota; class UBA1018; order UBA1018; family UBA1018; genus CAIOHW01. Next base: position 17,257 of record CAMAQA010000025.1, read on the forward strand.
TTCGGGTGCTTGTCGCAGTCCGCGATGAGCTGTGCCCAGGACTTTTCCTTGAGCTCCTTCGGAAACAGGACGCCCATGACCACTTTTCCGGCGGGAACCATCAGGGCGCCTGCAAAGACGTAGCGATCGTACCGGATCTTCCGCATCTTCTGCCCGATCTTGTAGGAGATGCGCGCAACGGTGAAGCCCTCGTCGAAAGCCTCCTTGATCGCGGCCTTCTGGTCCTGCGAGGCCTTGCGCTTCGTGAGCAGGGCCGAGAGGAAGTCATAATGAAGGCCGGCATTGAACGCCATGTCGGCGTGCATGAGCTTCTTCTCGAGGCAGTACTCCTGGGCTCCGATGGCAAACGGAATCTGCTGCGTGTAATCGATGTTCAGGCTCGTGTCCTTGGACTTTCGCGGCAGGTTGGTTCCAGTCAGTCGGTTGAGGGCGATGCTGGTAGTGATGTTTCGGATCAAGTCCTTGCCGAGCAGCGCCAGTATTCGGTCGGTGATCACCGTGGAATGGTCGACGGTTTCCGGAACCTCGGCGCGCCAGTCCTTCACCTTGTTGGCAAGGAAGGCCAGCTTCATCAGGAAGTGCTGGAGAGAGGGGTTCTTCTGGAGCAGGGGCATGAGCTCCTGGACCCGCATTTTCTCGTTTCCGGAGGCGCGAATGGTCTCCAGGACCGTGGCCGCCGGAACGACAGGAACAAGGAATTCGCGCAAGAGCTGAACGAGCTCGGCACTTGTGTCCTGCGGCTGTCCCGGACTGTCCGGCGGACTCATGGAGGTTCCCTCTCTTTTCAGGGTAGAGAGGGTTCAATTTGAAGTCAAATCGGCATCCCCCTATACTGTTGAGGCAACTGAGGGGCTTGAGCGACTTATGCAGACACTTGCCAAAGACATCATGAGCACGAACCTGATCACCTTGACCGAGCAGGCGACCGTCGAGGACGCCCTGAAAGTGCTCATCAATGCTCGGGTGACGGGCGTGCCGATCATCGACGGCAAGACGGGCACCATGAAGGGCGTGCTTTCGGAGTTCGACATCATCAAGCACATTGGCAGCAAGAAGAAGCTCAAGGACGATACCTTCAAGGAGCGCATCAAGTATTCGCGCAAGGCCAAGTTCATCGAGGCCAACACGCCGCTCAGCGAGATCGTGCAGCTCTTCGTCGATTTCAAATACCGCCGACTTCCTGTGGTCGACGAGAACAAGATGCTCGTCGGCGTCATCACCCGGCGCGACATCATGCGCGTCTTTTTCTATAGGTCGAAGCTGCCCTGATGAAACTGACGCGAACCCATGACCGCGGAGTGGAAATCCTGACCACGTCGGGCGCGATCGCCCAGCGTGATGTCCAGGTGCTCAGCGTCGGAGTGGGCAAGCTGATCCGTGATGGAAAGAACCAGATCCTGCTCGAGGTTTCCGAACCCTCCATGCCGGACGACCTGATTCGTGAGCTGATGGCGCTCGATCTCGTGGCGCGCGAGCTTTCAGGACGGCTCATCATCCTTGCCTCGCGTCCGGAACTCCGAACGAAGATCGAAAATTTTGCACGACCCATGACCCTGGCGTCATTTCCGGACAGGAATGCCGCCATTGAGTTCTTCGACACGATGAACGCTGCTCCGCTCGGGCCCATTGCCGGAGCGGCGCCAGCGGAGGCGACGACGCCGGCTCAGGCCGGGGCCGAGCCGACTCACGCAGTTTCCGAGGAACAGGGCAAGCAGCTCAAGGAAGACATCCGCAAGCGCGAGGTCGATGAGCTGGGACAGCTCCGCGAAACGATCGTTCGGCTGGAAAACGAGAACCAGGCATTGCTGAACCAGTTCCAGACCTACTTTCGAGAAAGAAGGCTTCCTACGGATGAGCGCGCATACCAGCAGCGCATCCAGGACCTCGAGTCCAGGCTCGAGGAACTCATGGATGAGCTGGGCAAGGAGAAGGGCAAGTGACTGCAGCGTCGGCTGCGCAGGACTACGCCGCCAGGCTTCTGGCGGGTGATCGCCTCGCCCTGGCGCGGGTGATCTCCAAATTCGAGAATCGTGATCGCGACTCGGGCGAGATCCTCCGGAATATCTTCCGGAACACTGGAAAGGCCCACGTCTGGGGAATCACCGGTCCGCCTGGAGCCGGCAAGTCCACGCTCGTCGACCAGATGGTTCGAGTGCTGAGGACGCGGGGGTTGAAGGTGGCGGTCGTGGCGATTGATCCGTCGAGCCCCTTCACCGGCGGGGCGATCCTGGGCGATCGCATCCGGATGCAGGACCATACAAGTGATGCCGGGGTGTTCATTCGCTCGCTCGGAACTCGTGGCAAGCAGGGCGGGCTGTCGCACGCCACGCTGGAAACGGTGCTGGCGCTCGATGCCGCCGCCTTCGATGTGATTCTGGTGGAAACCGCCGGAGTCGGGCAGACGGAGCTCGAGGTGCTGGGGCTCGCCCAGCAGGTCGTGGTCGTGCTCGTTCCAGAGAGCGGTGATTCCGTCCAGATGATGAAGGCAGGTCTTCTCGAGATTGCGGACCTGTTCGTGGTGAATAAGAGTGATCGTCCGGATGCAGATCGCCTCGTACACCACCTCGATGGCGTGCTGGACCTGACACCATCGGTGCGGCGTCGTCCGGACATTCTGAAGTCGCAGGCCACCGTTGGAGCCGGGGTGAAGGAAGTCGTGGACCACCTCATTCATCTTGCTGACCAGAATCTCGAAGAGCGTCAGCGCAGGAGTCGTGAGTTTTTGAAACGCGAAGTCCTCCATATCCTGATCGAAAGGCTCAGTTCGAGCGTTCATCAGGCCTTCGAAACCAGCTCTGGAATGGACCTTCTGGCGCAACTAGAAGCGCGACAAGTGGATCCGATTTCTGCTGCAGATCTTCTCTCCGGAAACTGATCTCTGGAGATTCCATGGCTTAATGCAACGCGTTACTCTTTTTGTGACAGACTCTTGCGCTCGGACTTATACCTGACAAAAAAACTCTAAAGGCAAAACAAAACCTGACCGAACTGGTTTGTGTAAGCAGGGCTGACTTGGTGAGAGATCACCGGGAGGGCCCGGCAGGGGTACAGCAAATTCCTGCCAATACAACCAGGAACAGTCGGTGGCACGTACCACAGGGGTGTGGTTTGCAACCGGCTGATGAAAATGAGGAGTAGGGTATGGGTCTACGTGTAAATACGAACGTGCAGTCTTTGGCCGCACAGCGAAATTTGGGAATGACCAATGCGGCTCAGAAGGGCTCTTTGGAGAAGTTGGCTTCCGGTACTCGCATTGTCCGCTCGGCGGATGATGCTGCCGGCCTGGCAATTTCCGAGAAGATGCGAGCCCAGGTTCGGTCGATCCGCCAGGACACGCGAAACGCCAACGATGGGATCTCGATGATTCAGACCGCTGAAGGCGGGATGAATGAAATCGGAAACATCCTGGTTCGCTTCCGTGAACTGTCGATTCAGGGCGCTTCGGACACCATCGGTGACAACGAGCGAGCCTTCATCGACAAGGAAGTCCAGCAGCTCCGCTCGGAAATCGACCGCATTTCGCAGTCGACGGAGTTCAACGGCCAGAAGCTCCTGGCTGGTGAGAGCAAGCAGCTGGAAATCCAGATCGGCCAGGGCAACAAGGCTGAAGCAGACCGTTTCAGCTTCGACCTTGCTGATTCGGATGTCTCGGCAGATCGGCTCGGAGTCTCGAGCCTTTCTGTCCGCGACAAGGCTTCGGCGCAGGCCAACCTGGATGTCATCGACTCGGCAATCAACTCGCTTTCGAGCAGCCGAGCCAACCTCGGCGCAATGCAGAATCGCCTGCAGAGCGTGGTGAATAACTTGGGCGTGTACGACGAGAACCTTTCGGCAGCACGAAGCCGAATCTTCGATATCGACATGGCTTCTGAGACGGCCGAAATGGCCAAGAATAACATTCTGTCTCAAGCCGGTACTTCGGTCCTCAGTCAAGCCAACCAGAATCCGATGCTCGCACTGAAGCTGATCGGTTAATGATCTTCGGCAGGGGCCCCTGCCGGAGAACCTTGAAACACCAGGCGGGAGGGAACCAGTGCGGTTCCTTCCCGTTTTTTTTCATTCAATAAAATCCAGCACTTCAGCCCATGCCCGCTCCAGATTGTTAAGATCCGAGCGCTTTACTCAAGCTTTATGACGCACCGCCGATAGGATGGTTGTCAGCAGCGAGGAACCGGAAATCACCAGCCGGTGCCGAGCTGAGGACAGTGTCTGTGTCTAACTCGGCAGGTCGTGGCAACACGGCTTGAAATAACCCCGGATCACGGGACCACACCATCGAACATTGCTGTGTTCGAGGTCTTTGCGATCCATCCAGTTTCTGGAGGCTGTACGTATGGGCTTGAGAGTTGCAACCAATATGGCCGCTGTTTCGGCCAATCGTGTCCTTGGTAGAACCAACGAATCGCAGAACAAGTCGTTCCAGAGGTTGTCCTCTGGGGCTCGCATCACCCAGGCAGGTGATGACGCCGCAGGCTTGTCCATTTCAGAAAATCTGCGTGCTCAGATCCGTTCCACGTCGGAAGCGGAGAAGAACGCCAACAACGGCATCTCGCTCGTCCAGGTGGCTGAAGGCGGCCTGTCCGAAGTCGGCAACATCCTGGTTCGCCTGCGCGAGCTGTCGATCCAGGCCGCGTCCGACACCATCGGCGACAAGGAGCGTGGATTCATCAACCAGGAGGTGCAGAGCCTCACGGCGGAAGTGGATCGCATCGCGAACGTGACGACCTTCAACGGCACCCAGCTGCTGAATGGCGCCGGTAAATCCAACCTGGAACTCCAGGTGGGCATTCGAAGCGATGTCACCGATCGTATCACCTTCAATGTCTCGGATAATGACGTGCGCGCCGATGCCCTTGGGGTTGGCAGCGTCAAGACGGAATCCATCGACGATGCGCGTGCCGCGATCGACGTGGTGGACTCCGCCCTGAACAAGGTCTCTGAGACCCGAGCACGGATGGGAGCCATGCAGAACAAGCTCCAGTCCACGACCAACAACCTCGCCATCACGAAGGAAAACCTCGTCGGTGCCCGTTCGCGAATCGCGGATACGGACATTGCCGAGGAAACCTCGCACCTCGTGCGCGAGAACATCCTCCAACAGGCCGGCATCGCCGTCCTGGCGCAGGCCAACCAGAACCCGATGACGGCCCTCAAGCTGCTCTGATTCTGCTCAGTGACTTGCGTCCGAAAGTTGCGCCACAGCCTGTCGGCAATGGTGCCGACCGGTTGATTGAAGCCCGCCCCCTCTCGGTGTGCCGAGCACCGAGGGGGGGTTCCCCCTATTTCAGGCTGCCTTTTTCTCGGATTCCGCCGAAGATTTTTCGATTTCCAGCATCGGCTGGAGCGCGGCGATTCGATCCGGGGTGGCAGGGTGCGAGCCCAGCGACGGCGCGGCCTCTCCCGGCTTTCTTCCCTCGACCACCGCATTCCAGGCATCGATCTTCTGGAGCGCGCTCACCAGTCCGGAGGCACTGGCGCCGAGCTCACGGACCGCGAAGGAATCCGCTTCGAGCTCCTGCGCCCGGGCCTGCCGCTGGGCCAGTCGAAGCGAAGCCCAGATGAGTGCAGCTGCCGCCGCCAGCGAAAATACCGGAAGCATCGAGGCAGATTGTTGGCTTCGATAATAGGCGTTCACTGCCAGGGATCCCGCCATGACGGCCAGCACTGCAAGGCTCATCGCCCACGCGAGTAGAAAACGACGCGCGAGATGCCGGAGCTTCATGTGAGCCACCTCGTGCAGGATGATGGCTTCGAATTCACGGGTGAAATCGCCTTTTTGAAACTCTTCGACGAGCCTGGGGGTAAGCCAGAGCACCGGTCGCAACTGGCCCTGGAGCCCCGGAAAACCGGTCATCCAGGCGTTGACGGAACGCACTGCGCCTCCAGAAATTTCTCGAAACTCTGGAGCGGCGACTCCTCCCACCTGAAAGCAGCGCGAGAGTGCCGCAATCAATCGCGGGTCCTGCACCTCTCGAGATGGAATCATCTTTCGCATGAGCCAGGGAGAAATAGCAAAATTCGATGCCAGTGCCAGTGAGTAGCCGAGGACTCCACCCGCACCAATCACCCCGATGGCCGACATTCCTTCGAGCTTGAAGATGGCTACCGCTGCCGCCGCGGCAAAGACGGTTCCCGAAAGAATTCCCATGTAGATCAAGATTCCGGCGAAAGCCCAGAACATGCCTGACGGAAAGAGCTGTTGCGCAACACTTCCGCGTTCATCCTTGGGGTAGTACTCGCGCTCCAGCTGAATCTGGAGCACGCGCTGCGCGACCAGTGCCGCGAGGGTGACGACCAGTCCGGCAATGGAGTGAGCAGGACTCACTTCGCGGATGGAGCCGGTGGACAGAAAAATCACGAGCTGGAGCGAGGTGGAGATGAGTCCTGCCAGGCGAATTCGCGTCAGGTGTTCGGCCGTGACTTCATCAGGATCGCGTCCGCCGGTAGTGTCGTTTTCTTCGGAGGCCTCATTTCGGAAGTACTCGGCCCAGAGCGCGAACATGACCACGGGAATGGCCGCGGCAATCAGGAGACCCAGAATGGATTTCAGTTCCATGCGACGCCTTCTTGACGCCCTGTCCGCGATCATCGCGGACGTCCGGCGTCTCCTCATTCATCGGATCGGAAGGACGTGGACATTAACGGGGCTCGCAAACCCAGAGGTGGATGCCCTTGGGCCTGAAGCCGAATCGGAGAGTGTTGATGGATCCCTGGCGTCGGCATTGTGCGCCCGTGAACAGCGGCTCCTGAGTGTAGCGGTCGTCCTGGACGTAGAGCACGGGTTTCAAGAGCTCGGGCCAGGCGCCGGATGGTGATTCTGCGATCACTTCCGAAAGCTGGGGCCATTCGAGCCTCTCAGCCAGGGTCGATGGCGCAAGCGTGGCGCGTCGCGACGGCCAGAGCGCGAATGCGGCCTGAGCTGCAGTCTGGTATCGCGATCCGATGACTGGCAGCTCCGCTGGAACCTGCGTCTCCGCAACGAGCCGAGGCAGCTCTCTCCAGCCCGTGAGGTCATTGGAGACATCCCAGAGCGGATTGGCAGCACGACCCGTCCACTGCTGGGTGATCCAGGAACTGAGCGGAAACTGGGTGAGCCCGACACTGAACACCAGAAGGCACGAAACGAATGCCAGGTGAATCCGCGCCAGGGTGCGCGAGGAGTGTAGCGCTGCCCAGAGGCCGATCGGAAGCCAGGCGACGAGAGCCCAATGGGGTTTGAACGCCGAAACCGCCGGCTGCACGAAAAAGATCGTGGCGGGCGCCGTCCACGCTGCAAGGAAAAGCTCCTGACGATTCAGCTTTCGGCGCAGCGGGCTGAGCGCGAAAAAGCCTCCAGCCGCAAGGAGCGCAGGTCCGGCAAACAGAACCTGCGACGACCAGAACGTCCTCCAGCGCTGCCAGTCGAGCGAGGCTCCGGCATGCCTGGATTTGAACTGGTACAGAAGCGCCACCCAGTCGTGCTGCGAGTTCCAGATGAGGATCGGCGCCGCAGCGGCAAGCATTCCGATGAGCAATGCCAGCAGCGACTGGGCCCGGGCCTGGCGTGCGAAAAACACCAGGCAGGCCGCAGCCGAGGCGCAGTAGAGCACTGCAGAAAATTTCGACAGCAGCCCGATCATGGCGCCAAGCGCGAGCAGGAGAAGATCGCGGCCGCGAAGCGAATCGCCCTCGCAGATGGACCAGCAGGCCCGGAAGCAGAGTATCCACCCGAGAAGAAGCGAGTGGTCCGGCACCATCATCCAGCTCAAGGCCGCGAGGCCCGGAAGCACCACAAACGACAGCGATGCAGCATTCGCGGTGCTCCGAATTCGCCTGATCCATTCGGCGGCCAGCAACAGCGTGGTTCCGGAGAGCAGGACGCCGGGAAGACGAACGACCAGCTCTCTCGGAAGATGAAGCCAGCTCAGGGCGCGTTCGGACAGCGCGATGATCCATGCCACGAGTGGAGGGTGGTAGACGTAGCCGAAGGCAGGTGAGCGCGAGAGCACCCAGTAATAGGCTTCGTCGTCGCTGATTCCGAGAGTGGCTGCCTGGAATAGCCAGGCCAGTGAGAGCGCCGCAAACAGGAGGGCAGGCGAGAGCCTCGCCATTTCAACGACCCAGAGAAGCGCGTTTCACGCGATCGATGGAGCGCATTCGACTGACTTCCAGGTCGGGAACCTGGAACTCGATCATGGTCCGGATGCCCTGTTCGAATTGGCGCCAGTATTCCTCCGACTTCTTCGCCTGGGCCGAGGGCAGCTCCAGCGTCAGTGTGGGAATTCCCATTTCCTGTCCGGTGTAATTGCCGAGCGATCCAGGAAAGAAGCCTCCCGAAGTGGCCTTGAGCTTGCTCCGGAGAGTCATGCATTCCTGCACGTAGTCCTTCGGAAATCGGGCAAGTGAAAGATGGGATGGACCGTCATAATCCATGAAGTTCAGCGGCGCGTGCATGGCCAGGATCTTCTGGGGCTTCGAGTCCTTGACCAGCTCCATCTGGAAGATCGTTTCCGGCTCCGTGGCAGGCTGATGCCCCGGAAAACGGCGTGCATTCGATGCAAATTTCGTCTTCCACATCTTGAGCGCCAGCTCGTGCCAGTCGCGAGTGGGCAGATTTCGATTCAGGTCGACCTTGTGCGCGTTCGTGCGTGTCCTCGTCTTCCGAAAAAATCCGTCCGGATTCACCATCGGAGCAACGACCACCCGAATGGACTGCTTGCGAAGCCGCTCCTCGTTTTGCACCAGGTAGTGCGCGAGCTTGAGCACCAGGTAAAGCGGAGTGTTCTCATCGCCGTGGACCATGCTGATGACGAGGGTCGTGTTGGTGGCCTGTGTGTCGCCGAACTCCGCCACTGGAATGGGTTTGCCGAGGACGGACAAGTGCTTCGAGACTTTCCATGGAATTCCGGCGCAGGGCTCGAGCTTCCAGCCCAGCTTGTGAATCTCCGTCCTGAGATTCGAGCACCACTGCTCCAGCGTCCACGGCTCATGGACGGGGTCGCGCGTCGGGCGGGTATCCTTTGCACTTGAAACGGCGGGCGATGCCGACGCGGCAAGAGAAACGAGCACCAGCAGGCCCGTCCAGAGCATAGGACGCTTCATGAACCCTCCCGCACCGCTTTGCGCTGACCGAGGTACCACTTGGTGATGAAGAACAGGATCACCGCCATGATAACCGCGAGGATGCCGTATTCGAAGTTGCGCATGACCCGGATGAAATGGTCGATCTCATCTCCGAAGATGTAGACGCCACCGACGATGGCCGGAACGCTCAGGAGCGCGGCGATGCCGTCAAAACAGAAAAAAACGCTGAACGGAAGATGAAGGACGCCGGCCGAGAAGAAGATCGGAGCGCGAAGGCCCGGCATGAAGCGGGCCGCAAAAATCAGCTTGTTGCCGTATTTCTTGAACTTGCCCTGCACGGCATCCAAGCGGTCGTCCGGAAGCACCTTGTGGAAGAACCACTTCTTGGTCAGTGCCCGGCCGTACTTGGCTCCCAGCCAGAACACGAACGAGTCGCCGATCATGACTCCCGCCATGCAGACGGCAATCATGACCCAGACATTGCAGACTCCGTAATAAGCCAGGATTCCGCCCACCACGAGCGTGATGTCCTCGGGAATCGGCACCCCGAGGCCGCAGGCCAGCAGGATGCCGAACACGATGATGTACGGCATCGGGCCATAAAAGTTCAGGAGAAAGTCAACCAGGGCGTCCATTCTTGCCTTTGTTTCCGAGGGGATGAGCATCCCGATATTCATCGAGAAGCGTTCCCAAATCAACATGGGTGTATCGCTGCGTGGTGGATAGTCGTGAGTGGCCGAGCAGCTCCTGGATCGTCCGGAGATCTGCACCTGCTGCTAGCAGGTGGGTGGCAAAACTATGGCGTAGTCCATGGGGCGAGAGGCTTTTCGCCGAGGCCAGTCGCACCAGGTGCCGGGCGAGAATTCGAGCCACGCTCCGCGAGGTCAGGCGCCCACCCCTGAAGTTCACGAAAAGCGCGCGCTCGGAGGAGTGGCGCGGCGGATCCGGATTCTCCAGGTAATCGCGCACGGCCGCCAGTGCCGGACTACCCAGCGGCACCTGCCGCTCCTTGCTTCCTTTTCCGACGACTCGAACCCAACCGGCCTGCATGTCGACATCGTCCAGGTCGAGTCCCACCGCCTCGCTGACGCGAAGACCCGCGCCGTACATGACCTCAAAGAGCGCCCGGTCGCGCCTGCCCAGCGGCGTGGCGGAGTCGGGGGCGTGGATGAGCTCCAGCATCTCTTCGATCTTGAGGAATTTCGGCAGCGAGCGCCGGGCCTTGGGTGTCGGCACAAGCGTTCCGATATCGCGTGCGAGCCATCCCCGCTGCCGTGAATGCCTCAGAAATCCTCGAATGGCCGACAGGTGCCTGCAGACCGAGCTGCGTTCCAGCGAGTCATTGAGCGAAGCGAGGTAGCCTCGCAGGCGTACCGGCTCGAAGCGGGCGTCGAGGTCGGACATGGTGGAGAACCCGGAGTCAGCCAGGAATCCGCTCCAGCGCTCGAGATCCCGGCGGTAGGCGGCAAGAGTGTGGGGGCTCAGCTTCCTCCGGTCCCGGAGCATCTCGAGATGCAGGTCAATGGCGGCCGAAAGGGTCATGAGGAGAGTTTAAGGTTCCTTCGGGGCTGTGGTAAAGCGAGCGCATGTCCGAACCCATCGTCCACGTCGTCGGAGCAGGCCTGGCCGGCAGCGAAGCCGCCTATTATTTGGCGGAACGCGGAATTCGCGTCGTTCTGCATGAGATGAGGCCCGTGCGGATGACCGAGGCCCACAAGACGTCGCAGTGCGCCGAGCTGGTGTGCAGCAACTCCTTTAAATCCAAATCTCCGGTTTCAGCGCCAGGAATGCTCAAGGCCGAGATGACCCAGCTCGGATCTCTCGTTCTGAGGATGGCGGGCCAGTCCTCCGTGCCGGGGGGCGAGGCGATGGCGGTCGATCGCGACGTTTTTGCATCGCTGATCACTCGTGCGATCGATGGGCACCCGCTCATCAGGCGCGTTCCGGGAGAAATTTCTGAACCAGCGGCGGGCATCCCCACGATCCTCGCGACAGGACCTCTGACTTCAGATTCTCTCTGCTCGTGGATTGCTCGCGCGACCGGGACGGAGGATCTGTACTTCTACGATGCCATCGCGCCGATCATCGATGCCTCGAGCATCGACATGGAAAACGCCTTCATCGCCAACCGCTATGACAAGGGCGAAGAAGAAGCCTACCTCAACTGCCCGATGGACGAGGCACAGTACGACGCCTTCATCGATGCGCTGATCGCGGGCGAGAAGGTGGCGCCGAAGTCCTTCGAAAAAGAAAAATTCTTCGCCGGCTGCCAGCCCATCGAAGCGATCTGTGCCACCGGACGAGATAGCCTGCGCTACGGGCCGATGAAGCCTGTGGGATTGAACGACCCGAAGACAGGAAAACGCCACTACGCGGTCGTGCAGCTGCGGCCTGAAAACCGTGCTCGCACCGCGTACAACATGGTGGGGTTCCAGACGAAGCTCAAGTACGGCGAACAGTCGCGCGTCTTTCGCATGATTCCCGCGCTACGGAATGCTGAGTTCCTGCGCCTCGGATCCATCCACCGCAACACCTATGTGTGCGGCCCGAAGGTCCTGCGCCCGGATCTGTCGCTTCGCGGACAGCCCAAGGTTTATCTCGCGGGACAGGTGACTGGAGTCGAGGGCTACCTCGAATCCGCTGCCTGCGGACTGCTCGCAGCGATCTTCGTCGAGCAGCGGGTAAAATCACTTCCGCACAGCGCTCCTCCGGCCAATACCGCGATGGGCGCGCTGCTTCGGTACGTCAGCGCCGGGGATGAAAAAAATTACCAGCCCCAGAACGCCAATTTCAGCCTTTTTGACGTGGGGCTTTTCGACGGTGTTGCGGAACTCAAGCGCGACCAGGCCCGCGAGGAAATGGCCCGCCAGGCGATTCGGAACTTCAAGCACTGGCAGGGGTCAGTCGAGGCCTGATCAGGCCTTCAGGTGATAGCGCACGCTCGTGACCACGCGGTTGCGCTTGAACAGCAGCGCTGCGCGGATGAGGAATGCCGTCTGGTTGTGGAGCAGGCTATAGCGCCACTTCGACGTCACGAACTCCGGAATGATCACCGTCACGACTTCGTCGTGGCAGCACTCGGCCACATCATCGATGTACTCGAGCATCGGCCTCACCACCGACCGGAATGGTGATTTCAGGACCACAAACGGAATGTCGTGGGCCCAACGGGTCCACTCCGAGCGGATTCGATCGGTCGCGCCGGGATCGAGCTCGACGTAGCAGGCGCGAACATCATCGGAGATCGAAATCGCATAGCGGAGCGCCTCGATCACGCCGCGGTGGATTCCGGAAATCGGAATGATCACCGTGTGCTTGACCTTGTGGAGCTGGCGCGAGGGGGTCACCCCATCGAGCGAGAGCTCGCGGCCCACCGACAGGTAGTGGGCGTGGATGCGGGTGAAGAGAAGGACGATGAACGGCATCACGGCAATGACCATCCACGCACCATGCGAGAACTTGGTGGCCGCGATCACGGCAAGAACCACGAGGGTGGTGATCGCCCCGAAGCCATGGATCAGTAGGGCGCGAATCCAGCCGGGCTCGCGGTCCTGCCAGTGATGCCGGAGCATTCCGGCCTGCGATAGCGTGAACGACAGGAACACTCCGACGGCGTAGAGCGGAATGAGCCGATGCACGTTTCCTTCAAAGAGCACGATCAGGAAGATCGCCAGGAAGCTGAGCCCCATGATGCCATTCGAGAAGACCAGTCGGTCGCCCACGCTTGCCAGCTGCCGGGGCAGGTAGCGGTCGCGAGCCAGCATCGAGCAGAGGCGTGGAAAGCCTTCGAAGGCCGTGTTGGCGGCAGTGAACAGGATCAGGGCCGTGAAACCCTGGAAGAGGTAATACAGGCCGGTCTTGCCGAACACGGCACGAGCCAGCTGCGAGATCACCGTTTCGTCGGCCTGGGGCATGATGCCATAGACGTGGGCAAGCAGGCTCAGTCCGACAAAAAATACAGCGAGGATCGTGGCCATCCACAGCAGCGTGGTCTTGGCGTTCTTAGTGCGAGGCTCCTGAAACGAGGTCACGCTATTGGCGATCGACTCGACGCCCGAGAGGGCTGCACATCCGGAAGCAAACGAGCGGAGCAGGAGAAAGAGCGGAATCTCCGGATAAGTCTCGTGAAGAATCGGAGCAACCGGAACCGCCCTGCCATTCAGCAGGTTCATGGTGCCGGAGCCCAGCAGGAGCAGGAACGAGCCGATGAAAAAATAGGTCGGCAGGACGAGCAGGGCGCCGGCGTCGTGCTTGCCACGAAGGTGGACGACCATGATCAGGAGGATGACGATGGCGGAAAAGAGCTCGCGATGCCCTTGCAGCATCGGAATCGCCGAGTCGATGTTGGCAACTCCCGCTGCAACCGAGACGGCAACAGTCAGGGTGTAGTCGATCAGGAGTGCGGCGCCAGCAACCAGTCCCGCACCTTGTCCGAGGTTTTCCTTGGCGACCACATACGCGCTGCCGCCGCCCGGATAGGCGCGGATCGTCTGTCGATACGAGATCGTGATGATGATCAGCAGGAGTGCAATCGCTCCGGCCACGGGCATCGACCAGGAGACTGCAAGCGCCGAGAGCGCCGCCAGCGGAATCAGGATTTCCTCGGTGGCGTAGGCCGTGGAGGAAAGGGCGTCGGACGACATCAGGGCCAGCGCCTTCCATTTCGGAATGCGCGCGGACTCCGCCATCTGATTGGACAGGGGTTCACCGAGGAAAAATCTTTTGATGCGGCCCAAGGTCATTTGAACTGGCTCTCACTACGCTTCTGGCTGAATGAGGTCAACGGTGTCGGAGGGGAAAGGCCAGATCAAGCCTGGATCGCCGTGTGCGTCTTCGGTCTTGGAGATCGGAACGACATCCCGGCCACGGCCTCTCCAGTCCGCGGGCCGGCCTGAAACGGCCGTGAGCGCCAGCTCACGGCAGCGACGGATCTGCTCCTCGGTGACGACGCCTTCATGTCCCTGGATGGCGGAGAGCTCAGCCCCGTGTTTGACGCCGATCCTGTAAATTTCCTTCACTTTTCTCATCGAGAGCGTCTTCGAGAGGCTGAAGCTCTCGAAGCGGCCGTCCATCGCGAGCAGGATCGTCTCAGCAAGGCAGGCGTAGACCGTCGGCTTCGGAAGGCCGATGTCGCAGCTGATCTGCACGTTGCCCGGCAGTTCCACTTCACCACTCTGGATGACCATGACATCCGGGCGGCTAGCGGCCTCCGCTGCGGAAATGTCGAGCGGTCGCGAGCAGTCGCAGATCACGGCCCCGGGCTTGACCTTCGAAATATCGAGGACCGATCCCTTGGTGTTGCTCGTGGCGGTGACGATCAGGTCGGTGCTGGCAAGCTCGCTGTTCGGCTGGGTCGTCACGCGGACGGTGATCCGCGGATTCATCTTCTGGATCTCTTCACGAAGCTCGAGCAGCTTGTCGGCTCGCTGGGCGACGAGCACGAGCTCGTCCACGACGAGCGACACCAGCAGCGAAGACACGCGGCCGATGCTGCCGGTTGCGCCGATGACCATGGCCTTGGCTCGGCGGCGTTCGCCCCGGTTTCTGGGGTCGAGCGACGTGATGCCGATCTTGTCCATCATCACTCGCGCCGCCCAGAGGGTCGTCGAGGCCGAATAGCTGTTTCCGTTCGTGACCGGAATGGGTGAGTACTTCGCGACGGTTACTCCCGCATCTCCCGCCACCTTCGTGTAAGCGCCAAGTCCCGCGATTGCGGCACCACGCTTCTGAGCGGCCTTCGTGTACTGGACCAGCCGCTCATAGAGGTAATCCTCGGGCATCGCCATGATCTGGCGAGGTGTTGCTGGCAGGCAGAAGACGTCACAGAGCACTTCTTGTCCGGTGGCCTTGCTGGTCGAGCCTCGGATGGTGCCGTAATGAAATGCCGGAAGCTTCGCGCCCGTGGCGACGATACCCTTCCTCACGGATTCCGGGGTGTTCTTCAGCAGGTGAAGTCCGGGTACGCGAAAGAAGTCGCGGTCGGAAAGGGCGTGGATGATGAACGCGCAGCGAACCGGACGGCTACGGTGTCCTGCCGAGCGCGAGGCATTCGGCTTGACGCTCTTTTCCTGGATGGTCCTCAGCACGTACTCGTTGAATTCGAGCGGGCTGCGCTCGGCAAGGCGGCACTGATCGAGCACGGCCGTGATCACGCAGAACTGGCGTAGCGGCACTTCGGCAAGGCCCGGAATCTCGGGCACGAGCTCGAGAAGCTGACCGACCTTCGCCGCCTCGAGCTTGGCACGCGTTGCCGGATCCAGATAATCGACGATGAGGAGCTTTCCTTCGAGGGCGGCGAGGACTCCGTCGGATAGCGTTCGGTCCAGCAGGCTTCCAAAGGTGACGAGGCCGTCGGATTCACCAATCCAGCGCTCCAGGGCTTTGAGTCGGTAAGGCTGAAGGATTTTTTCCTGGGGCTTGAGCCTGCCGATCGGCATCGAGCGAATGATGGGAGAAATCAACGAGATGAACTTTTCCAGCTCGTGCCGACCCTCGAGCAGCTTCGGAACGGCCGTGAAGATCAGGGCATCCGCACCCTGGATGCGGGCTCCGGCCTGCTCGAGCTTGTCGATGGCGGGAGTGACTGCAGCGCACTGGAGCAGGAGCTTGCGCCCGGATAAAAGATGCGGCTCGGATTGAGAGATACGCTGAATCGTCCACTCGGCAAACAGATCGCGGATGTCATCGGCCAGGTAGATGGGGGTCTTGTCCGCCCAGCGCAGCAGCTTCAGGTATCCGGGGTGCTGGATTGGTGACTTTCCGATCGACACGCGCTTTTGGATTCCGCTGATCGAAAACCCATCGGCAAAGCCGTCATTTGCCCGGATGATGGCCTCGGCGGTTTCGAAATCCCAGCCGATCCGGTGAGAGACGAACTGGAACTGGATTCCCGAGAATTCGAACTCGTGCTCGAGCACCGTCCCGGTACGGAGGAAATCAATCAGGATGATTCGACGCCTGAGCTTCGAGGAATTCATGCCGAGTCTCCTCCGCGGAGGAACGCTTCACGAAGGCCGCTCCATCCAGTCAGCGCGGCTTCGCCGTGGCGGGCGAGGAATTTCGTGTTGTGAAGCACGGCCTTCCAGGATGCGAAGTGCACGGTCTCGGCCGGAATGCGCGTGATCTTCTCGGCGAAGGCGAGCACTCCGGATTCCTGCCGTTTCGTGTAAGTCGGAACCAGCCGGCAGCCCGTGGTCGCCAGGTGTTCGGTGCAGGCCTGAATCCAGTCATCGAAGCGGATGGTGTCCGTTCGGTACGCGCCCCAGTGGCGGATTCGGGTTTGCGAGTTCTCCGCGAGGAGCCCCTGGACGAAAAGTTCCGCGGCCTCGTCAACGGCCACGAGGGGCAGTGGGGCATCCGGATTCGCCGGCAGAGGAAACGGGAGCCGGCGCGCGGCAGCGAGGGTGGTGCTGGCCCTTCGCATCAGGCGGTAGAATGAATAGGGACCATCCGCCTTTTCAATCACGCCATCCTTCGAGTCGCCGATCAGTATTCCGAGTCGATAGATGTCGCAGGAGTGGGGCGACGACTCGAGCAGCGCCTCGGCAAGGGCCTTCGTGTGCGAGTAGCCGTGTTCGCGGGGGGGAAGATCGGCGAGCTTCTCTTCCTTCAGCTCTTTGCTTCCGATGCCCACGGCATAAGTCGATGCGAACAGGATTCGCGTCGGCGCAAACTTCTTGAGCGCTTCGAGCAGATGGAGCGTGCCCAGGACGTTGGACTCGTAATTCGCGGCGTAGGGCTTCGAGAAATCATAAAGACCGGCAAGATGGATGACGGCATCGACCGCCGAGTCGAGCTCGTTCACGAAAGCCGGCGAGGTGAGGTCTGCCTGGAGGACGCGCACCTTGGTCGACGGATGGCTGGTCCTGCCGCGCGTGACGGCAATGATTTCGGTCACCTCGTCGCGGGCGACGAGCTTGGAAAGAACCTGCTTTCCGAGGAAGCCGGTGCCTCCGGTCAAAAGAATCTTCATCGGTGTGAGCCCTCTTCGCGATACACGGTCAGACTTTCTGGATGGATTTCAAATTCGAGGCTCTTCGATCGAAGCAGCACTTCGCCATCTCCGAAAACAGGAATCTCGCGATTCTCGAGCGAGCGAATCGAGAGGTGGCGCGTGGTGAAGGTGATCATGTCGTCAGGCATCCGTCCGCTCTTGAGCTCCATGAGGGTCTGAAGCAGGCTGAGCGGCCCTCCGGCTGGAACGACGAGCACACTGAAGATGCCGTCTGAATTGCGGTTGTTCCGTCCGACCTTGAGGTCGCCACCCAGATGGTCTTGGTTGCAGACAAAGAGTGCCGCGATCCTCAGGCGCTCGGAAAAGGCGTCCGACCGGATCTCGACTTGGTGCAGGAAGGATCGCCGCGTCAGGATCGTCTTCGCGCTCAGGGCCGTGTAGACCTCGGCCTTGAGCGTGCGCATCAGCGAGCAGAGAATTTTTGAGTCGCGACGGGTGTCGTTGACCGCCTGGGTGAGCGTGGCACCGAGGCCGATTCCGGCGACGGTCGCGAACGGAGTGCCGTTGCAGGTGATGACGTCCATCTTCATGGGACGTCGACGATCCACGAGGCGCTGGAGCTGCGAGAAGCTCGGCCGAATGCCGAGCTCGGCTGCGAGGTCATTCGCGGTTCCACCCGGAAAAGCGTAGACAGGAAGGGCGGTCGCGCCGTCGGCCCTCTTCCAGAGTCCCTGGAGGGCGACGTTGAGCGTTCCATCGCCACCGATCACGACGGCAGCGCGATGGGTTTTCGGCGAGAGGGTCTCACAGACTTTCGAGAGTTCCTCGGCGGACTTTGGAAGGATCGGGTCGATCTCGTACCCCCAGAGCTCGCGGCGTGCGCGAGCCACAACATCGAGGGCCTGGCGAGAGCCTGCGTGCGAGTTCGCAATAAGGGCGAGACGGTTCGGAGCCATGGCTGTTCACTCTAGTGCAACGCGGGGGCCATGGAGAACCCTCGTTTTTTCGAGGACTTGGGGGACTATTGGGTATGCCGGCTGTCGAGCGATGTGGGAGACTGTCAAAAAGTTCGGCAGTACGGAAGCCGGGTACAGCAATGAACCGGAGCCTCTCAGGAGGAGGGCTGTCCGGTCTGGTTTCCTTGACTCTGGATTGCTGCGGCAAATCTCAAGACTTCGGATTCCGGAGTGTTCCACGAGGTCATCCACCGGACTTGATCGTGAGTGGGGCCGCTCTTCCACACGTAG
>CAMAQA010000026.1 GCA_945860415.1 Bacteriovorax stolpii
TTGCAACGCTTGACTTAAAGGGCTCGTTTCGCAATAAGCGCGACTGGCCGATCATGCTCGGAGCGCTGCAAATCGTCTTCGGTGATCGGATTCACGCGTAACTGAAACTCATGTAACCGAGCCAGTTACACAAATTTCGAAACGCTCTCCCAACTCCGCGCTTTTCAGGAATCAAGTAGTAAAGATTTACATATCCCACAGTTGGATCATTTCTGGGCTTACCTAATTCTAACTGCCCAATAATTTGATCGCCCTGCCATACATGAACCGCAAAGCGAGCATCCTTCTCAATCTTCGCCTTTAGCCATTCAAGATATCGGACATGCCCCTGACCGTCGTATTCGTAAAATTGATCTGCATTACCAAAGCTGACAACGAATGAGTCTTCCCGGAACTTGAGCGCGATGGACTGATCTCTTGCTAAATCAATTGTCTTAAAGGAGAGGCTATCCATTCTTGCTTCGCTTTCACAGAGAACGATGTGTTCGCAATACCAATCGATGAAACTCTGACTTTGCAGCGCCAAACGCGAAGTCCTGAGACGCATTTACTCAAGAGTTTGCCTTAAAATCAGGTGATTTCCACCCATTTGCCCGTAAAAATCAGGTCATTAGCGCAACCGTCATTTCTTGTGTGGGATACGCCAAGTTTAAAAAACATCGAAGAGACCGTTTTCTAGGGAATTTTGACAAACTCATAACCCGCCACCTTTTTAGGATGGCATTTTTTTGAGTCGTACTCAAAAAACGTTGGGAAAAACTTCTCGGGTTGCAAGTCAGCGGCATTAAAGGGATCAGCGCCGTCGTGACGAATCGCATATGAACAGAGCCCCTTGAGTTCAGGAAAACTGAACAGGGACGCTTCTAACTCCAAACTTTCTCCGGACAAATTATTGATTGAGAAACCAAAGAGCTCCTTTGTGCGGGCATCAATAAGAATATCTGAGGCCGTATTGCAAGTGATTCTGCGCTTTCCTTGATAGATCCATGTCACGACGTTTCGAATTTGATATTGCCTTTGAAGTTGAGGGGAGTAATTCCGATCATAGGAATATATTTGGTATCCAGAAACGGTTTTTTTATTCGAGATTTTTACAAGCTTGCTCAATTGCCAGTCGCAAGATGCCCAAATAGAGGCCCTTTTTATCGTTTCGAATAGAAAGGCTTCGAGCTCAAGTCTGCTAGGCTTTAATGCAGGATCATGCGGCGAGAATATATTGTTTCGTTGGGCGTCTTCGGGTTTTATGGATTGTAAGAAAAAGGTACCTTCTTGGGACTCAGCTATTCCATCGCCTTTCCACAAATTTACTAAAAAATCCCAAGGAGCTTCATTGGATCGGGCTGAAAGGTTTCCGGCGACAAGAATAGCATTATAGATAAACTTGGGGTCATGACACGTCTTCGGTCGAGGCTCCTTCTTTGTGCAAAACAACTCGTTCTTGAATGCTCCGATGATATTCGAAATTTCCTCCGAGGATCCCGCTGCCGATAATTTTTGGGCGGCTTTTGATCGAACCTTGAAATCATTCGAATAAAGGTCTCTCACCAATCCATCTATAGGACTATTCGCATTCGCAGCGAGCGAAGAAAAAAACAAAACAAATCCGAAAAGAATCGCACGCATTTGTCCATGATATCTGATCCGTTTCGGAAACCAATGACTGAATTTGTCCTGGTGCTACTGGAAGTCCGAGGAATACGGCTGCAATAGCATCAGGCACTGCATTTGAATTCTTGCTCTAGTGAGCCGGCTTCTGCGGCCGCCGCGCCAATGGGTGCGTTTTAAAGCACCCGTTAATGTGTTTGAATCGGGATCGCTGGCAATTTCAGGGGCAGATCCCGAAATTCAGTCATTGGTTTGATGCACACGCCTTTGAAATGTGCACGGGGGGTCGATATGTTGAGCCATGATCAAAGCAGAAGCGTCCCGTCGCCACGCGTTTTTTTATACCCTAATCACTTTCTCCATGAGCTTGGTCTTTCAGCTTTGGATCATTCAACGTGGCGGAGTAAAAACAGTTGGCATCACCGGGCTCGTGATCCTGATGTGGATTCCGGGTGCTGCAAGTGTTTTCTATCGGTTGCTAAGCAGGCTAGATTTCGAGGACTCGGGGCTAAAGCGCTCCAACCTCTCGGCGCTGCGATCCGCCTTTTTTATCCCTTTGTCGCTTGCTTTCATTACGTGCCTCCTGGCGGCTCTATTCAATATCCGAGAATTTGGTCTCATACCCGCCTCAAAGCTCACGGCAGCCGCGCCAGTGATCGGCGTCTCTCTTATTGCCGGAATATTGGGCGCATTCGGGGAAGAGCTAGGGTGGCGAGGATTTCTATTGCCGAAACTCATAGAAGGCAAGTTTAGCTATCCTATCTTGCTGTCCGGCATCATCTGGGCCTTGTGGCATCTTCCGTTAGTTGTTTTCGGAGGATATTACGAAATCCAGGCTCCGCTCTTGATAGCTATCTCATATACAGCCGCCATTGTTTCCATTACGTTTGTCATTTCATATCTGCGCATTAGTTCGGGTAGTCTTTGGCCGGCAGTCATCCTTCACGCGGCTCACAACTTTTTCTTTCAACTATTCTTCCCCGCCCTGATTTTTTCTCTGCCGGGCCCCAATTTTAGATGTTGGGAAATTATCGGAGGGGACAGTGGAGTGATCCCAGCCGTGCTTTACGGAACAACGGCACTGACGTTGATGAAGCGTCTCAACTCGCAGCGAGCTGCGTGAACCCCTAAACTTCGACTCAATCGACGCTTGCTCAGGGCTAGGAGATCTTTTTAAGCATCTGCTCTAAATTGATCGCCCTTCGATCCACGAGTTCCTGGTTGGCATAGCGGTGCAGGATACTCCCGATAAAAGTTTGATAGGGAATTCCCAGTCTCTCCGCTTCAGCCCGAAGGTCAGCCAAAACAGAGCCATCGAGGCGAATACTAATGGGGGTTTTTGCAGACTCCGGATCAGTTTTCCCCTTGCCGGGGCGCTTTTTCAATTTTCTCAAATCATATTCCTTTTTCATAATCCTTGATCTCCCGAGGTAGGGTTTTACGGGCTGAAATAATTCGGACCGTGGCGCCATCGCGAACGACAAGTAGAATTCTGTTTTTAGTGGAATGCCCTATTCGAATAAAACGGTCTTCATCTTCACTGTGTTTAGGGTCGAAAAACTCGACGGACGTCTGATCAGTCCAAGTTGTTTGGGCCTCTTCAAACCAGATGCAGTGTTTTTTGAAGTTCGACTTGTTTTTCGAATCGTCCCATTCAAATTTCACCGTTTAACTGTATGCTAATGTATATACGCCTTTTAAGCGCTAGAATTCATTGCATTCATCGAGCCTTCGAAGTCTAAATGTCGAGCTTTAGCAAAGTGGCACCATAAACCGGAGCATTTTGACGCAGCCCTGAGCTGCCGTAGATTTAACTGGTGCCCCTCGTCGGGGTGGGTCGGTTTTCTATTTCGAGAAGGCCACGGCAACTGCCGCCAGGATCAGGCCGAATGACGCGAAGTGCTTCCACTGCGGCGCCTCGCCCAGCCAGGCCCAGGCAAAGCCCATGAAAACCACGAGCGTGATGCACTCCTGGATGACCTTGAGCTGGAACGCGGAAAGCGCTCCGTAACCCAATCGATTGGCCGGAACCTGAAGCGCATACTCTGGAAGCGCAATGAGCCAGCTGACGAGAATCGCTCCGACGAGCGAAAGCGACTTTGCGCGCAGGTGTCCGTACCATGCTGCGGTCATGAAAATATTCGAGAGAATCAGTAGAAAAACCGTGCGGAGAATAGTCCAGCTGGAATCAGCCATTGATCGGTTGCGGAGTGTAGCGGCGCCTCGCAGCATTGCAATACCCTCGTGCAAAAATAAATGTGTGCGTGAGATTTGCAATTCCCTGACACCTGTTTACACTGCGGGAATCAAAGTGTGGTTCTTTTGACAGTTGTCACGCAGTTGGAAACCTAGGGGGGGAAGTTCCATGTCGTTGTCACGGAAGATTGCTATTGTTGCACTGGCGCTGCAGGGATTTGCAGCCAGCGCATTTGCCGCGGATTTCATGCCCGGTGAGGTCATTGTCAAGTATCGCGAAGGCGTGATTCGCCCGCGTGAGTCGATGAATCTGCTCTATAACGCCGCCGGTGTTCGTGCTGTGCGTTATTTCAAGGGTTCCATGAGGGGCATGGAAAAAGTCATCCTCGACGAAACCGTCAAGGTACAGGACGCCATCGCTGAGTTCGAAAAGAACCCGATGGTGGAATACGCGCAGCCCAACTACATCATTCGCATTTCTCCGCAGGAAGTCGCGCCTGCGCAGGGCATTCCCTGTATTCCTGGATTCGACATCCCGGGATGCGACCCAGATGCCAAGCTTCCTTGCCTCTTTCCTGGAATTCCGTTTCCTCCCGGCTGTGAAGACGGCGGCGGCGGCAATCCAGGAGACCCCGGCAATCCTCCTGGTAAGAACAAGCCCGAACTGCTTCCTCCTCCGGCTGAAGTGATTCCGCCGGTAGCTGACCCGAATCTTTCCAAGGCCTACGGCATTGGAAAGGTAGGCGCCGATAAGGCCTGGGAACTCCACAAGGGAACCAAGGACATGGTCGTGGCGGTGATCGACACCGGTATCGACTACAACCACGAAGATCTCGCGTTCAACGTCTGGCGCAATCCGAACCCGACCAAGGGCGACGTCGTCGGTTACAACTTCATCCACAACGACGGACTTCCGTTCGATGACCAGGGTCACGGCACGCATTGCTCCGGATCGGTGGGCGCAGTGGGTGGAAACGGCATTGGTGTTGCCGGCGTCACCCAGCGCGTTTCGATCATGGGCGTGAAGTTCCTGTCTGCAGAAGGCAGCGGCACGACCGAAGGCGCGATCAAGTCGATTGATTACGCCGTGGAGAATGGCGCGAAGGTTCTCAGCAACAGCTGGGGGGGTCCGATGGATGGCAATAACAATGCCCTCCAGGATTCGATCCGCCGCGCTGAAGCCAAGGGTGTGCTGTTCATCGCTGCTGCAGGCAACGATGGAAAGAACAACGACAACGCCAGCCAGGCCAGCTATCCGGCAGCTTTCAACAACGAGAACATCATCGCTGTCGCAGCTACCGACGACAAGGACGGCATGGCCTACTTCTCGAACTACGGCAAGGTCTCGACCGACGTGGGCGCCCCGGGCGTGAACGTCTACAGCCTTGCTCCTGGAAACAAGTACGCCTCGATGTCCGGTACTTCGATGGCCTGCCCGCATGTTGCGGGTGCTGCCGCCCTTCTGTGGTCCAAGAACCCCAGCTGGGATTGGAAGAAGGTCAAGCAAGTGCTGATGGATACCGCAGACAAGGTGCCTTCGCTTGCAGGCAAGACAGTCACCGGTGGCCGCATCAACGTCCTGAGTGCACTGCAGGTTCAGTGACCTGACCAAGTGATCTCGACGGAATGAGCCGTAGCCTTCGGGCGCGGCGGCCACGGAATAGGCCAATCAACAGAGGGCCGGAGCATGACGCTCCGGCCCTCGCCCTTTTCGGGGTTCCAGCCCCGATCAATCGCGACTCGCGTCGCGTTGGTATCAGCGACTCGCGTCGCGTCCACTTCGTTGGCGCTTCCATGCGCCGTTTCCTTCGGCATCCATGCCGTCGGGTGAATCATCCCTGATGGAACAGCAGCTCCACGCGCGCGCATCCTGCGCTTTGCGGGCAGCTGCTCCGAAAGCCGTCCCTGGCCTTCGGTACTGCACTGTGAATCTTCCGTGATTCGATTCCGATTTCACCGTTCCGTGGTGAAACCCTGTCCTGTTGGGGTTCCGCCGACGAGCTGCTGAGGACGCACTTCCTGTGCATCACCAGGACAGTCGCTGGCGGCGGCCACGACTAGAGGCGAAGTTTCGCCCCCAGGCTTTTGAATTGATGGCCGTCGATGTGAAGACGTTCTGTTTGCTCCTGCGTTTCCTTGCAGTCCACGCAGAGAGTCGCCGTGGGACGAGCCTCGAGTCGCTTGAGGCTGATCTCGCCGTCGCAGGATTCGCAGGATCCGAACGTTCCCGCCTGGATTCGTTCGAGTGCCTCGTCGATCTTCTTGAGGAAGAGCGCCTCGCGATTTCGCAGCCTCATCCTCATGGCGGTTTCATTGTCCGTGGAGGTGAGGTCGAGCTCGTCTGCAAGGTCATCCGACTTGAGGTTGAACTCTTCGTTCATCACCTTGCCGCTGTACAGAAGCTCACGCTTCTGTCGGTTGAAGAGAGCCTTGAACTGGTTGAGAGCCTGGGTTTCCATCACTGCACCTCCGAGCTGATGTTAGTGCGAGCGATGGGCCAGCGCGCCAGTGCGTGTGGCGAAAGTAGCTAAGTAATAAATTTTTATGGGATATTTGAAGTACTGGGCCCCGCCGCGCCCAGCCATCTCACCGGGTGAAATTTGCACCGGAGCCAAAAAGACTCCAGCTCAGGCGGAGCCGTGAAGGGGCAGAGTCCATCGGACATCATGTCTGAATTGGCGTTCAATTCAGACATGATGTCCAGTAACGGAATTCTCAATGAAGTCAGGTCTGGGCCTTAGGCCCACTTGCGATTCATCGGCTCGCCGAGGCTCTTGCTCGTACGGCCGGCGGCGGTCAGGACTTCCTTGCGTTCCTGCTCTTCCTTGCACGAAACACACAGAGTGGCCGTCGGACGCGCCAGCAGGCGGTTTTGTCCGATTTCCTCGCCGCATTCGTCACAATCACCGAAAGTTCCCTCTTCGATGCGCTTGAGCGCGTCGTCGAGCTTCTTCAGGTAGAGTGCCTCGCGATTGCGCAGGCGCATCCGCATCGACTGCTCGATATCGGAAGTGGCCTGGTCGAGCTCGTCGAAGCGGTCATCCGAATTGACGCTGAAGTCTTCGCGAACAACGCGATCACTGAACAGCAGCGACTTCTTCTGTTCTTCGAAGAGCTTCTTGAACTTTTTCAGAGCGTCTTTTCTCATGCTTTTCCCCCTTTGATCTCACGGATCACCCATTGACTGATTGCCTGCAGCGTTTCCATGACCCCATCTCCGCGATTGGCGACTGCCTCAAAGGCAGGACGCTTCATCGCATTGAACGTGGCCTCGAGCTGCGCCACGGACACCGCACCGGGCACATCTCTTTTGTTGTACTGCAGGACCACTGGAAGCTTGTTGATGTCGTAGCCCTGATGGTCGAGGGCCTTTGCCAGCGCCTCAAAGCTCTCCACGTTCGCTTCCATTCGTTCCGCCTGGCTGTCGACGACGAACACCACGCCGTCGACCCCCTTCATGATGAACTGGCGGGACACTTCATAAAACGTCTGGCCCGGAATCGTGTAGAGGTGGAATCGCGTCTTGTAGCCGCTGACTTCACCCACGGACAGGGGCAGAAAATCAAAGAACAGCGTGCGCTCGTTTTCGGTGCTCAGGTTGACGAGCTTTCCGCGGCGCTCCTGCTGCGTGTGTTCGTAGATGTACTGGACGTTGGTCGTTTTTCCGCAAAGACCGGCGCCGTAGTAGATGATCTTGCAGTTGATCTCTTTGGCCGCGTAATTGATGAAGCTCATGACGAGACCTCCACGCGATTCTGCAGCGCCTTGCCGATCGTCTGGCGATCGCTGTACTCGAGCGTTCCACCCACCGGAATGCCGTGCGCGAGCTTGGTGACCTTCACTCCGAGCATCTTGACGAGCCTGCCGATGTACATCGCAGTGGCTTCGCCTTCGACGCTCGGGTTCGTGGCCAGGATGATTTCCTGGATCGTGCCCGACTTGAGGCGCTCCAGCAGTTCATGGATCTTGAGATCGTCAGGGCCCACGCCATCGAGCGGCGAGAGCGCGCCGTGGAGCACGTGATACGAACCCTGGTGCGATCCGGACTGTTCAATCGCCATCACGTCCGCCGGACGTTCGACGACGCAGATGAGCGCCTTCTGGCGCTGCGGATCGGCGCAAAGCCGGCAGGGGCTCACGTCTGTGAATGTGAAGCACGACTCGCAGAGGCCGATCTTCGTCTTGGCATCGAGCAGCGCTTCGGAGAGCGACTGCGCGAACTGCACGTCCTGCTTCAGGATGAAGTAGGCGAGGCGAGTGGCCGTCTTCTCGCCGATACCCGGAAGTTTCGAGAGTTCGAAGATCAGCTTGGCGACCGGATCAGTGCTACCGCGCATGGCCGCCCCTTTCTCCGTCCGCCGGAATGACTTCGATTGGGCTCAGTTCTCCGCCGAAAAGGGCCTGCGCTTCGCGAATGACGGGATGGTTCGCAGCCGCTTCGCGTGAGCGCTCTTCATGTTCACGGGCTTCCCGTTCCTTGCGCGCCGCGATCGTTTCTTTTGATGCCAGTGCGCTGTCTTCGGCCGCCACTTCGATCCGGATCTGGGTCGAGGCCCCGAAGTACTCGCGCACGAACTGAAGCAGGGGCTCGAGGTTCTGCTTGTTCTGGAGCTGCTCGCGGTAGAACGCTTCCGCCGGAACGCAGACGAGGTGAAGCTTGTTATCCTGGGCCGTCGGCAGCGCCTCGGGATGCAGATGCTCCATCACGCTCGCGAGAAACTGGCGACTCTGGCGAATGTGCTGGATGAAGCCTTCGAAGGTTTTTGCGGGGGCCGGAGTGGCGGCGGGCGCAGCGGCGGTCGGCGCAGCGACGGCAGGAGCCGTGACAGCTGGTGCCGGGGTCTGGAGCTTCTGCGTCGGAGCTGGGGTCGGCCCATCGTTCTGGAGCTTCGACGTAGAAGCTGCACCTACGACAGAAGCCTTCGGCCCGGCAACCACAGGCGCAGCAGGCCTCGTGCCCGACCCGGAACCCGAAGCCGCGCCCGAGCCAGCCACGCCACCATCACTCGACAGCAGCGCCTCAGCCGACGCGCACTTGATCAGCAGCACATCGAGCACGAGCTTCGGCTGCGGCGAGCGCGCAATCCACTCGATGCCATGATGCAGGGCCTGGAAAATCAGCTCGAGCTCTTCGAGTTCACGAAGCGCCGCGAGAGCCTGAAGCTCCTGCCATTCGCTCTCGGAGAATTCGCCGGCAGACTGCGAAGGAGCGCCGACCTTGGCGATGATCACTCCGTGCAGGAATTCAATGAGGTGGCGGGTCAAAAGCTTGAGGTCATGTCCCTGCCGATAGGCGGCCTGGACACTCTCCAAAGCTGCCAGTGGATCTCGTGCGAGCACCTGCTTCAAAATCGCCACGACGAGATGGCTCTCGATGAGCCCGATGCTCTCGCGCACCGACTGCACCGAAACGGTCTTTCCGGAAAACGCGATGACCTGGTCGAGAAGCGAGAGTGCATCGCGAAGTCCGCCTTCGGCGGCGCGGGCCACGAGTGCCAGCGCACCGGGCTCGGCATCGAGGCCTTCGGCCTTCAGCACCTCGACGAGGCGCTCCTGAATCTGAACCTGGCTCACGCGCTTCAGGTCAAAGCGCTGGCAACGCGACAGGA
Organism: Bacteriovorax stolpii; assembly: GCA_945860415.1. Lineage (GTDB taxonomy): Bacteria > Bdellovibrionota > UBA1018 > UBA1018 > UBA1018 > CAIOHW01. The sequence goes on from CAMAQA010000026.1 coordinate 9,411, forward strand.
TGGTCGCCGGAATCTTATGCGGCTCGGTCGTCGCCATGATGAACAGCACGTGGGGAGGCGGCTCTTCGAGAGTCTTCAGCAGGGCATTGAAGGCGGCCGTGCTGAGCATGTGCACTTCATCAATAATATAGACTTTGCGTGAACCGGCGGACGGCAGGAACTTCGCGTTCTCGCGGATCTCGCGGACATGGTCGACGCCGTTGTTCGAGGCACCGTCGATTTCGATGACATCCACCGAGTTGCCGTGGGCGATCTCGGTGCAGGAGGCGCACTGGTCGCAGCAGCGGAGCCAGGTGCCGTCCCACTTTACTTCAGGACAGCGGACCGCCTTGGCGATGATTCGGGCAATGGAAGTCTTTCCGATCCCGCGGGAACCGGTGAATAGGTAAGCCTGATGAATGCGATTCGTATGAATCGCATTCATGAGCGTGCGCACCACGGGAGTCTGCCCGACGATGTCGGCAAACTGCGCGGGACGCCATTTTCTGGCTAGAACCACGTAAGACGACAAACTTCCCCACCCCTTTTTAGAGGGCGCGAACATATAGTGGGCCAACGCGGGGCACAAGCGGAAAGGCAGCCAAGCGAGCGATTTTACTCAGGAATTGCGCACCGCGCTAGCGCAGTGTGCCAGTTGGTGTCGTTCCCGCCGGGGACGCAGTCTGGCACCGAGCGCACGGCAAATACTGCCGCCAGTCCGGCTTCAAGATCCTTCAGCAGCCATGGGGCTCAAGAGGTTACTTTTCCTTCCCAGAGATCCTCGAGGAAGTTCTTCCAGGGAATGATCTCGATACCATCCATGATTCGACGCTCGCGTTCGGTGCAAATGATTGCGAGTCGAGGAAAGAGCTTTTCCTCGCGTAAGCAAACGAGATGCTTGAGGTGTCGTTCGGTAATGCGATCGGTCGACTTGATTTCGCAGGCGATCTCTCCTGGAAGAATGAGATCCACTTCCTTTTGGTCGGTGGTGCGCCAGTAACAGAGCTTTTGTCGCGATCGCCGATAAGAGAGGTAGCTCTGAACCTCTCGAACGATAAAATGTTCGAAGGCGCGTCCGAAAGCGTCGGAACCTTTGGAAAAGGTTTGCCGCTGAGCGAGGGTATTGGCTACTGCAACGTCGAATAGCCAAAGCTTCGTTCTGCTGATGGCTTTTCTTTTTTTTGTGGCGGTAAAGGGTTGAACTTCAAATGCCAGCAGGGTGTCGAAGAGAATATCGAGGTAATTCCTCACGGTCGATGCCTTGACTCCAGAGTCAGAGGCAAGCGCTTCGATGACCAACTCCTCTCCTGAGTTTGCTCCGATGGTTTCCAGAAATCGCGAAAACCCAGGCACATCGCGGGTGACGGCTTCCTGAATGATTTCTTCTTTGAGGTAGAGTGATAGGTAAGCATCGAGTTCTTCTTGCCAGGATTCGGAGAGATAGATTCCAGGTAGTCCTCCTCGCAAAAGGTAACGATGGAGATCGAAGTTCGAAATTTCATGGAAGCTCAGGGGGTGCAGGTGTGCCTGCCACGCTCGCCCACCGAGTAGATTGACCCCTTGCCGCTTGAGTTTCCGAGCGCTGCTGCCGGTCAGAACAAAGCGGATGCCGTGTTTTTGAATGGCGAGTTGAACCACGTCGAGAAGGCTGGGAAGCTTTTGAATTTCGTCGATGACAAGGGCTCGGTTGGGGCCCGGATCGATCTCGAGCAACCGCTTCGGCCGGGCGGCGTAGGCAGATAATTCTTCAGGATCCAGGAGGTCAATTCTTTTGAGGGAAGGTAACTGCCGTTCGAGCAGGGTGGTCTTTCCGACGCTTCGAGGCCCGAAGAGAAAGAAGGATTTTTTTTCTAGCAGTGCCGCCGCGTTGAATGCCCGACGAAATTCCATGCTTTCCATCATCGCCGGGTTTAATTAGAAAATCCACAGGTTAGTTGTGGTTTTTTAGATAAAACCCACAACTCAGTTGAGGATCCTGGACCGAGCGGCTCTCCAGGCAATCACGGTGCAGCGCAGTTCGCTCCGGCATAGCGATCTTTGAGCGCCCAGCAGTTCTGAAGCACTTCGGTACTGGTGAGAGCTCGGTTATAAATTTGTACGGCGCCTAAGGCACCGGAGAACGGATTTTCGATATAATAACCTGAACCGTCATCGTCTCTGGAATACGAGGAGTATGCTCCCAGCAAGAACGCCTCACCCAGTGTTGTCGGTAAAGCGGATGGGATGCCACTCGATGTAGCTTCAAGCGTACCGTTCAGATAGAGCTGGTGAGTGGTTCCTGAAAACGTCACCACCACGTGATTCCAGCCAAGCCCCACCACAGAAGACCCCGCGACCGTCGACGCCGAATCTCGGCGCGGTTTCCAAGTCAGGGCGGAGGAGGACGGATCTGTTCCTGACAGCCCGAGGAAGGCACCTGCAGAGGTGGAGCTACCGCTATAACTGTTCCAACCCCGCGCGAGGAGTAGGCCATAGGGCTTGTCTGAGCTGCCGGCAGATTGCGTTCCGTCGTACTTGAACCACATCGAAATGCTTCCTGCGCTCGCGCCACTGAGCAAGGTGTTTGGCAGCTCAACGAACGGCCCTCCGTTACTCGACTGAACTTGCACTCGATAGGGGTCGGCTGCCGACCCTGAGCCCAGCCAGCCCTGGCCCATACTCGAGCCGCTTGGATTTGCGCACGTGAAGGTACTCGGTTCATAGCCGGAGATGTAGGCCTGCACGTTCGCCGTGAGCGCGCCGCCAGAATAAGTGGTAGAGCGCCAGGTGTCAGCGCTCCCGCATGTTCCGCTGCTCGAATTTCGGGTGCCCGCTGCCGCGTCGAATCTTCCAGGAGAAGCGGGGTCCAAAAGCGCAATCAGGCCCGTTGCCGTAATGGGCTCCAGCGGCTGAGCCCGGAATCGCTGGCTCGTGTGAAACCAGTTCGGCTCGGCAGTCGATGCCACATCATTTAAGCTGGCGCCCGAGGTACTGCCGTACAATTTGACTTCGCTCACTTCGCCATTCCATCCCGACGGCGCCACTTCTACCGCTGAACTTGCGGCCGAGAAGCCAAGACCCGTGCCCGTGATCGAGCACGAGTTCGTTCCGTTGAGCTTGAGTTGCAACGACTGGTCACTTTGTCGGGCCTGTGCTTCGAGATGGTTCCACGAGTTGAGCGAAAACCGAGGAGAAATGCACGGCTCGAGGCCGTTTCTGGCCGCGTAATGCGCCGAAATCTGAGCATCAGATAATCGACCATCTCGGTAAATCGCCAGCTCGTCGATGGATCCAGAGAAGCCTTGAGCTGCAGTACTTCCGTAGGCACCCAGTCGGATATTCCTAAAAGAGGAGCCATGGGGCGACATCGTGAGGGTCACCACTTCCTGCGAGCTCGATCCATCTAAACTGACCCAGTGCTTTGAGGTGGTTCGTTCATACGAATACACCAGATGGTGCCAATCGGACGTGCCAACAGAGCTATATAAATTCTGGTTGAATAAACCACCGCCACTGCGGGTGAGCAGATTCAACTGCCCAGTAGATGAAATACTTATGGATATGAATACGATGTTGGACCCGTCAGAGACCGAAAGCAGAGTGGCAGTATCTCCGGAGTCCGGATACGACGAAGCCTTGAACCAAAACTCGATGGAGTACCCGTTAGAGCTGGTCTGTTGCGGGGCTAGAAACCCGAAGCTTTCGTGCGCCCCGAGATCGTCGGCTGCCGTTTCTGCGGCGAATAGTCGCGCCCCATCTGTTCCGTTCGGGAGCGCACCGGTTGTTTGAGATGTGGTTCCCGTCGCCGTCAGGCTGCTCGCACTGATGAGATCTGTGAGAGATGCTCCAAGCCTCCAATAATAGGTCGGATTATCCTGCAGCACCAGCGAGGGATAGCTCGGGGTGTTGGAGTTTTCGAGAACCAGTAAACGGGGTTTCGTCTGTGACAGCACCAGGCCACCGCTCGAGGCATTGTCAGGCAAAATCCGAAGGAGCGTAGCGTTTTGAGCAGTTGTATCCGTAGGCTTGAACCAACCTGAAAGGTAGGCGCTCGTCGAAGAGCCGATAGCCCCCGAGCCGAACGAAAAAGTGTCTGGATGGGAAGCATTGAGCGCCAAAGAATAGGGCGAGCTTACCGATCCATCGCCGAGCCATGGCGCTGAACTCAAAATGGAGTTCAAGCTAGCGTGGCCGACTCCGGTCAAAGAAAACCACTCGGTCAAATCATTGCCCAGCGTTGCGCCAGGACGTGGCACGGCAGCCTTTCCGCTCAGTCCCGAAGTGGATGTCGACATTTGGGCATCGAGTGCAGAAAGAAGGTTCGTGGTAACGATCGGCGTCGAAACGGTGACGAGTGTGGTGGTCGTCGCTGAAAGACTTCCGTCACTGGCCGTAAAAGTGATCTGATATGTGCCGCGATGATTGACCGTAGGTCGCCAGACGAGCTGCCCACTAGAGGCATTAAAGCTTGCAGTGGTCTTTTGAAGGATTCCATTGGTCAGCGCATACGACTCGAGAGCGGTGCAAGCACTGCCTGTGGCCAGATAGGCGTAATCTGTGCTCGGCAATCCGACGCTCTCGATCGTGCAGCCGTAAGTGAGAGTGGTTCCTTCCGGATCTGTGGCGGGCGCCTGGATGGTGTATGCCGTGGCATTGGCTTGAAAGAGGGGCGGTATGGCGGAGCCAAAAGGTAGTGCACCGCTCACGGCGACCGGGGAGTTGAAAGCTGGCGCTTCGGCAACATTGGTCACTGTCAGCGTAAAGACCGACCAAGTGACGGGCACCCCATTGACCGAGGCGACCACTCGAATGGCTAGCGGTCCGGGATTCGTTTCATAGTCGAAGACTTCAGCTACGCGAAGCTCGTTTCCGACGATCGAAAAGGATTCGTTCCTGCCATAATCCGAGGGTTGGAGCGAAAAGGTGGCCTGGGGTTCGTCGGAAGTGAATAGGGCTACAGTGGTGCCTTCGGGAGCATTTTCCGCAAAGCTGGTGGCGCTGAGAGAAATCGTCGGAGCCAGTGGTCCGCCGTCCGAAATAGTCCAGCCGCGTCCTGTCAGCGTGTTTCTGGCCGCTGCCCCGAGTGAGTTGTACTTCGAGTTGCCTCCAGTTAGAGATTTTGAGTTATAGGGGTTCGTTTCGGCGACTCGGATCAGGAAATTGCTGTAAGCGTTGGAAGATAGAGTCACTCCGGTGAACATGTAAAACATTGAGGATACATTGGAAAAATTCCATCCACTGATGTCCTGATTGAAAGCAGTGGCGTTGGAGAACATGGAGGCCATGTTGGTGACGTTTGCGGTATTCCAGCTTCCGATGTTCTGGTTGAAGCTCGCGGCGTAGTTGAACATGGAGGCCATGTTGGTGACGCTTGCGGTATTCCAGCTGCCGATGTTCTGGTTGAAGCTTGAGGCACCGTAAAACATCCAGCTCATGTCGGTGACGTTTTCCGTATTCCAACTTCCGATGATCTGGTTGAAGCTTGAGGCGTAGGAGAACATGGAGGCCATGTTGGTGACGTTTGCGGTATTCCAGCTTCCGATGTTCTGATTGAAGCTCCCGGCGTAGGAGAACATGGCGCTGAGGTTAGTCACTGAGGCTGGTAGCACGTCTGGAACCACCGTCAGTCGAAACGCCCCCTCGAAGGCCGAAGCGAGGTTGGTCAAGCCCAGAGTTCCGAAATCTGTGACCTGCGTCAGGTACCAATCTTGGTTCTCATTATACATGACGTTGCCGAAGTGTTCGAGACTGCCCGACACGGTAACGGTGTAGACTCCATTAGCAACATAGTTATGGAAGTTCTGCCCGTTCGAGGCCGAATTGAGGATGCGTTCCGGGGTGCCGTCTCCCCAGTTGATAGTGACGTCCATCGCCCCATATAAGGGGAGCATGGCAAAATTGACCGGGGCCTCAGTGCTTCCGAAGACGAGCACCATCGGCCGCTGCACGACACTGCGAGTGGTGGCTGTGGAGGAGTTTCCATGGGTGTCGATCTGGGTGATGGAGAGGTTCGAGGTGCCGGACCCGAGTGCACTGTTGAGCGTGCAGCTCCAGGTGCCTGCTTCCGACACCGCTGATGAGCAGAAGGGCGCTTGGCCGGCTACGACGACATTGACGGTGGCGCCGGCTTCTCCGGTGCCAGCAAGGTAGAGTAGGCGTGTGGTGACTTCACTCCCGTTGCTCGGAGAGATGACGAGCGGAGCATCCGGCACTGTGGTGTCCTCGACGCAGCCGGTGCCGTCGAAATACCACTGTGGATCAGAGCCTCCGTTGCCAAAGTTCGACCGCTGGTTGCAGAGCGTGGTGCCATTGGTCCAGCACTCATCAGGATCAGCACTGGTATATTCATAGCCGCTGCAGCCGAGTGTGGAGGAGCTGTTGCTCGCGACGGAGTAAGCGTATCCTGCACCCTGCTCGGATTTTCCGATGGAAGCCAGAATTTGCGAGTTCGGCGCCTCGAGTGCTCCGCAGCCCGTGCCCGAGCAACTCAAGAATGCGAGGGCCTTGCGGCCGTCGCCGCCATAGTCTGAGCCGCCACTACTGGAGCGTTTCTCGACAGTGATCCGCGCAGCGCTCGGCAATGAGGCGCTATCGGCCGAAAGCACGATCGTTCCACCGGAGCCGTAGCCGCCGTCGGTCGAACCGTTTTCTCCTCGCGCAGTGATCACGGCGCCATTTTCCATCACGAGGGTCGTCGCATCGATCGAGATGGCACCACCGCCGAAGAGGCCGCGGCCGTTCCTTCCGGCGCCTCCGGAGCCGAGGTAGAGAGCGCTGACGAAGTCGGATTCGCCATAGGTTGAACCAGGTGTTTGGGTGTAACTCGCCGTGGATCTTGCAGAGCCTTCGGTGCCGTACGAGGCATTGCCGCCAATCCAGGTCTGTCCGTCCGAGTGATAGGCGATTCCAGCGCCCTGCACGCCGATTCCGTCCACAGATCCGCCCGATCCACCATAGCCGCCGCTTCGATAGCCCTTGCCGTCCATGGTGATGACGCCCGAAGCCCCGACCGCGAGAGTTCCGGCAGTGAACTTCAGCCTTCCGTTGCCTGCCGCCGGAGCGTTCGCAAAAATGGTTCCGCTGAAGTCTCCTTCGGCTCCGGAGCTCGTGTTGCTGATGAAGTTATCGAATGGATCCGCGGTGAGGGTGCCGCTGGTGATCGAAACCGAAGTGAACGTGGCCTCGCTGTTGAGGCGCACGGTCGATCCGTCTGAGATGACGAGGTTCTGAATGCTGGCTCCGGCGCCGAGCTTCAACCCGATGATCGCCGGAGCCGCCGCAGCGGATTGTGAGGCCATGACCGTTCCGACGCTCTGGCCATTTGGAATGGAGAGCACGAAGCCGTTCTGGATTCCTGCGACTGTGACGTTGCTGCCCGACTTCAGGCGCTCGAACGGAATGTGGATGCGGCCATCGCCGGCACGGGTACTGCCTTGGGAACCACCTCGAGCACGAACAATGCCCGCATGGGAGAAGCTCGATGAGGCGTTCAGGACAATCGTTCCTCCAGATCCAGCTGCATTGCTGTCCGCACCGTCAGCGCTGATCCGTCCGCCACTCGCGATCGAGACGGATGCTGCAGTAATGCTGATCGCTCCTCCGCCGGCGCCTCCGTTGCCGAAGGTCGCGCCTCCACCGGATCCGAGGTAGAGCGCAGTGGCGAAATCCGATTCGCCGTAAGGCTTGCCGCGTTCGCCGTACCAATTTGAGATCTGTACATCAGCACTAGTGCCATACGAACCACCACCCCCGGTTCCCGCCCAGTTGCCGCCGCCACCGCCTCCATTTCTGAAGGGGTTGGTATCGGTACCGGGCCCGTCCACGGAAGCACCCTGCCAGCGGCCCCATTCGCCGCCCATGTAGCCCTTCGCATCGGCGTGAATGACGCCGGTGGCGCCCACGACGACGCTTCCTGCAGTAAACATCAGCTTTCCGTTTCCAGCACCCGGTGCAGGGTTCGCCCAGACGTTCGTGTTGGTTCCGCTGTCGCGCGTGTAGAGATTATGGAACGGGCGCGTGGTGAGCGTGCCGTTGACGGTAACGGCACCCGAGAAAGTGGTGTTCGTGTCGAGCAGGAGAGTAGAACCACTTTCAATCGAGAGCGAACCGACCTGTTCAATTCCAGTGATGGACAGATTCACGTGCGAATTGCCAGTGATCGAGATGCTGGTGATCGGGTTCGCGCCAGATGACTCGAGCAAAAGCTGGGTGCCCTGTCCCAGTCCGGCGATGTTGGCAGAACCGCCGTTTCGAATTGCGGGAGGAGAGACATGGATGCGGCCGTAGCCGCCTCCATTGATGTAGCTTTCTGAATCACCGCCTCGAGCCTCGATGAGGCCGTTATTCGAGAGTGAAGAGGCGTTGAGCACAATTGTTCCGCCCGAACCTGAGCCAGCCATGTAGGCTCCCTTGGCGCCGTTGGAAGTAATTTTTCCTCCAGTAGCGATACTCACGCTATTCGCCGTGATGCTGATGGCTCCGGCGCCTGCACCGCCCGTGACGTAGACCAGCCCGGACGTGTGCGTGTAAGATCCGGCCCCACCACCGGAACCCAGATAGACTGCGGTCTGGAAATCGGTCGCTCCGTAGAGGTCACCGGAAGGTCCGGCATTCCATTCGCCCACTCCCCTTGAGCCATAAGATCCGCCCGCTCCGTGTCCTCCTAATGGATCGTGAGCGAGGCTTCCTCCTCCACCGCCGTTGGCGCTAATCGTAGTCGTCGCGGATCCCCAGTTGATCAGGCCTGAGGTGGATCCAGGTCCCACCGGTGATGCACCCTGGGTTCTCTCACTTGCACCGCCGCCCATGTACCCCTTACCGTCCATGTGGACTCGGCCGGTGGCGCCGATGGTGAGCGATCCGGTCGTGAAGAGGAGTTTGCCGTTTCCGGCGCCGGGCGTACTGGTCCACGCAGTGCCGTCATTGTCATTGCTGTAGGCATCTGCCGTCAGCGTGCCGCTGGTCACTGCCACCGACGTGAAGGTGTAATTGGCGTTCAGCACGACAGTGCCGCCATCGATCTCGAGATGCTGGATCTGCGCGTCTCCGGTGATTGTCACCGTCGCACCGCTCGTGACCTTCACGCCCGTCTCATTCGTCTCTGCGCCCAGAGTGGCGCTGGCATCAGCGATGAGAGGCGCGTCGTAGCGGTAGAGGGACCCGGACCAACCGTCGTTGCAGGTCGAGTTTCTTGCGGCGTCCTCCACAACGACATGGAACATCCTCTCAAGCTCATCATCGATGGCGTGATCCTCAGCCACTGTCAGGGTAATCGAAGCTTCGCTTCCTGTGAGCGGGGCGCTCACGGCAAGAGCACTATCGATCGAGCCGCAATATCCCGCGGAATCCGGAACGAGGTAGGCCACTGCGCCGGCCTCGAAGCTGTCGGCAGTAATGTTGAAGGAAGGCGTCGTGTCGATTCCTGGCGATGATCCGATCAGTCTGATCAACGGAATGGCAGGCGCGGTGGTGTCGAGCGTCGTCTGGATCGTTCGGGCGTTCGGCAAAACCTTTTCTCCGGAAGGTCCCCACCGGAACCAGACATAGACGGTCTTCTCGCCATCGGTCTGGTCAGAAAGGGTGTGGAAGAAGGAAAGCTGGCCCGTGCCAGCATCACAATCTGTCCAGCCTGCCTCTCCTGCCTCGGGCTTCGTTGCTGTCTCTGTCACTTTGAAGCTATGGATTCCGAGGCAGGTGTCGGCCGAAAGATGAAGCGCCGCATTGTTCGTGGGATCGCTCGAGATGAGTGTGACATTCGGTGCCGTTGGCAGCCCGTAGACCGTCACCGTGACTGGAACGGGCGGAGTCGAATCCAACTGGCCATCCGATGCAGAAACCGAAAAGACAGTCACGGCCGCTCCGGTGTTCGCAGGCGCAGACGGCGTGAAAACGACGGACTCGGTGGCGCTGACTCGGGTACCGACGGTGACTGCCGTTGTTCCTTTGACGACGTTTCCAGCAGATCCGATCGACGTGATCACAAAGCTCAGCGCCGAATTCGCGGTCTCACGATCAAAAAGCCCGACGGCTTTCGCCACCAGAGCATCATGCGTAACGGTGAAGGTTTCTTCCTGCAGGGCATCGCCATCGAGTCTCGAAATGGATGCAAGCGTCGGAGCCGTATTGTCGGGGGCAACCGTCACGCGGAAAACTTCGCTGCTCGTCAGCGCACCATCCGAGACGGTCAGGGTGATGTCGGAGTATCCAGCCGATCGCAGGACTGGCGTGATCGTCACCGTGCAGTTCGGGGCTGTTCCGCCGATGGAGATTCCGGAGAGTGCAACAACGGAAGTATCGCTTGACGCCTTTTCGACCGAGGTGGTGCAGCTGAGCGCGCCGTTTTCAGCATCTAAAATGGCAAATGTGATCGGTTCGGAAGGGTCGTAGCTGGCGAGTGTCGTGTTCGCGATCGAACTGATCGACGGAGCGTCATTGACCGTCTCGACACTGAAACTGAATGTTCTTTGTGTGGAGAGCACCGAGCTTTCGGCATCTGCTGCCGTGATCGTCACGATCGTCAACCCCGAAGCATTTGCGACCGGGCTCAGGGCGACTTCGCATCCCGGAGGTGTTCCTGAGAAGCTGATTCCGGAATTCTGAAGTACTGCAGAGTTGCTGGATGTGCCTGAAAGAGAACCAGCGCAGGTCAGCGTGGAGTCGACGTCGCTGACTGAAAGCGTGATCGTTTTCGGAGTGTCTTCGAGAGTCGACTGATTCGAGATTTCCGCGAGTGTCGGAGCATCATTCACCGGGTTGACGGTGTACGTGACGAATCCCTCAACCGGATCAAAGCTCGTATTGACCTGGTATCTCAGGAGCGAAGAACCGGAGTAGTGGGCATTGGGTGCGAAGTGGAGGATGCCGTCAACGATCGTCGCCTGGGTGCTCGGACTCGAGAGGACCGTCAAATCCGGGCGAAGCGTGATCGCGTAGCCTTCGACCATGCCCGCGACGTCGAAGGCGTTCGTGAGCGTGAAGCTGTCCGAGTGATCTTCCTGAATCGTGCGCGTGTGTATGGGCTGGACGGAGAGAGTGAACGAGGTCGAGGCCTGCTTGTGGGTGTCCGACCAGCGGATCGTGATGGCGGTATTGCCGATGAGCTGTGCGTGAGTCGTGATCAAAACCTGGGCGCTCGGGCCGCTGTTCGTCGCGGTCATCTGCGAGGAGCTCGCCAGGAGATCGTTCGAGCTTTCTACCGTCCACAGGAGGAGCTGGCCTTCATTGAACCCTTCCAGCTCAAAAGGAACCGTCAGCGAGGTCTGCCCCAGCGGAATGGACTGGTTGCTGATGGTCGAGGCGACCGGCAGGGGTAGGCTCTTTTCATACAACACCTTCTCGAGACCTGCGGCGGGCTTGGCTCTAATGCAGCCCGAGGCAGCGAATGACAAGGCGAGCGACAGGAGGCCCCAGCCCAGGAAGCCGAAGAATTTCGAGTGATCAGGCTGTCGCAACCTCTTCGCAAACGTACCGATCAACGGGATTTCCGCCCTTAGTACCAGTATCGGTAGGAAGGATTTTCCGCGTAAGTGTGTCAGTCCGGACTGGGGTGTCGTCTCGAACCCTTCAAAATGGCAACGGCCGCCGGTGCAGAGCACTCGGCGGCCGTCAAACGATCGTCAGTCCGAACGGGCTTAGCCGCGCTTTTCGGCCGCTCCCGGGGCGCTAGCCTGCTGTGACGCACAGGGCGACTTTACCTTGGGGTTGTCGAGCTGCTTTTTCAGGTTTTCCAAGAAGGTGGCATTCAGCTTGCCGCCGCCGGCAACAGATTGAAAAATCGCACTGGCCTCCGGTCCGGCATGGAAAATGAGCTCGTTCAGGATCTGCGATTGGCCCGGAATGGTCAGGTTCGTGCGACCGAGGGCATCCTTGATGACCGAGTAGCGATTGCTGGGGCAGTAAATCTTGAGTGCGCGAACCACGGCGATGGCCGAGAGCTCATCGACGGTTTTCACGTTGCTCGAGAGCGACTTAAAATACGACTCGACTTCGCGGGTCCTCGGGCTCTGGAAAAAGATCTGGCTGACCAGGTAGTTTCTCGCTGGTGCCTCGAGATCCCGTCGCTGAAGCTCGGAGATCACTCCCTTGGCGAGGGACGACTTGGCTTCCGGGCTTGCCGTCATGCGGATTGATGCCATCTGCAGGCGTGCGCGTTCCGAATCGCCGGTCACGAGAGACTTGGCCTCATCAATCATCTTGAGCTTTTCCGGATGCGATCGCATTCCCAGCGCATCGATGGCGGCTTCGCGAATCGAGGAGTTCGTCGAGCGGAGCTGGGTGCGAATCAGCGCGAACGCATCGGGATTGGTGAAGTATCCCAGGGCACGAGTCGCCCAGGGTGCGAGCTTCTCATCCTTCGAGTCCAGCTTCTGCTTGATGAAGGCCAGGGCCTCGGGGTTCTGTTGAATCGACAGGCGCATCAGGGCCTGGCTCTGCTCGGCCCAGTTTGCATCACTTTTTCCGAGCGTCCGAAGGTCGGCGGCTTCCTGCTCCTTGGATCCTGGAGCCGGCTTTCCACTGTTTTTCTGGTTCAGCATCGAAAAGACGATGGACCCGGCGATCAAGATGATGGCTCCGACGGCGGCGAGGTTCTTTTTCGAAAATTTCGACATGAAATCATCTTATCGAAATCGCGGCGAAATTCGAGGGGGCTTGTGGATTCCGATTCGCAGGACCGAATGACGTGTCAAAAATCCGCCGGGCCGCGAATGGCTGGCCGGCTCAAAATTTGAGGACGGCGGAGCGCGCGAGGAAGAGCTGGCTTGCTCGAAGCGCGCTTTGGAGTCGCTCCTGTTTCAATCGCCGATACTCGGCGGCCGGTACCTCGAATTTGCCCATGGAAGAATTCAGCTGTTCGGCTCCAAACGCGTTTCCAACGATTCCGTACTCTCCCCATTCACCGGGTCCGTTGGGATTCCAGAACATCAGCAGCGGAAGGGCCAGGTGCTTGCGAACGGAGCCCGAAACACGAACTCCGCGCAGCGATCCGGTGCGCACGGATTTCCAGGTTTCTTCGGCAATGCTTTGGTGAAGCTCGGAGAGCGACACCTTCGAGGCCTGGTCGAGCAGGTCCTGGCATGAAGCAAATCCAAAGGACGGCGCCACGGTCAGCGTCAGCTTCTCGAAGCCGTCTGTCCAGAAATGGTTCACCGGAATGACATGGGGAGGTGCCGCCATGTCCTGCAAGTGATGGAGCGCCTTTCCGATCAAGGCCTCTCTGTCCGACTCATGCGGGTTCCGAAGCTGCTCTTCCAGATCGAGCGCTCGGTCGCGCGACGTCGCGCGAAGCGAACGGAAGTCGTGCTCGGGATGGTAGAAATGAGAGAAGGAGGTCCATTTCCTGAGGAGGTTCAGGTCCTCCCAGTGATTGGCCTCGACCATGGATTCCACCTGAGTCGAACTGAGGGCTGACGGAAAGCATTTCAGGACAGCTGCGGCCGCCGTCCGCGTCAGTTGCGAATGATCCGCCAGATTGTAGGCGTAAGAATTTGAATTTGTTGATAAAAGGCAGGTAGCCGAAAGGATTGTCCAAATCCGCATGTCGAGCTTCTAGCGGCTGATGACGCATAATGTCAACTATTCGTCAGGTCGGTGTGGCTGGGGCCCCGACGAGCGGAACCTGCCGCCCTCGGGCTTGGAGCGAGAATTCCTCCAGGAATTTCGAGAGAATCCGAGCCTGGTCATCCGGCGAGTCGGTCCCGATCCAAAACGAGAGTTCGATGGTCTGATGACCCTCAAGGAGGGACTGCAGGTGGGCTTCGAATTCGCGCGAGCTGTCCACACCAGGCACGGAGCGAAGTGCTTCGCGTCCGATTTCGCGTATCTTCTCGAGCGGAATCTGGAGGGTAACCTTGATCGTCGTCGAGATCCTGGTCGCAGGCTGGGGCAGGCTGAAGTTGAGGATCTTCGTGTTCACCAGTTCCGAGTTCGGCACGATCCAGGCACTCCCGCCCGAGGTGACGATTCGGGTGCTTCGAAGCCCGATCTCCTCCACGGTTCCGGTCGCGCCGGAGAAGCTGATTCGATCGCCCGGCCGGAGGTTGCGATCGATGATGAGCACGAAACCCGAAATCATGTGCGAGAGCGTATCCTTCGCGGCAAGACCGACGGCCAATGATCCGACGCCCAGGGCGGTGATCAGGCTCCAGACGTCGTAGCCGAAGTGCTTGAGGACGAGGATTGCGCCGAACGTGATGATGAAGAGCGTGACCAGGTTTCGAAGGAGCGGAATGAATCCCTCGGAAAGTGCGGCCACTCCAGAGATTCGACGCATCGCCCAGTCCATCGAGTTGAGGATCAGCGTTCGAAGGACCGCCATGCCGATCACGATCAGCACGATGAACGCTGCATCGCTCCAGGTCATCTTCAGGATGCTGCCTTCGAGGTCCTTCATGCGCCCAGATAACCACACGGACGAGAGGGATGGAATTGCCTTCGCGCCACTTTGGTGCGATGCGAATAGGGCGGTCGCCCCATGAATCATCTGCATCTCACCACGCCCGTCGGAACTCTGCTGCTGACCTGGAACGCACGCGGCGCGGTCGCGCGCGTCGACTGGCTCCCTGTTTCAGGTCCGGTCGTCGATTCAGCAGATCCCGTCTCCATTGTCGGCTCGCGCGCCTCGGAGCTCCTCGCAGCCATTCGCACCTACTTTCGAACCGGAGAGCCGATCGACGAGGCGCTCGGGTTTGCGCCTTTCGTCGATCAGTTCATCGATCATTCCTTGTGGAGCGAGTTTGAGAAGAAAGTTTATCTTGCCGTGATGCAGATTCCACACGGCGAAACCCGCACCTATGCCTGGGTGGCGAGCAGGATCGGCAAGCGCGGAGCAACTCGTGCCGTCGGGCAGGCGCTCAGGCGCAATCGTCACCTGATCCTGGTGCCTTGCCATCGAGTGGTCGGAGTCCAGGATATCGGTGGCTTCATGGGGGCGCAGGATGAATCCGCGCCCGAGATTCAGTTCAAGCAGCGCCTGCTCGCCTGGGAACATTGCTGGCGGAATCCGCTCTTCAGTTTTTTGACTGCTTGAGATCGCGCCAGCTCTTTCCTTCGCGAGCCCTGGGGTCCAGCTGGAACTTTTTCACCGCTGAAGTGTGTTCGCCGTAGGTTTTCGTGAACACGTGCCTGCCATCGTTCTGCGAAACGAAAAACAGGTACTCGGATTCGACCGGGTTCAGTGCGGCCTCGATCGAGTGCCGGCCCGGATTGGAGATCGGCCCGAGCGGGAGTGCTGGACTTGTGTAAGTATTGAAGGGACTCGGGGTCAGCAGATCCTGCCTTCGGATGTTTCCCGAGTAACGCTCCCACATTCCATAGATGGTCGTCGGATCGCTCTGGAGGCGCATCTTTTTCCGAAGTCGGTTGTGGAAGACCGAGCTGATCATCGGCCGCTCTTCCGGTGCGCCGGTTTCCTTTTCGATGACGGAGGCGAGCGTGATCATCTGGTGCTCGGACAGGCCAAGAGCGAGGATGCTGGCCGCGTGCTTTGCGCGGATATCAGCCCAGACTGCACGGTATTTCCGAACCATGGTTGCGAGCATCTGTTCTGGAGTCTCGACGCGAGTGAACGAATAGGTTTCCGGAAACAGGTAGCCCTCGAGCGAGGGGGGCAGGGGCTCCAAAAACCCATGGGCCTTCATGAACTCCCGATCGCGGCACAGCGCCAGGACGCGGTCGCGCGCGGCGAGTCCCGTCTTCTCCAGCAAATCGGCCACCTCATACATGTTCTGGCCTTCGCGAATGGTGACGAGATGCTGGATGCTCTTGCCCGAGGCGAGCAGCGAAAAGATCTCGAGCGGCGTCATTGCCGAGGTCACGAGGTACTCTCCCATCCGGATGGACTTCCACTTCCGCATCACGCGCCCGATGAGCAGAAAATCTTCCGCGCTCGAAATGACCTTCCCCGCGGCAAGCTGGCGGGCGATTTCAGCGGGGCCTGTTCCTCGGGCGACGAGCACCGTCGATTCGACGGCTTCATCTTCCGAAGCCGGAATTATCGCGAAATAAGCCAGGCGTCCGCCGGCCACGGAAACGCCCAGGAAAACGAGCAAAAAAAGCGCAAATGCCCAACGCCACGCGGAACTGGAACCCATGGCTTCAGGTTCTCTTTTTTTCTTTACGGGGGCAAATGCCTTTGCTAACCGATTGATGTTCGCCTCCCGGCGGACGTTCCCAGACAAAAAACTGCCGCCCCTTTCTGCGGGCGAGATCTCAGGAAAACCCCCCATGCATTTACGTGAATTGAAGGAAAAAAAGATTGGCGACCTGGTCGAACTCGGCAAGGAGCTGGGCATTGAGAACGCGGCCGGCCTGCGCAAGCAGGACCTGATCTTCTCGGTCCTTCAGAAGAAGGCCGAAAAGGACGAGCACATTTACGCCGATGGCGTCCTCGAGTGCCTGCCGGACGGTTTCGGATTCCTCCGCGCCCCCGACTACAACTACCTGCCGGGTCCGGACGATGTGTACGTCTCGCCGTCTCAGATTCGCCGCTTCGGCCTGCGCACCGGCGACACGGTCAGCGGATCGGTCCGCGCGCCGAAGGAAGGCGAGCGCTACTTCGCCCTCCTGAAGGTCGAAAACGTGAACTTCCAGACGGCCGAAGTGAACTCCGAAAAGGTGCTCTTCGACAACCTCACGCCGCTTTATCCGAACAAGCGCATCAACCTCGAATACCAGCCGACCCAGTACAGTACCCGTATCATCGACATGATGGTTCCGCTGGGCAAGGGGCAGCGCTGCCTCGTCGTCGCTCCTCCGCGCGCCGGCAAGACGGTCCTGATGCAGGAAATCGCGAACGCGATCACCCACAATCATCCGGAGATCAAGCTGATCGTCCTCCTCATCGACGAGCGTCCGGAAGAAGTGACGGACATGCAGCGTTCGGTGAAGGGCGAAGTCGTCAGCTCGACTTTCGACGAACAGGCTTCCCGCCACGTCCAGGTTGCTGAAATGGTCTTGGAGAAGGCCAAGCGCCTGGTCGAGAACAAGCACGACGTGGTCATTCTGCTCGACTCGATCACCCGTCTGGCTCGTGCCTACAACTCGGTCGTCCCGCCCTCGGGCAAGATCCTGTCTGGCGGCGTGGACTCCAACGCCCTCCACAAGCCCAAGCGCTTCTTCGGTGCAGCCCGCAATATCGAAGAAGGCGGCTCGCTGACGATCATCGCCACGGCCCTGGTCGAAACCGGCTCGCGCATGGACGAGGTGATTTTCGAAGAGTTCAAGGGAACGGGTAACTCCGAAATCCACCTCGATCGCAAGCTCATGGAAAAGCGGATCTTTCCGTGTCTGGACATCAATAAGTCCGCGACACGAAAGGAAGAAATGCTCCTCCCGAAGGACATTCTGACCCGTCTGTGGATCCTCCGAAAGGTGCTCCACCCGATGAACACCCTGGACGCCATGGAGTTCCTCCTGGACAAGGTGGCGCACACCAAGACCAACGAAGACTTCATCAAGGGAATGAGCGGCTAAAAACCCGGGATTTTTGACGTCCCGGGTCATTGACCCGATTCTAGAATTTTGTTACCAGAGGCAAACTTATGAAACAGGCTATTCACCCACATTATGTTGAAACGACCGTGACCTGCGCATGCGGACACGTGGTCGAAACCCGCGCGACCACTGAAAACATCAAGGTCGAAATCTGCTCGAACTGCCACCCCATGTGGACCGGCAAGCACAAGCTGATGGACACTGAAGGCCGCGTCGAGCGGTTCATGAACAAGTACAAGAAGAAGTAAGGAACACCTGTTTCCTGATCCTTCATCAAGGCCCCGGGCGCTTTACTGCGACCGGGGCTTTGGTCTTTGAGCTTCTTTGATAGAGTCACCCCATGGCTGGAATGTTCGACAAACTGGAAGCCGTCGAGCAGCGATTCCTCGAGCTGGAATCGCGCCTTGCCGATCCGTCGCTTGCTGACCAGCCCGGCGAGTTTCGTCGCCTCTCTCGTGAGCACGCATCGCTCCAGGAGCTGATCGACGAGTACCGCCATTACAAACAGCTTCAGTCCGAGTTCAGCTCGAACCGCGAACTTCTCGAGGACAAGGATGCGGAGCTCTCCGCCATGGCGCGCGATGAGCTCAAGCGCCTCGAACCGGAGATCGAGCAGTCCAGGCGCGGGCTCCAGATCCTGCTCCTTCCAAAAGATCCGAACGACGAGAAGAACATCATGTTCGAAATTCGCGCCGGTGCGGGCGGCGAAGAGGCGGCGCTCTTTGTGGGCGAGCTGTTCCGTCTCTACCAGCGCTATGCCGAACGGCAGGGCTGGAAGGTCGACATCCTTTCCGCGAACTCCACCGGAATCGGGGGCTTCAAGGAAATCATCGCGATGATCGAAGGCCAGAAGGTCTACAGCCGCCTGAAGTGGGAAAGCGGAGTTCACCGCGTGCAGCGTGTTCCCGAGACCGAAGCCCAGGGTCGCATTCACACGTCGACGGTCACGATCGCCGTCTTGCCTGAAGCCGAAGATGTGGACGTGAATATCAACCCGGTCGACCTGCGAATCGATGTGTTCCGTTCGGGTGGCGCCGGCGGCCAGGGCGTCAACACGACTGACTCCGCGGTCCGCATCACGCACATTCCGACCGGCACCGTGGTTGTTTGCCAGGACGAGCGCTCGCAGCACAAGAACAAGGACAAGGCGATGAAGATCCTGCGATCACGCTTGCTTGATGCCGAACAGGAGCGCGCGGCAAAAGAGCATTCCGATGCCCGCCGCACGATGGTCGGCACGGGAGATCGCAGCGAGCGGATTCGCACGTACAACTTTCCGCAGGGCCGGCTGACGGATCACCGCATCGGCCTCACGCTCTATCAGCTGCCCGAAGTGATGGAAGGCAAGATCGACGAAATCCTCGACGGCCTCCAGGCGCATTACCAGATGGAAGCGCTCAAGGCGCAGGGCATCTCGGGTTGAGGGCGCCCATGCCTGCCGCTTCGAATCCCGCACTCGATCAATTCTTCGCTGATTTTTCTGAAAAGCTTCCGGAGCACGAGCTCGAGATGCTGCTCGAAGCGGCGTTTCATCGCGAGTTTCCAGAGCGCGCGCGCCTGACTCGGCAGCAGCTCCATTCCGCGGCCGCGTTGCCTGAAGGTGCCTGGATCACGCAGGCCCGGATTTGGGCCGAGAAGCGGCTGACCGCCCGCGTCCCGCTCCAGCAGCTCACGCGCGAGCAGAATTTTTACGGACGGTATTTTGAAGTCGGTCCCGAAGTGCTGATTCCTCGCCCGGAAACCGAAGTGCTGGTCGAAAGCGTGCTGGGCTGGATCTCGGCATCTCGCGGCGCGGCCCTGGTGGGTGCCGATATCGGAACCGGAAGCGGGGTCATTGCGATCACGCTCGCGCTGGAAGTGGGCGCGGGCCTGCAAATGCTCGCGACGGAAGCCAGCCCAGAGGCACTCCGAAGGGCACAGGACAACGCGCAAAATCTCGGTGTTCCGGCTGAAGCGATCCGATGGATCGCTCCGCGCGCCACGAATGACGTCACGGGTTCGCTTCTCGAATGGGTCGAGCGGTCGCAGCGGAAGCTGGATTTTCTGGTCAGCAATCCTCCTTATCTCAGGCGCGGTCGCGCCGAAGTGGACGAGGAGGTCGAGAATTTCGAGCCCTCCCTGGCACTCTTTGCGCCGGAGGGCGATCCGCTGTTTTATTATCGCGAGATTTCTCTGTCGGCCCACCTGCTCGTCAAAGCTGGGGGAAGAGTTTTCCTGGAGCTGCCGCACGAGCGGGCGGACGAGATTCGTCGGCTTTTCGACGACGGCTTCGATGATGTGCGGATTCTTCCAGATCTTGCTGGGAAGAGCCGTGTTTTGGAGGCAAAGTTGAACGCATGGACCAGATGAAGATTCACGGGGGCAATGTCCTCCGCGGCGAAGTGGAAGTCAGCGGTGCGAAGAATGCTGCCCTGCCGGTGCTTGTTTCTGCAATTCTCGCCGGCAAGCCCTGCACCTTCGAGCGCGTGCCGGATCTCATGGACATCCGAACGCTCTGCAAGCTCCTGGCGAACATGGGCATGACGGTCGACTTCAACCGCAAGGCCAATCGCGCCGTCCTCGATCCGACCTCGATTCATTCGCAGGAAGCGCCTTATGAGCTCGTCAAAACGATGCGCGCTTCGGTCTTCGTTCTCGGTCCTCTGGTGGCCAAGTACGGATACGCCAAGGTGTCGCTCCCTGGTGGCTGCGCCATCGGTGCACGGCCCATCAACTACCATCTGACCGGCCTCGAAAAGCTCGGAGCGCGGATCCAGCTCGAGGAAGGCTACGTCATTGCAAATGCCAAGCGCCTGGTTGGTAATCGCGTGGCGTTCGAGTACCCGAGCGTGGGCGCGACGGAAAACGTCCTGATGGCAGCAGTGCTCGCCCAGGGTGAGTCCGTTCTCGAGAACTGCGCGAAAGAACCCGAGATCGTCGACCTTGCCCGGGCGCTTCGGGCGATGGGTGCTCAGATCGAAGGCGAAGGCACGGAAACGATTCGCGTGCAGGGAAAGGATTCGCTCGGATCCTGCCAGCACAGCATCATCGGTGACCGGATCGAGGCAGGAACCTTTCTTTGTGCGGGATTTGCCACTGGCGGCGAGGTTCGCGTGAACGGCATCACGCCGGAATTCCTTGAGCCCGTGCTGGTAAAGCTCGAAGAGTCCGGCGCGATCATCGATCGCGGAGCGGGCTTCATCGGTATCCGTTCGAAGGGGCGTCCGAAGGCGACGGACGTGACGACGCTTCCCCACCCGGGCTTTCCGACCGACATGCAGGCCCAGTTCATGGCGGCCATGACGATCGCCGATGGCGCTTCGGTCATCACCGAGACGGTTTTTGAGAATCGTTTCATGCACGTTCCGGAGCTCGCGCGACTCGGGGCGGACATCACCGTTCGTGGCAAAAGCGCCGTGGTGAAGGGCCGCGAGAAGCTCAAGGGTGCACCGGTGATGGCGACCGATCTTCGCGCGAGTGCGAGCCTGATCATCGCGGGCCTCTGCGCCGAGGGCCCGACGACCGTCAGCCGCATCTACCACCTCGATCGCGGCTATGAGCGCATGGAAGGGAAGCTCCGTGCGCTGGGCGCGGAGATTGAGAGGGTTCCGGAATGAGCTGCATTTTCTGCAAGATCGCCGCGGGAGAGATTCCTTCTGCCAGGGTCTTCGAGAATGCTGAGTTCATTGCGATTCGCGACATCCAGCCGCAGGCGAAGGTTCATCTGCTCGTCATGCCGAAGGCCCACGTCGAGTGTCTCGATTCGAGCGGTGCTGCAGAGGTGAATTCAAAGCTCCTCAATACCGCAGTCGAAGTCGCCCGCCAGGAGGACCTGGCTGCGGATGGATTTCGCGTCGTCGTGAACACTCGCGAGTGGGGTGGACAGACCGTAGCACACCTTCATCTGCACATTCTTGGTGGCGAGCAGCTTCGCGGCAGATTTGCGTGAGTCCATTTTGGGCCATTTTTCGCTGAAAATCTCTTGTCGCTTGCCGGTTTGAGGCGAACTTCCGGTTCCATCGCGACTTCGGAAGCAGGTATATCCCGGTTCTGATGAAGCGAATCCTGATCATCGACGAGGATCATGAGTTCCGGGGTTTCCTGCACTCGATCCTCAACGGGCATTACGAAATTGTCGAGGCGGGTTCACCACGCGAGGCGCTTCAGGTGGTCGCACGATCGCACCCGGACCTCGTCATCCTCGATCAAACGCTCAATGAGGTCTGTCGCCGCCTGAGGGCGCATCCGTCGACTCGCGCCGTTCCGGTGCTCATGCTCGTGGGCGTCGATGACGATGGTGCACGCGCAGGCTCCTGGGCCTCGCGCGTGAGGTGCCTCGAAGAGGGTGCCGACGATGCCATGGACAAGCCGTTTTATGCTGAAGAGCTGCTTGCAAAGATCCGTGCGCGCCTGAGATCGCGCGATTTCGAGGTTTCGGTCCGGGCGGAGCTTTCAGTAGGCAATCTGCGGATGGATCCGGTCACCCTGGTGGTGGAGGTTGCCGGTCGATGCATCACGCTCACTCCGACGGAGTTTGACCTGCTTCGATATTTCCTGGAGCGCACGGACCGTGTTGTTCCACGCAAGCAGCTTCTCGGAGATCTCTGGCCCGATGCCGTCGTCACCCGGCGGACGATCGACACGCACATCGCGAACCTGAGAAAGAAGCTTCAGGGCTTTGATCACGGGTTCGAGACGATCTACGGCTCGGGATACCGACTGACGGGGCGGGGTGAGCCCGAACGTTGATCCTCAGGCTGCTTCGTCGAGGACGATTCCTTTGCGGAAGCGCCTCGGAGCTCTTCTGCTGCCCGGGGTCTGTCGATAGCGCGAGAGTGCTGCTCGAACCGAGCGCAGGGGCTGGCGCTGAAGTTCCTTATGGAGCTCGGTCCAGTCGGGGATTCCATCCCTGCTCGCCGTGCTCGAATCGGACCGATGGCCGAGATCTTCAGTCGCACTGACCGACTCCTGCTCGCCATGTCGCCGCCACTCCGAATCGGGTGGGGGTTCTCGAAATCCGGCGCCCTCAGGCAAATCTCCATCTGTGGCCTCGGTTTCGGCCGCTCGAAGAAGATCTGGGTTGAGAGCTGCAGCCGGGCTGAGCCAATGGCCCAGATTCTGGCTGATCCTCGCAAGCCTCGAGAGCATGTCCCTTCCCTTCGCCATCACGCACCGCGCCTAGGTGCGTAATCTGCTACTCATGCCTTGAGTCTAATGGAAGTTTTTACAGGCCGGCAGTGTGTCCCCCGAGGCCTGTAAATACTTTATTTTCATCATGTTTTCAGGGTCTTAACGCAAGTCGTTGACCCGCGAAATCACGGATGCTAAACGAACGACTCAAGTATTGGAAAACTGGCCGCTTGTCTGGCTCTGAGGTGCTCATGTCGAAGGAAACGGATCTTTTTGAAAAATGCCGCCAATTTGAAGATGCCAAGCGCATTCAAGCGGCCGGCGTTTACCCCTTCTTTCGTCCCATTGAGTCCACCTCAGGATCACGCGTCGTTACTCATGGTCGTCGCCGTGTCATGATCGGCTCCAATAATTACCTTGGACTGACCCACCATCCCCGCGTCATCCAGGCTGCAAAAAACGCGATCGACCAATACGGCACCGGATGCACCGGATCGCGCTTCTTGAATGGCAACCTCGTCGCGCATGAAGAGCTCGAAAAGCGCCTCGCCAAATTTCTCGGCAAGGAAGCGTGCCTCGTTTTTGCGACGGGCTTTCTGACCAATGCCGGTGTGCTGTCGTGCATGATTGGTCGTAGCGATGTCATCTATTCGGACCGCGAAAACCATGCATCGATCGTGGAAGGCACTCGCCTGGCGATCGGCGATACCATCAGGTTCAAGCACAACGACATGGAAGACCTCGAGCGCGTGCTTCGCAATACCCGCTCGAAGTACGCCGGCGCACTCATCGTTGCCGATGGCGTGTTCTCGATGTCCGGAGACATCGTCAACCTTCCGGAAATGGCGGAGCTCGCGAAGAAGTACAATTGCCGCCTGTACATCGACGATGCCCACGCTTTGGGTGTCCTCGGATCCAAGGGCCAGGGAACGGAACACCACTTCAACATGGTCGGTGCCGCCGATCTGGTGATGGGAACCTTCTCGAAGTCCTTCGCTTCACTCGGCGGATATGTGGCCGGCACCGAAGAGGTCATCCATTACATCAAGCACCGCGCGCGCACGTTCATGTTCAGCGCCGCCATGCCACCGGCAGCCGTCGGTACCGTGATGGAGTGCCTGAATATTGCCGATACCGACACGAGCCACATTGAAAACCTTCGTCGCAACTCTGCGAAGATGGCCCGCGAGCTCAGTGCCATGGGCTACAATACCCTGGGATCCCGCACGCCGATCATTCCGCTCCTCATCGGAGACGATATGGCGGCCTTTGCGTTTGCCCAGCGCCTGTATGAGCACGGCGTGTTCGCGACGCCGGTCGTGAGCCCGGCCGTTCCGGAAGGCTGCGCGCTGATTCGCACGAGCTACATGGCGACGCACACCGACGAGGATCTCGATTACGCCCTCGAGGTGCTCGAGAAGCTCGGTCGTGAGTTCGGCATCATCGGCTCCGAGAGTCGCGCCTCCGAGCTGGCTCAGCTTGCCCAGACGCACTTTGGCCAGAAGCCGGCGCACTCTGCGGTCGTGACAGCTCAGCTCTGATCTGCCAAAGTAGCGGCATGATCGAAATCCGGCCCGTCAGAAGCTCCCAGGAATGGGAGGCATTCATCGGCTTTCCGTGGACCGTCTACCGGGACGATCCAAACTGGGTTCCGCAGCTCCGGGTCGCCGTTCGCGACACATTGGATGTCCGCAAGAACCCCTTCTTCCGACACGCGTTCATGAATCCGTGGCTCGCGTTCCGTGGTGGCGAAGTCGTTGGCCGGATCGTGGGTGTCGTGGATGAAAACCACAACAGGTTTCACAATGAGAAGACGGCGTTTTTTGGATTCTTCGAGTCGATCGATGACGCAACGGTGGCGCAGAAGCTCCTCGAGACGGTCAGTGCCTGGGCCCGAGAGCGCGGCATGGAGACGCTGCGAGGGCCCGTGAATCTCAGCACCAACCACGAGTGCGGACTGCTGGTGGAAGGGTTCGAGGCTCCGCCATCGGTCATGATGACCTATAATCCGAGGTACTATTCGTCATTGCTCGAGGGGGCCGGTTTCGCCAAGACCAAGGACCTCTTTGCCTACGACGTCCATGGAAATTCGCGATTCTCCGAAAGACTCCTCGCACAGTCCGAGCGCCTCAAGGCCAACGGCAACATCACCTTCCGCACCGTGAACATGAAGCGCTTTGAGAAGGAGATCGAGCTGATCCTCGAAATCTACAACGACGCCTGGGAGAACAACTGGGGCTTTGTGCCGATGGAGCCTGAAGAGTTCCAGCACATGGCGAGGGACATGAAGG
>CAMAQA010000027.1 GCA_945860415.1 Bacteriovorax stolpii
ATCCTGGTCAGACTTGCTTCGTTTGCCTGTCCGCAGGCGCCATTGGCAGCTCGAGCATCGGAAACTCCAAGCGCCAGCGCGATTACGGAGAGAGTCAGTGCAATTTTAAATTTCTTCATAGGCTCACCTTCCATTCATTCTAAAGGTCAAAGTCTCTGGTTCCAAGTATCGCAAGGTCGATGCCAGCCGGACTACGGCAAATCAGGTACTTACGAAGATCTCCTCGGCAGAAATCGTCAAAACCTTGAACAGCTGCCTAAAAGTTCATCAAGGAGCGAGATTGACCCCTGCCGGACGGATGATCTCCAGCAGGTTCTGGAAGGCCGTCGTCACCTGCAAGGCAACCTTCTGTCCAGCGGCGCTGTCGACCTTTTCGATTCCCGTCGCATTGTAAGTGACCTTGATCGTGCCCAGCTTCGGATCGGTGATCTCGACCGGCCTGCTGTTCTGGTCGTACTTGAAGTCCAGCTGGCGACGATCCTGGTCCACCAGCGTCTTGATTCGTCCGGTGGCATCGTAGAAAAGCCGCACACCCTTCTTGTCCGAGTTCTTGGCAAGCTTCAGGTTGCCTCGCTCGTCATACTCGAACTGCGACCAGCTCGAGAACTTCTTGTTGATCTTGGAATTCTTCACGACCTTCGACACCTTGCCGGCCTTGGCGTCGTAGTTGAGTTCAGTAACCTCGGACGGGGTCGACTTCTTCACCACTCGGCCCTTCGTGTCGTACACAAACGAGGTTTCCTCGCCTCCGCGCTTGATCAGCAGAGGCAGGCCGCAGCATTCGTTGTAGACGGTCTCGGTGGTCTCGCCATCCGTCGTCTGGATGAGTTTGTACGTCCACTCCTCGCCATCAGGCTTGTACTTGAAGAAATACTCGTACTTCTGGCGGCTGGCGATCTTGCCTTCGGAGTCCTTGATGTTGGACGTGACCGTCAGATGCCCGCGATCCTTCGGATCGATGACATAATCATATTCATTCACCGTGCCATCGCGTTCCTTGAGCGACTTCACACCCATGTACTTGTCGACGCCATAATACGCCACCTGGATGGTCGTGTTGTCGGAATACGCTACCTCGACGAGGTTGTGGTAATTATCTGTCGTATACTTGTACTTGTAGACGTTTCCTTCGGCGTCCTTGCTCTCGATCAGCTCGCCCATCGGATTGTACTTGTAGACGGCCTCCACTCCGTCCTCGCCCTGAACCTTCTCGAGCAGTCCGCGATTGTTGAACGTGAAGAACATTTTCCGGTTCATGTTGTCGACGAGATTTTCGATTCTTCCTTCCTTCGAGTAGGTGAACTCGATGAAATTGCCGTTCTTGTCGGAGACGCGGAGTAAACGCCCCTTTTCGTCAAATTTCTCTACCTTGCCGGTATCAAACGATCGCTGGTACCCGTCCTTCAGCCTGGTCAGCGACTGGTAGGCAAACCGGTTGCTCGTCAGCTGGGCGCCTACGGGGATGACCTTGGCCTGCAGCTTGCCGGCATTGACCAGCGTCTGCCACTCCTCGTTCCGATAGAACGCATCGGATCGCAGCTTCTGGCGATACTCCTCGTTGGCCTTGGGATTCGGAATCTTCTTGAGATCGGCGATCTTCTTCACCGCTTCGTCCACTTCCTGGACGCTCACCTTCGATGGAGTGAATCGATTCTCCGCGCCCCCTCCGTACTCATGCACCACGACGCTGCCATCCGGAGAGACCGAGAGCCTCACCTCGTACTCGTTGCCCCACCCGGGTCCGAAGATTCCCTTGTAGCTGGTCTTGGAGTTGTAGACGCGCTCGATCTTGGGCTCGGCGCCCATCTTGTAGCCGATATCGGTATAGGCGCGAAAAAAGTTTCCGTTCTTGAGAGTCACCCGAGCATCGGCAGGCGGCGCCTGAAGAAGTCCGAGCACCGGCATGATCACTGAAAGACGAGACAATATGGACATCCTCGAACGCTTCATGGACGAGCTCCTCTTGCGCACAACGGGCGCATTACACATCGATTCGGACAACCCTCATGATGACAAAGAATCCGACCACCTCCAAGATGAGAATGGTCGCAATGATGACCCAGCCAATTCCGGTGCTGAACAATGGCTCGATGAAATCCGGATCAGTTTGGTAAAGAACGAATCCCAGTCCGGGCGGAACAGCAATGATGATCATGCCCTGGTAAAAACCCTGGGCGGTGAGCGCGGCAATCTTGTTCTCGACCTTGATCCGTTCGCGAATCGTGATGACGATCGTATCGAAGGTTTCCGACAAATTTCCGCCGGTCTCCTTCAGGATGTTCACTGCCGTGACGAACATCTCGACATCCTCGGCGGGCAGCCGTTGCGCAAGGTTGGCAAAGGCCTCTTCGAGGGATGCACCCAGCTTGTTCTGGCTGAGAATGAGGTTGAATTCCTGCTTGATCGGGTTTGGCATTTCGTCAACGACAAGGGACAGCGCCTGGACGACCGACAGGCCTGACTTGAGTCCATTGGACATCAGGCTCAGGGCATCCACCATCTGGAGCACGAACTTCTGCGTTCTCCTGCGGTACAGGTAATCAATGACAGGCCTGAGCGACTTCCAGCCAAGGATGCCCGAAAGGATTCCCAGCAGGATTCCTGCCAATAGGTTCGGAAGGAGGGCGAGGAAGACGACTCCCCCGAGGCCGAAGCTGCCTGCAAACATGTACAACAGCACCCGGTCCGACGAGATTTCAATGAACATCATCGATAGCCGCTGCTGGATGTAATCACGCGTTCCGGTCTGCTGCATCTCGAACCAGTCCAGCACGCGCTGGCTGTAATGGTACGAGAAGCCGAACATTCCGAACCCGAAGAAAAGCAGACCCAGGAAACGCATCGTCTCCATGGCCGATCCTATCCCGCTGCCTGTGCCGGGCCCTTCGGCGAGAACAGGCTACGCGAAATGCGCATTCCCTTGGCCTCCATCTCTTCGACGAACTTCGGAACGAAGCCCGTGGGCACGAACCGACCGAGCACCTTTCGCGACTTGTCGAAGCCTTCTTCTTTGTAGAGAAAGATATCCTGCGTGGAGATGACCTCGCCCTGCATTCCGGTCACCTCGCTGATGTAGGTGATCTTTCGAGATCCGTCGCTCATCCGAGTCTGCTGGATGATCAGATTCACGGCCGATCCGATCGTCTCGCGGATGGCCTTCGATGGCAGGTTGAGCCCGGCCATCATCACCAGCGTCTCAAGACGCTGCAGGCACTCGCGCGGATTGTTGGCATGGAGGGTCGTCAGCGATCCGGAGTGGCCGGTATTCATCGCCTGAAGCATGTCCAGCGCCTCTCCGGCACGGCACTCGCCGACGACGATGCGATCCGGCTTCATTCGCAGGCAGTTCTTGATCAGTTCGCGGATGCTGACTTCACCCTCGCCCTCGATGTTCTTGGGACGCGTCTCGAGCCGCACGACGTGTTCCTGGCCGAGCTGAAGTTCCGCCGAGTCCTCGACCGTAATGATCCGCTCGTTGGCCGGAATGTAATTACTGAGCACGTTGAGCAGCGTCGTCTTACCGGAACCGGTGCCGCCGCTCACGACGATGTTGAGCTTCGCCTCGACGCAAAGGCGCAGGAAATCCATGATTTCTTCGGTGGCCGACCCATGCTGGATCAGGTCCTTCGCCTCGAGCCGTCGCTTCGGGAACTTTCGAATCGTGATCGTGGGTCCTCGAAGAGCCAGGGGAGGAATGATCACGTGCACGCGAGAGCCGTCGGGAAGGCGGGCATCGACATAAGGAGTCTTCTCGTCCACGCGGCGTCCGAGTGGCATGACGATTCGCTCGATGACGTTGTACATCTGCTGCTCGCTGCTGAAAGTCACCTTCGAGAGCCGATTTTTGCCGCCACCTTCGATGTAGATCTGGTCGCGTGAATTGACCATGATTTCGTTCACCTTGTCATCGGCAAGCAGGTCCTCGAGCGGACCGAGGCCCAGCGCCTCATCCAGGACTTCCTTCACCATCTGCGCTTTGTGGTCACGCGTGGGCAACAATGAGGCGGTATCCTCCTGCGCCAGCAGGTCGAGGATGGCCTTCTGAGTCTTATCGCGCAGGATCGCCCGCTGCTTCGGATCAGCGGTGTCGGTATTCGTCTTCTTCAGGTCCATCGTCTCGATCAGGCCCTTGTGGATCCTGAGCTTCATCGCCGTCCAGGCGTCGATCGGAGCCGCGCCACCGCGGAGCGGGTTGGCGTTCTGCGAGGCAGCGCCGCCGATTTCCATCTTCACCTGTTCAGGTCCGCCCTGCGCCTGCACCTTGGCAGCCACACCGGTAGGCTTCTTGAGCTTGGCGAGGCTCTCAAGCAGGCCCACCTGCTGCATTTTTCTCACGAGCTCATGATAACCTCTGGCGGCAGCCGAGGTCGGCGCCGAGACCACAAGAGGCGTGCTCTTGGACAGCGCAGCATCGCAGGTTGCAGGATCATCCGGAATTGCTGCAAAGACGCTCCTTCCGAGGTTCTTTTGGATCATCTGGGGCGTGATCAAAGTGTTCTGCGAGTAGCGATTGATGACGACCTGGACCATCTCCGGCGGAAAGAGCATTTCCTGGATCTTGGCCAGAACCCGCTTGGTCTGGTTCACGACGATGAGATCCGCAGTGGTGACGACGAAGATCACCGTAGCCGCCTCGAACGTCTTCATCGTGAGGACATCCATTGAACTTCCGCAGTCGACAACCGTCCAAGGAAAGAGATTCTGCGAAGCCTTGAGCAGCTTGCCGTACCCGTCGACGTCGATGTCACGCGCGGTGTTCATGTCGCGCGGGGCACTGATGAAGTTGAACCCGACCGATCCGGATCCCATGATTCCGGACAGTGCCTTGAGGTCGATTGTTCCCTGCAGTTTGGTTGCATCCACCAGGTTTCGCTGTGGATTCAGGTTGAGGATGATGTTCTGGTCGCCGAGGCTATTGAAGTCAGCGTCGATGAGCAAGGGCTTCTGCCGGAAGTTCTGGGCGTAGGCGATCATCAGGTTGGCCGAAAAGATGCTCTTGCCCACCCCGCCCTTGCCCCCCACGACTGCAATCACATGGCCGGCCATTAGTTTGCCCTCACTCGGAAGTCACGCTTGAGGTCTTCGGTTCCCTGCGACGCGCTTTCAATGATCTGCGGCGTGACGAACACGACGAAACGCTGGTTCTTCTTCTTGTATTCCTTCGATCGATTCAGTCGAAAGAGTGGATCCGCGGCCAGCGGGGCCTTATTGAAGTCCGTGCCGACCTCCTGGCCCGAAACACCCGCGAACGCGGCGCTGTCGTTGGACTTCAGATAGAACTTCGTGGTGATCGCGTTGGCCGCCACCGTTGGAGCGCGATCTCCCGCCGGAGCTGTTCCGACCACCGTGCTCTGGGTCATGTCGATGTCCATTTCGATGTCGTCGGTCTGGCCAAGCACGCGTGGAAGCACCTGGATGGACAGGCCGACCGGAGTCTTCTGGGCGGCGATCTGGGTGACACCCTGCTCGTTCGTTCTTTCCACCAGGCTTGCAAACTCCGTCTGTTCGCGCAGCGTGGCCGTGGAGCCGCTCTTGGCGATCAGGGTGCCGGTCTTCAGCACCCGGGCATAACCGGCCTGCTGGAGCGTCTGGAGCTTCGGAATCAGGCTCGAAATCACGGCAGAGAACGAAGTTCCTGAAGCACCCGCCGTTCCGTCCTCGCGCTGGCCGATGGCAATCTGCGGCTCACCGGCTGCCGTGAAGCTCGGCTGCCATTTGAATGAGAAGAGTCGATTGTAGTCCTTCGAGAGCTCGACGAAATAGACGGTGACCCGAATCAGCTTGTCGAGGGGCGGAGGAGGTGCCTTCTTCACTCGAAGGAAGTTCTGGATCATGCTTCTCGGAGGAAGTCGCTGTGCGTTTTCGTCATAACGGTCGAGCATTCCACTGGGCAGCACTTCCGGAACATAAAGTGCGGCAATTTTCTCGGCACGAGCAACATCCTCGGGCGAGCCCACCTCGCCCTCCAGCCAGATCGTATTGTTGACGACACGAGTGGTGACATCCGGCGCGAACGTCCGAAGATCCTCCTGGATGCGCTTCGAAAGCACCTGCATGGCGATGGCTGACAGCGTAATGAGCGGAAGGACCGCCCCCCGATAAGAATCATCGCGGGTCACTGCAAGCACTCGGGCATAGTCCGAGGGCGTGAGCACTTCTCCATCGATCACGATCTTCTGGCCCACAATCTTGACGTCGACTCCCTCGATGTCGGCCAGCAGCTGCCGAATCTCTCCAGCCAGCCGCGAGAGATTGGATCCGGTCACCTTGGCCTTGAAGATGAGCCGAAGCTCTCCGTCCATGTCTCGGACCAGCACCGTCGTGTCACCGGCCTTCGTGGGGCGAAAAATCATCTGCTGCTTGTCGCCGACCTTCACGAGATCAAACACCAGCAGCTGCGGGTTCCCGATGTACACCCGGGCGAGTTCCGTTTCGAAATCCAGGTCGACGGCCTTCTGCTCTCCCACCGCCAGCAGCAGGGTGCGCTTGTCCGCCTCCACCTCGGTCTGGTCGCGCGTGGTTTTTGACCGGCGGGCCTTTTCCTGCTTCGCTGCTGACTCATCGGCAGGCGGCTCGGCGCGGACATACTCCATGAGGCCGAGGCAGAGCGCGCCAGCCACGGCCAGGGCCACAGGCCAGCTCAGGAGTGATCCCGCCAGGCTATCCGGCGCCTTCGACAATCGAGTTCCGATGGTTTCTCGAAGTCCCATGGTCATCTACCCGCAGGCACCCTCGAATTGTTCTGGACGGCCTGTCTCACCAGGTCCGGCGGAAGCAGGTCGCGATACGTCATCGGAGCGGTGTTCACGCGCTCGCTGTCATCATTGTGCCTGAGCGTGAGGAAAAGGACTGCCTCGTTGCTCGATTGCAGGAGCGCGAGCATCTGCGCCTGGTTCGAATCCACCTCAATCGTCACGTTGTTGAACGAGAGGTCTTCTGAAAGCGATTTAATACGCTCCTTGCCGCTGAACGGATCGGTTTCCACCGTCCTTGCGGGATTGTTGGTGACGTTCCTGCCGGTGGCGAGGATCACCACGTCCTGCAGAAAGGTTCGGGCATACTTGTTCTCCTTGCCCAGGCCGATGTCGATCACTCCGACGACATCCACCCGGTCGCCCGGCTTGACGAGCTTTGCCACTCCGGTGAGGTCATTGACGGAAATCGATACGGCACGGCGCCCCGGGGCAATCTGCGGCGAAAGACCGGTCCTGACCGAGGGTTCGGTGATCTTGTTCAGCGTGACCTGCTCGCCCTTCTTGATCGGCACCACGGCAATCGAACCGGCGAACTTTCGCAGGTCCTTTCCTCGAGCGTCCTCGTCCTTCTCACGAGGATCGGCCGAGACCGCCGCAGGCTCCAGGAATCGCTTCGGGATCTCCTTGTACTCGAGCGATTTTTCCGTGAGCGTTTCCATCTCCTTGATGTCGGTCTTGGCGACCATCACGAGAAGCTGGGTGCCATACTTTCGATTCGACTCCTCTTCGATCGACTCGACGTAGCTCCTGACGAAGAAGACGGCGACGACCGACAAGATGAGCGAAATCACGAGTGCCCGGCTATTCATCAATGCCTCCCGTGCAGAACGTCACGCGATTGAAAGTGGCGTCATTCAGTGCCGACGCCAGCGGCACCGCGCTGGTGCCACTCTTTGCCACCAGCAGCGGCGTGCAGATTTCCACCGTATTGCGAATACGTACGTTCGCCCGGCGATTCGGCTCGACGCTATTTTCATTGCTTCCGCCGGCCGCGGCCCTTCGCGAGCGCGTGATCCGCATCGTGGGCGCGCTGGGCTGGAAATCAGCATCGATGCTGGCCGTGCTCTCTTCCGAGACGCCGATCACCATGCGGTTGTCGCTTTTTTGCACCAAAAGTGGAACCTTGCCCACGTCCGGATACTGCGGGCTATTGCCCACCAGCTCGAAGAGCCTCTGCCGCGAGTACTTCTGGTTCACGATGGAGACCTGGATGGCCTGGTTGACGCGCAGGAGAAGGAAGAACATTCCGACCAGCACCGGAAGCATCAGGACGAATTCGACCAGGCTCTGGCCTCGACGGTTCCTAACAACCATTGTCAGGTTCCTCCGGCTTGTTGCCATTGGATGAACGCGAGGCCAGCTCCTGCCTGCATTCCTCGTCCGTAGGCTCTCTTCCGAGCCAGCTTTCGGACGTGAGCTTCACCTCTCCCGGAGATGCTCCGGAAGCAGCGCTGGCCTGTGTCGGTCTGGATCCAAACAAGTTCACGAACAGTTGTCCCCTAAAGCTATATCGGACTCCCTGCAGCCAACTGAAGTCGTCGTCCGTCGCCACGAAATTGGCGGCTGGACCGATTGCCGCACCCTTCGGCGAGCCGCCGTTTTCGCCCCTGGCGATCGAGAACCGCTCGGTGTTCCTCTGGCCCGCGCCTTTCTTGAGGAGGCTGACAATCACATTCTCGGCCGCGGCGACCTGATCATCACGGGTGGCGGCAGAAGACTGGTAGGCGCGCGCCGACATGAAGGTGGCGTACTGAACCACGTTTGCGTACCCGAGGAAGAAGGCAAACCTCGTGTAAAAGGTGACGAACCCCATCAGCAGGATGATGGTCAGGACGAACTCGAGCGTGGACTGCCCCGCCTGGTTCTTGGCTTTCGTCTTCATCTCTTCCCCGGGTTCAGGAACAGCCTGAAGCTTGCTTCGCCCTTGGCACGGGGGTGCTTTCTCGGGCCTCCATCGTCAAAACCTCGCGCGTTCACGTCTCCATAGCGATACGCATAGGCAAATTTCTTGTTGATGGGCGCTGCGATCCGATCCGCAAGCTGGTACCGTCGCATTCCCTCGCGGATGACTCCTGCCAGGATCAAGACAATCAGCAGGAGCATGAGGTACTCGGTGATCGCCTGGCCAGACTCGGATCCGCGCGAGCTCGGGCGTTCAGCCATGCCAGACTCCTGGAATGGTGATGTCCCAATATTGGAGTGGATTGCCGAGCGCCTCGGAGATGGCTGCAATGACCAGCGGAATGGCAAAAGGCAGTCGAAACTTTCGATCGATCTTCAGGGGCTCGACTTCGAGCTCGCGAATCAGGAAACTGCGCGCAAACTGGTAGAATCGTCGCAGAAATCCCACGAGCCGCCCGGTCAGCACCATCACGAGCAGGGTCAGCATTCCACCCAGGATGATGCTGAAAAGCGCCACTTCAGCACTGTAGCGCGCTCCGCCCCACGCACCGAAGGCCATGAGGAGCTTCACGTCGCCGGCTCCGAGCCACCGAAGCCCCATGAAGAGCCCGAAACATCCCAGCGCCACGAGCATGCCTCCGAGCGAGGTAGCCAGCCCGCCGAGACCATGGCTCCAGGTCATCCAGGCCATTCCGCAGAACATCGCCGGAAAAGTCAGCCAGTTGTAGATCTTGCGACGCCACAGATCGGTGATGACCGCAGCCGTTCCAATCACCAGAAGAACTGCAACGATCCAGGGCGGATCAATTCTTCCAACCACTGGCCACCGGAGTCCTTCCCGTCTTCAGGTCCTTCTCGAGCTGGCCGCCGAAGAGCAGGATGCCGCGGTCCAGTCCGGAGCCCATGAAGCGGGCCATGACGACTGTCGTCGTGAGAGCAAAAGTCAGTATCAGGATGTACTCCAGCACACCCTGACCGGATTCAGAGCCTTTGCGGGAACGTGGCAGAGCTGATCTTCTTCCGGACATGGCTGAATCCCCCACAGCCGAATGCCAACGGACCGGCCGATCATTCCTCGTTGGCGATCTGGTCCATTTTCTCGCCGGTGCGCTCGACCATCCTGACCAGGTTCTTCTTCAGGATGTCCTTCACGCGCATGGCGATCATCACGACGATGAAGAGAATCAGCACGTACTCGGCAATGGACTGTCCAGACTCCTCGCGGAAGAGCCTCTTTCCCCATGCTTTGATGCGTTTCACCGAAAACTCTTTCATATGCTGCTTCTCGGCATGATCCCCGCCCGACCTTTAGGAATTCGGGGAATTCCTCCACTCTTGATTATAAGCGGTACTTGACCATTGTTGTCAAACATTAGAATCCCCACAAGACCCACGAAAACTCAGGTTCATAACTCTCTGATTTTAAAGAATTAGCCCCCGTACCCGCAAGCCATCCCTTCAGCTCCTCGGAACGGGGTTCGAAAGTCCCCAACCAGAGCTGGTCACCCGGACGGATCCGGACCTCGACCACCTCGGGCTCCAGATCCTCGGAGATTCCGATGGCCATCAGAGGAATGCGGCCCTCCGGAGAACGGCTTTCCAAAGTCGGCTCAACGAGCCTGCCCCAGGTCCTCGGAATGAGCAGTGGCGTGTGTCGGCCCTCACGGATGAACCACGCCGAACATCCGCCGACTGAAGCAATCGAAAGCATGTCTCCGTCGAGGTAGGCGGCCGCAACCGATGCACCGTTCTTCTCATGAAGCGCTTTGGCCGTGTTCGCGGCCAGCAACTCTCGATTGGCGTGCACGAGCGCATTGAACAGCACGTTACCGGCCAGCGAAAAATAGCTGCGCATCACGAATGGCAGGGTCGCTTCGAGATCACCGGCTTCGTGCACCAGAAACTGCCGAACCGCGGAACATGCCCGTTCTGCCGCACCCTTGCCTTCGGATCCGGGGCCGCCAAAACCATCGGCCACCACGAGGATTCGTTCAGCAGGCAGCGACAGGATCCGATCCTCGCTCCTCGAATCCGATGACATCCGTTCGTCTGATCGGACCTGGATCGTGCTCATCGGGGCAGTTCCTCCTTGACGAGGTAGCGCGAGAGCTTGCGACGGGCGCGCTCATAGTAGGGATCATCCGGCGGCGCGACCTGAAGCAGCTGCTCGAAGCGCGCCTTGGCAAGGATGAAATCGCTGTAGCTCTCTGCGAGCACCGCTTCGGTGTAGAGCTGCTTGGAGCGATCTCGGAGGAATCCCCGGACCCGCTCCATGCCGTTCCTTGCCTCCACGCTTGACGGATCAATCCTGCGGGCTTCCGAGAACTTCTTGAAGGCTTCGCCATAGGACGACTCCTGCTCCAGGCGCCTACCCTCCTCGATCAATGGGTCGCGGGCGGCCGCGATTCCGGAGCGTGCACGCGTAATTCCGGAATTGGCCTGTGCCATGATGCGCTTGTCATTCATTTCGAGCTCGAACACCGAGCGGAAGATCTCGATTGCCCGGAACCATCGACGCTGCCTGAGCGCCTCATTTCCGGAGGCCACGATGTCACGAGCCTTCCTGAGCGTCTCCTGCTCGAGGTTGCGAAGCAGGCGCTCACGCTCCTGTGCCTCTTCGTAGACTTCGATTTCCTTCTTCCACCCGGCAACCTGTGGATTATCCGGCTCGATCGATACGATCTCGGCAAAGAGCTCGCGCGCCTGCACGTACTCCTTCCGCGCCATGTGCCCCTCGACCTCGATCACGAGCCGGGCAACACGCGCCTTGGCAGCCTGCTCGGCCTCCTTGCGGCGTCTTTCATCCTCCTGGGCCTGAACGCGCTGCTTGCTCTCGACCGAATAGCGCTCCAGGTCGCGGGCATCCTTGTAGTCGGCAACATACTGGAAGATCTTGCGGACCTCGTAGAGCGAGCGATCATAATCACGGTTCCTGAAATACTCGAGCGCCAGATTGTACTGCGACTCGACGAATTTCTGCAGGTCGGGCTTGAGCTGATCAAACGTGGGCAGCGCGGATCCTCCAGAATCCTCCCCAGCAGGCTTTTTCCGTCCATCCGAGGCAACCTGCTCGGTGTCGGTCTTCTTCTTCTTCGGAGGTGGCTGGTTGAGCCCGGGCAGCTCCTCCATGACCGTGTAGACCAGCATTCCGATGAAGGCGATCCAGATCATTCGCGAGCGCTGCGGCATCGCACGATAGCGATCCAGCAGGCTCATGCTGCCTGCCGGTGCTCCCGCTCCGGGAATGCCGGATACGCCAATCACGTTGGAAAACGCATCACCTCCGGCAGCCGCAAGAGCCCCAAACGGCTCGGCAGGAGACGAAGATGCGACAGGAGCCACCGACGAATCCGGAGCAACCTTCGCCATCCCGGCAAGGATCCGACTCTCCTCATGGATTGGCAGGTCGTGATCGATCTTGAGAAAGCCCTCTGCCTGCCTGTCGTAGTTCGGCATGACGACCTGAACCGAGAATTCAGTATCTCCCACTCGCACCATGTCGTCGCCGGAGAGCACGTGTTCCGTCACGCGTGCGCCATTCACATAGATTCCATTGGCGGATTCCAGGTCGCGGATCGTGAAAGCGGTTTCCACTCCAACTCCGGACCTGCGAATGGTCAGGTGCTTGCGCGAAGCCTTTTTGTCGTTCAAAACGACATCGCAACCCTTGCCGCGACCCAGGCTCACTTCGTCCTGGTCAAACTCCTTCATCTCGATGCTTGCAGCGCCCGGAGAGAACCTCAGCTTCAATTTCACCACGGTTGCCTGAGGCAGGATCCGCGTCTTGGCATCCTCCTCGATGATGGAGCTCAGCTCCTGCGCGCGCTCGATACCTGCTGGTCGCCCCGGCCCCGGACCTTCATCCACCAGCACCACGGCGTCCGCGCCAGGCGACGGATCCGGAGATCCAAAGGAATCAAACGGATCCGCGGCGGCGTTCGAACCTGCATCCAGCGAGACGATCTCCGCGGCATCACCCAGGGCTGGAGCATCCGAAAACTCCGAAGCCCCCGGAAGAGGCCCATCAGCCGATGCTTCGACTTCGAGACCTTCGAGGCCCGGAATTCCAGGCGTGCCACCGGCCTGGATGAGCTCAGACCGTGAGGCCCCGGCTTCCGCCGAAGCACCGCGATCCGCCGCCGGCCTCGAGCGCACTTGATCCTGCGGAATGGCAATACGAAGCACGTAGGGCCCGATGTGGACCTCGTCCCCCTCCTGAAGGGTCGCAGCATCGCACTCGGTTCCATTCACGAACAAGGGTGCCAGATGGCTCTTCTTCTCGATCCGGAGACCGCCCGGCCCAGACTTCAGAACGGCGTGCTGGCGCGAAACTGCACGGTCCTCCAGCCGGATCACGCAGCCTTCACCGCGACCGAGAACTGCCTCGCCTGAATCCAGGGTCAGGCTCCGGAGCGCCTGCCCATTCTTATGGATGGTGACGACCGGTGCCGCCATCAGCCACCCCCCATTTCCGCGCGGACCTTATCCAGCTGGTCTTTTGCTTCAGCGTACGAGGGATTCGCCTGGTCCGTGTGCAGGAGACGCAGGATCGCCTCGTAATGCCCCCGGGCTTCACGCAATTTTCCGGATGCGAAAGTTTTCCTTCCGAACTCGAGGTGGGTCTTGACCTCGTCCTCGATCGCCATCCGCGCATTGTCGCGATACCGCCGCGCCATGTCGTGATCTGGATCCATCTGAAGCACGAGTTCAAACTGGTTCAACGCCCGGATGTAGTTCCTCTCGCGGTACTCACGGAAACCCTGCTTGAAGAACATTTCAGTGTTCCTGCTGGTCTGCGGCTTTTCGAGCTTCGGCATCAGCGAAGCCAGATCCACGGGCTCTCCCGTGCTGGCCACCTTCCGACTCGATTTTTTCGGTTTCGGAGTGCCGTCTTCCGAGAACATGTCCATGCCGATGACCACGACCACCGCAAGGACACCGGCAATGGTGAGCCGAACCACCTTCTTGGATCCGGCGGCGGTGCCTGCCGCAACGGCCGGACGCGAGTTCAGGCCGAAGGGATCGCTCAGTGTTCGCGGACGATCGCGGGCCGTCGCCTTTGCCTGCACGAGCAGTTCAGCCTGGACATCGTCGATCGGAGGCGACAGAAGCCTTTGAGCTTCCACCTCCGCACCGAGAAATTCGAGCACGGTTTCTCCCAAGGTGATCAGATCCGAGGTTCGAAGCGGAGACGAACGCGTCTGCGTTCCATTGTGCAGAATTCCATTCGCGCTGCCAAGATCCCGGACCAACCATCCAGTAGGGCTCGCTGTAATTTCGGCATGGAGTCGTGAGGCCTTCAGGTCTCCCACCACCATGTCATTCTCTTCACCACGACCGATCGATGATCGCGTGTTGACGATGATGAAGGTACAACCCCGGTCAGGCCCCTTGATCACTCGAAGCCGTGCCAGTTCGCCCCTCTGTCGGGCAATCACGGCGTCCTTCAGCTTGATCGCAGCCTGGATCCGGTTAGCCATCGCCGGACCTCGTCGTTGTCACCAGATATCCGCGCGGGGCGCCGCCCGAGCTGCCAATCGGCACCATCTGGATGCGATAGGCCACTCCCGAGAACTCGATCTCCTCCGAGATTCCCTCCGCAGCCCCCGGGCAGCGATCAAACAGGTCATTCAACATCATCGCGAACGCTTGGTCTCGCGCCTGATCTGGAAGACTCTGCATGAATGCGTTCTCGGAACGGATACCGGTCAGATCCTCGAAGGCAGGATTCAGGAAAAGCAGACGCCTCTCATGATCGCAGAACGCCATGCCCTCGGACAGCCGCTCACCCAGCAGCCGGAATGAAGGCAGGCATTCATCGCCGATGGAGATCGACGAAGTGCCCTCACGCTTCTGCTGGTCGGCTGTCCCATTCGCCAGCCGACGCAGCAGCGATTCGAGCACGTCCTGGAGCTGAGAGAGCTCCTCAAACCTGCAGTCGCGCGACATTCCATCCACCGGATCGCCCTTGAGTGAACGGTCGATCTCCTCGTTGATGATTTCCAGCGGCTTGAGCGTCAGCCGGTATACCGCCAGCGCGAGGAGCATTGCAAAGAAGGCGAGCCAGATGAACGACTCGGCGAAGATCATCAGCACGTCGCCCATTCCCTGCGTGACGACGCTCGCATCCAATGCCACCACGGCCATGGCCACCGGAATGTTCCTTCCCTCGCGGGCACTGTAGAGCAGCATCGGCTCGACGGCCACCACGGTGTGGCTGCCCACTGGAATCGAGAACGTCCTCACCCTTCCACTCTCAAACTCCTGCTTGGCCTTGACGGCGGCAATCGCAGCAGGGCCCGTCGTGAGGTATTGATTGAGCTTCGACGCCGGCGCCAGGATCCGATTCTCCAGGTCCAGGAGCAGCGCCTGGCGCACCCCGTAGCCTTTGCTGATCGAATCGGTGATCTCGGTCTTGGACTCGCTTTTCTGAAGAATGTGAGGCGAATTGATCTCGACGATCTGCTGGGCCATGAAACGGGCGCGCCGCTCGAGCTCGCGCACCATCATGACTTCGTTTGACTGGATGAGCGGAGCCACCGCAAAAAATAGGGCAAGAAGTGAGAAAGCAAAGAAGGAACCGAAAAGCAGCGTCCTCCACTCGTACTTGAGCAGCAGCCGATACAAGTAGGGCATGATCCGGCGCTCGAAGATCCAGAGCATCCGAGACTTGAAATCCTGGGGCATGACATCGACGGCCTGGGCGTTCTGGAGCCTGGAGAGTCCGGTCAGCCCGTTTTCACCTTCCTGCGACGACTGGCTCGAGCCCGGAAACGGAATCACGTTTCCACCGATCGCAGCCACGCCCGCAGGCAGCGCCAGCGGATCTCGCGCGAGATCGGTCTGAACCAGCGAGAGTTCAAAGACAAAGTCACCGACCGTGATCCGATCGCCGGATCGCACCTGCCGGGGCGTCTTCGAAAGCACGCCATTCACGAATGTTCCATTCGAACTTCCCTGATCCTTGCACACGACCTCGCCGTCCGAAACGACGAGCGCGCAGTGGCGCTTGGACACTTTCGAGGAGTTCAGGACAATGGAATTCATCGAGAGGCGACCCATGGTCGTCTCCCCTTCGTGAAGCGGATAACTGCTGCCGCGGTTCGGACCCGCGACTACCGTCAGCCGATACATTCCACCTCATCTCCCGGAAGCAAGCTTCCCTCCTCGGCCGCGCCTGCGGCCAGCTCCAGCACATCACTCGAATTCCAGTCACCCAGCGGCAACAGCCTCCAAGGCCGAACCGACGGATGCACCGAAGTCACTTCCCACGTTCCCGGACGACCACTGCGCGATCGACGAAGAAAAACCACATCGATCGGCATGCTCATCCACCATGTGTGAACACTCGAGCACCTCGGAAACCACATGCCCTCAGTTCGCGAAAGCGAACTTTTGCCGATGAGTCCCCGGAGGCGGACGAAAAAACGGTCCGCCACGAGACACTTGTCGGCAATAACCCGTTGATTTTTTAGGGACACGACGCGGATTCGTCGCATGGCTACCGACCTCCTCGGCCTCGTTGGTGGCCCGGCTAATCTCCCTGGCCCAGGAAACCCAGGGCTACCGGACCGAAGATCAGAAGGAACACCGCGGGAAGAATGAACAAAATGACCGGGAACATGAGCTTTTGCGCCGCTGCAGCGCCGGCCTTCTCCGCCATCGTGAACCTCTGGACGCGGATCTGGTCAGATTGTTGACGCAGCGTCCGCCCGATCGGAGCGCCCATCTGGTCGGCCGAGATCAGGATCGCAACCAGCGAGCTCATCTCAGGCATGTCCAGTCGTGCGGCCATTTCCCGGAGGCCCTCTGCGCGAGAAGAACCCACTTTGATCTCCTTGAGCACCTGCTCCAGCTCCTCGATGAGCGGACTGGGCTTGGCCTTCTCGACGACCTTGCCGATTGCGCCCACGAAATCGAGCCCGGCCTCGGTGGAAAGCGCCAGGAGATCGACAACAAACGGAAGCGCGCGCTTCACCTGCGCCTGGCGGACGCGAATCCTCGATCGGACCCAGAGGTCCGGAAAAAACCACCCGCCAACCGCCACGATTCCAAGCTGCCACAGCGCGATATCGAGGAAGCCAGTAATCGTCAGGACGGCTCCGACGAGCGGAAAGAAGAAGATCAGAAAGATCTTGAAGGCGATGAACTCGTCGGGAGTGAACTCTTCCCGGAGTCCCGCGGCAATGATTCGGCGCTTATACAGCGCGCGCCGAGTGTCCCAGTACGGTTTGCCACGGATCATCGGAACAAAATACTGGGTGAAGAAGGGTCGGGTCGCCTTGACCAAGGAATTCGAAGACTTGCGGTTCTTGGTCTCGCCAAGGTTTTCTTCGGCTTCGCGCGCCTCCTGCTCCTGCACCAGGAACCGCATGACGAGGAAGGTCGCCACGAATATCAGCGCGTACGCCGTGTAGACGACGAAAGTTCCTCTCTCGACTGCCGATAGAACGGTGGACCCAAACATGGCAAACTCGTATCGGTGAGAACGATGCCCTTCTTGAAGAGTCTACGCCAATTTACCGTCGATGTCTGGAGGCAGTTCCAGGAGTGCCAGCTCCTG
This sequence comes from Bacteriovorax stolpii, assembly GCA_945860415.1. Lineage (GTDB taxonomy): Bacteria > Bdellovibrionota > UBA1018 > UBA1018 > UBA1018 > CAIOHW01. The sequence continues at coordinate 17,221 of CAMAQA010000027.1, forward strand.
GGAGTCGCCTCGAGCCTGGCCTACACCACCCTGCTTTCGCTGATTCCACTGCTGGCAGTGAGTTTCGCAATTTTCCAGGCATTTGGCGGACTTGACCGGCTTTATGCAACGGTCGAGCCGTTCCTGCTGGAGAACCTGACCGCGGGCTCGAGCGAGATTGCTGCTGAATACCTCCGAAAATTCATCGAGAACGCCCACGGCGGCGCAATCGGAGCGACCGGCTTTTTTGCGCTGTTTTTCACGAGCATGAGCCTGCTGTTCAGCATCGACAAGGCCATCAACCGGATCTGGAAAGCTCCCGAAACCCGAAGCTGGTTCCAGCGCTTGTCGGGCTACTGGTTTTTCATCACCCTCGGCCCCATGGCCCTGGCCGTGGCTATTGGCCTCGTCACCTCGCGCGAACTTCCGATTTCACGAATCTTTCCAGGAAAGGCCGGAGTCCTGCTGCTATCCACGGCGGGTTTCTTCTGGGTGTTCAAGTTCGTGCCGAATCGAAAGGTCAACTGGAAGCCTGCACTCGTCTCGGCAGCCGTCACGGCGATCACCTCCAGCGTGGCCGGCTTGGCGTATGCAATCTACACGCAGAAACTCGTCAGCTATAGCAAGATCTACGGCAGCCTCGGCGCGATCCCGATTCTCCTTTTGTGGATCTACGTCATCTGGGTGATCATTCTGACAGGAGTGGCGACCAGCGCCGTCCTGCAGAGAAACTACGACATGAAATGACCGGAGGGTCCAATGATCGCGCGGATCATAGTCACGATTTTCCTCGCATGCCTGGCCTCGGATGCATCCGCGGTCGAAAAGCGTCCTGGCCCGGCAACGGAGTGGGATCACTGGTACACGGTCACCCTACTTCCGAAAACTCCGTTTGCGTACTACCGCGAGACGCTCGAGCGGAACAAAGGTCGGCTGCATTTCAAGACCGAGATGTGGAAGAAGGAAGAAGGCTTCATCAACTCCGAACAGCTCGGAGTCTTCAGTGAAGACAGCCCGGAGCTCAAGCCGCTGTTCTATAACTTTCACGCCACCTACCGCGAGAGCGAGGTCAGCATCGACGGCTCTGCTGCAAACGGGCGCCTGCAGGTACGAATCACGAGGAATGGCACGGAGCTTCCGGTCATCACGCGCGGGCTTCCGACCAAGGCCTTCTTCTCGAGCATGTTTCCAATCTGGATGAGCCGGAAGCTCCACAATACTCCCGCAGACCAGGTGAAGTCGATGAGCGTTCCTTTCCTGGCCATTCTCGAGGACAACCAGGATGCCGGTTTTTCCGCAGAGAACGGCAGGATCCAGGTCATGGATCCGGACGATTTTGCCAAGTCCTCCGGGACGATCCGGGTGCAGGTGGACTTCAACGGCCAGCGCTCGAGCTGGTATCTGGACAAGGCCGGCAGCCCGGTCCGCGTGGAGATTCCCGGCCAGAAGACGCGCATCGAACGCTCGGACGAAAAACGCGCCAAGGCATTCCTGAACTCCCCGTGATCCGCAGGACGCTCCAGTTCATTTTCGCAGCCGCCGCGGTTTTCGTGGTCAGTCGGGTGCTCATCCGTGCCCTCCCGGGTGATCCGCTCGACTCTCTCCTGGCCGAAACAGCCCTCGCAATCCCTCGAGACAAGATCGCCGAGGATCTCGGCCTGAACCTGGGAATCCTCGAGCTCATCCATCGCGACTTCGCAGGCCTGCTCCGAGGTGACCTGGGCTACTCCCTGATCACGCGCGAACCCGTACTGGAAATGCTGCTTCCGCGGCTGGCTCGTACCCTCGCGCTCGCTGCCGGTGCACTCGTGGTGGCGCTCTCGCTCGGCATTCCCGCAGGTGTTTTCTGCTCGGCCAACCACCGCTCGAGAGGACGTCAGCTCGTTGCAAGGTCACTTCGTGGCACCTCGACGTTCCTGATTTCTATTCCACTTGCCTGGATCGGCCCGGCGCTGCTTTACGTGTTCGCGATCCTCCTTCCCTGGGTGGAGTTTCGCGGATCGTGGGCGCTGGCCTGCCTCGTGCTGGCGCTTCCACTCGCGGGAAACTGGGCGCGAATCGTGGAGCTTCGCTCTCGAGAGGAAATGAGCCAGCCGTTCTTCCAGGCGGCTCTCGCGCGTGGTGTTCCTGAATGGCGTGCGATCCTCAAGAACGGACTGGCACCATCTGCAGGTGCGCTGCTGGCAACACTCGGCTCACAGGCCGGGGCGCTTCTCGCAGGGTCATTCATCGCCGAGTGGATTTTCGACTGGCCGGGAATGGGAGTGGCCTGGGTGCAGGCCACCCTCCAGCGTGATTACCCGGTCATGGAGGCGGCCACTTTCCTCGGCTCCGTGGCCTGCCTCTTGGGAGTTCTTGCCGGAGACCTGCTCCAGCAACTCTGGGATCCTCGCCAGCGCGAGGAGCGGACTCCATGATGCGCCACACGTGGGCATGGGCATGGCTGATCCTCTGGTTTGGCGGATCTCTGGCGTGGACTCTGTTCGGGGGCCATGTTCCGTTCCAGCTCGAGCGGGCACTGGAAGCTCCCTCGGCTGAACTGCTCCTCGGTGCAGACACCTACGGCCGCAGTCTCCTTTCGCTACTCTCGGGAGCATCCCTGCTCAGCTTCGGGTTTGCAGCGGCATGTGTGGCCTGCAGCATCGGTATCGCCCTCGCTGTCGCAGGAATTGCTCCCAACCTGCCTCGCACCGCAGAACGGATCCTCGAATCGGCGCTTCAGTTCCTGCTCGCATTTCCGTCACTGCTCTTTGCATTCATGGTCGCCGGGCTGCTCGGCCCAGGAAGAACCACGATAGCGGCAGCGTTGATCCTCGGATCCGCACCCGGGCTCAGCCGCACGCTCTGGGCACGCTCACGCGAGATCGCAAAACAGGAATTCATCTGGGCGGCGCGCGCTCTCGGCGCCGGTCCGCTCCGGCTGGCGTTCCTGCACTATCTTCCCCACCTCGCATCCGTTGCCCGCGTCAAGATTCCATCGATGCTGGCACATGCACTCGTGGCCGAAGCCTCACTCAGTTTTCTCGGCTTGGGGTTTCCTGTTGGAGAGGAAAGCTGGGGCTCACTCCTCGCACAAGCCAAGGACTACCTGATCGAAGCGCCCCACATTTCGCTCGGCGTGGGCCTGCCGCTGGTGCTCTCGCTACTGGCGCTTGATGTCGTTTCCAAACCTGCTCGCGGCGAGTAATCTTAAAGACTCTATGAGCCTCACGAAGGATGCACTCGAAAATCTCGGCGAGCTTTTCATCATGGGTTTCTCCGGACTGGACCTTGGAGACGATACCGCCTCGTTCATCCGCGAGGCGAAGATCGGAGGCACCATCCTTTTTTCGCCGAACTATGAATCACCTGCGCAGGTTGCCGAGCTGACCACCCAGATCCAGGAGTGCCGTTCCGATCTGCCACTCTGGATTTCCGTCGATCATGAGGGTGGCAAGGTGCAGCGGTTCAAGAAGGCCTTCACTCGGATTCCTGAAGCGGCGGACATCGCCGCAACCGGATCTCCGAATCTGGCCTTCGAGATCTCGAGCCTCATGGCACGCGAACTGGCGGCTGTCGGCGTCAATCTCAACTTCTGCCCGGTTGCAGACATCAACACCAACCCCAGGAACCCGGTCATCGGGTCGCGGTCCTTCGGCGAAACCGAGGAACAGGTCTCGAAATTCGTCACTGCCATGGTGCGCGGTCACCTCACCAATGGCGTGCAGCCCTGCGTGAAGCATTTTCCGGGGCACGGAGACACGGCGGTCGACTCGCACTTCGCGCTGCCCAAGGTCACCACCGCCCTCGAAACTCTTCGCGAGCGCGAATGGCGTCCATTCTCCAAGGCTTTCAAGTCGAGATGCGCGATGGTCATGACTGCGCACATTTTGTTCCCGGAAATCGACCCGGAGTTCCCTGCAACACTTTCCACGAAAATCCTGCGCGGAGTACTGCGCGAGGAACTCAGGTACAACCGCGTGATCATCAGCGATGACATGGAGATGGGCGCAATCACGGATCACTATGGTGCCGAAGATGCCCCCCGCCTGGCACTGCAGGCCGGGTGCGACCTCCTGATCTACAGAAGCGAGAAGGCGGCTCGTGCGGCCCATGCAGCCGTCCAAAAAGCACTGGCCGAGGGGCACCTATCACCCGAAGTCGTGATGACGGCAGTGGAGCGCTCGCGCGCGCTCAAACGCGAGGTCCTGGGCCAGTACCGGGCACCGATCATCGCGGATCTTCCGGGCCTGGTTGGAACGCCGGAAAATCAGGCCATCGTCGACCAGGTGAAACCCCGCGCGTGAAGCTGCCGCTTTCCTTCCTCCTGGCCATCCCCCTTCTGATTTCGAGTGCCGCCGCCGCTACTCCGCTTCTCGAAGGAAGCGTGGACCTGCACGCCCATCTTTTCATGCACGAAGGCGCAGGCATCGACTGGCTCGGATCGTTTGCGGGTCCGATCACCTCCACGGGATGGCAAGACAAGCTTCACTCGCGGGTGAATTTCGAAACTCTCCCGGCCTCTGGGCACTCCATCGTCGTCGTTGCGCTGTATACCCATGTTCTCTTCCGAGGCTCGATCGAAGAGTCGATGGAGCGCCAGCTTCAGGAAGCGCACCGATTCATCGACAAGAATCCCGGTTGGTCCCTGGCGAAATCCTGCCGGCAGGCCAGAGACCTTCTGAACAGCGGCAAAAGGGTGCTGCTGCTGTCCATCGAGGGCGCCTCGCGGAATCTCGACACGCCCGAAGCCATCCAGCGCTGGATTGATCGTGAGGGCGTTTCCATCGTCACCCCCCTTCATTTCACGAACGATTGGATTGGCGGTCCGTCGCTTCTTCCTGGAGTTCGGGGACTCGTGGAGCCCATGGGATGGCTCCGTGCCTGGTTCCATTCGCGCGGCGAGGACGACGTCCTTCGAAACCCTCGCGGGCTGACGACCCGTGGACGCGACCTCATCGAAGTTCTGGTCCAACGCAAGGTCTGGATCGACCTCTCGCACGCCTCGGAAGCGGCACTCGAATCGATCTATCCGATTCTGGATGGAGCCGCGCAACCAGCACTCCACACTCACACGATGCTTCGGCGATATTATCCAGGAGAACGAGGCCTCTCCGAAAAGCAAATCGGCGAGGTATCCGCCCGGAATGGCGTCATCGGGTTGATTCCGAGCGAAGATCAGATGGGCAACGCGCGTCGGCAGAACCCAGGCTGCAGGTCCGGCCTCCACATAAGCGTCGAGGCCGGACCTGCAGTCCCGCTCGGTGGCAATCGGAAGCGACGCGAATGCCCCGCTCGACTTCCTCGGCCCTTCGTGTCCGGACCAGGCGAGCGGACCGGCAGGCCCGGAGCCTTTCGTCCATTACGGCGACATGCCCCGGCTGAAGCTCGCGCTCGAACAGGAACAGATCCCGACGATCACGGCCCGCGAATTTCTCGATCGCTGCCCGAGCCGTTAAGGCTCTCGATCGCTGCCCCAGGCGCTAGGACGGCGCGCTGTCAAAAGCCCGAATACTCCTTGAACTCGCCGTAAACGGCACGCAGTCCGTCAGCGATTTCTCCGAGGGTGGCCTGCGCTCGAACCGCTTCGATCACGAGCCCCTGCACATTCGCCGATCCCTTCGCTCCATCACGGAGAGCACGCATCGCCGACTCGTACGTCGAGGCCGAGCGCTTGGCCCGATACGCACGCACGCGCTCGACTGCGCGACGCTCCACCTCGGGAGAAATCCTCATCAACTCCATCTTGGCTGCAGGCTGGGTGTCCTGGAAGCAGTTCACCCCCACGACCTTGATCTTCGCAGCGTCGATCGACTTCTGGTCATGGTAGGCCGAATCGAGGATTTCATTTTGGATGTAGCCGCTCTCAATACAGGCGACCGTTCCCCCGCGCTTCTCGATCTCATCGAGGTACGTCCACGTCCGCTTCTCGATTTCGTCCGTCAATGACTCGATGAACCAGCTTCCCGCAAGCGGGTCGACGGTCTGAGTGACATTCGACTCATAGGCGATGACCTGCTGCGTACGGAGGGCGATCCTTGCAGACTCTTCCGTCGGAAGAGCCAGCGCCTCGTCAAACGAGTTGGTGTGCAGCGACTGCGTCCCGCCCAGAACGGAGGACAACGCCTGGAGCGCCACTCGAATCACGTTGTTCTGCGGCTGCTGCGCCGTCAGCGTCGAGCCTGCCGTCTGGCTATGAAACCGGAGGGCGCACGAACGCGAATCCTTCGCCCCAAAGCGCTCCTTCATGATCTTCGCCCAGATTCTCCGCGCAGCGCGGAATTTGGCAATCTCCTCGAAGAAGTCGCTATGGACGTTGAAGAAGAACGAAAGCTGGCCGGCGAACTCATCGACCGAAAGGCCCCGATCCACCGCGGCCTGAACGTAGGCAATCGCGTCCGCGAACGTGAACGCCAGCTCCTGCACGGCCGTCGAGCCGGCCTCACGGATGTGGTAGCCCGAAATACTGATCGGATTCCATTTCGGAGCATTCTTCGAGCACCAGTCGAACATGTCGGTGGTGATGCGAAGCGCCCCTTCGGGAGGATAAATGAAATTACCGCGGGCGATGTACTCCTTGAGCACGTCGTTCTGGACAGTACCGCGGAGTTCGGCCGCCTTCCCGCCCTGCTCCTCGGCGACGGCAACATAAAATCCGAGCAGGATCGATGCCGTCGCATTGATCGTCATCGAGGTCGAAACCTGCGAAAGATCGATGCCATTGAAGAGCGTGCGCATTTCATCGAGCGTCGATAGTGAGACTCCGACCTTGCCGACTTCGCCGAGCGAACGCGGATGATCCGGGTCGTAGCCCAGCTGCGTCGGCAGATCGAACGCCACCGACAATCCCATCGTCCCCTGCGAGAGCAGGTAGTGGTACCGCTTGTTGGATTCCTCAGCCGTCCCAAACCCCGCGTACTGGCGCATGGTCCAGAGGCGACCGCGGTACATGTCCCTCTGGACGCCCCGAACAAACGGCAGCTTTCCGGGAGTGCCCAGCTTCTCCTCGACCGCCTGGAGGTCGCCGACCCAGGGAGCGTCGGCAGGTCCATACGCCTCCCGAATCTCGATCCCCGAACGGGTCTGAAGAAAGACGGGAGCCTTGGGCGCCTTGCCCGAGGACGACGACGGCTTTTCGCTCACGATTTATTCTCCCAACTGGAGGAGGTCCGCGCCGGTTTCCACCGCCTGGCCCTCGGTCACTGCCACTTTCGAAACCACTCCGGCCTGTGGGGCCTTGATGGGGTTCTCCATCTTCATGGCTTCCATGACAAGCAGGACCTGGTCCTTCTCGACAGAATCGCCCGCCTTGACGTGGAGGCGCACGATCTTGCCCGGCATCTGAGCTCGGACGCGGACCGTCTTCTTCTTCGCAGGTCCCGATCCCGAGGCACTGGCCTCTCCAGCGCGCGTAAAGTGAAGTCCGGTGTGAATTTCCGGACCCTTGCGCGACTTCAAGCGATACAGAACCTTTCCGTCCTCGTCCTTTTCGGCAATCAGGTCAAACCCGAAGGTGCCGTGCGGGAATTCCATCCAGACTCCATGCGAGTCCTTCCGCCAGCTGACATCCCAAGTCTCCTTGCCCACGCGAACGCGGCCGGAGCCCTGGAGTCCGCGCGGAATCGAGAGCCATTCGAGATCCAATGCACCGAGCTTTCCAACGATGGTTGCACTCATGAACGCACCCCTTCACGACGCGCCACCTGGCGCCAGGCGCCGCCCGTGCTCATCTGGCCATCCGGCGCTGAATCGGCCTCGAGCTCTTCGATGAGCTGATAAAGTGAAACGGCAACAGCCGCCTCAGGCGAAAGCCCCACCCCGGCCGAAGGCACCTCCGCGGTCAGTTCCGGATGGGCGCCAATCAGATCCGTGGAGGTGTCGCCCTCCAGCACGGCAGGAAGCCTGGAAAGGCGCTTCAGGAAGGACAGATTCGTGCGAAGCGAGCCGACGGCCGTACCGTCCGTCTTCTTCGGCGGCTCCACGCGCGTCTCATCCAAAGCGACACGCATGCGGCCAATGGCCTCCTCACGCGTCGGAGCCCAGACGACGATCTTGGCGATCATCGGATCGTAATTCACGCTCACTTCGCCCGGCCCCGTGAACGCCGTATCCACTCGCGTGAACGGCCCATAGGGAAGCGAGATCGAACCGATCGGTCCCGGTGCCGGCAGGAAGTGATGAGGATCTTCGGCATAAAGACGCACTTCGATCGCGCTTCCACGGCGCTTCGGGATTGCAGGCAGGGTCAGCTCGCCAGTGGCCAGCAGCAGCTGCCATGCCACGAGGTCCACACCAGTCACGAGCTCCGTCACCGGGTGCTCGACCTGAAGACGCGTATTCATCTCGAGGAAGTAGAAATTCCCCTCTTCGTCCACGATGAACTCGAACGTGCCCGCACCCGCATACTTCACGTGCGAAGCGATTCGCACGGCTGCATCGCACATCTTTTCGCGAGTCGCCGGAAAGCGCTCGAGAATCGGCGAAGGCGATTCTTCCCAGACCTTCTGGTGGCGACGCTGGATCGAGCACTCGCGCTCACCAAGATGAATCGCGCCCCCCTTGCCATCGCCGAATACCTGGATCTCCACATGGTGGGGCTTCAGAACCAGCTTCTCGACATACATCGAGCCGTCACCGAAGGCGCCCAGCGCCTCGCGCGAAGCACCCTCGAGGGCTGCGGCCACTTCCTTCTCGGTGTCCACGCGGCGCATCCCCTTGCCGCCACCGCCCGCGGTGGCCTTCAGAAGGATCGGAAATCCGACCTTGCGGCCGAACTCGATCGCTTCTTCAGGCGATTTCACGGCGCCCTTGGAGCCGGGCACGCCCGGCACACCGACGGCGCTGACCGTATTGCGGGCGGTAATCTTGTCGCCCATGGCCCGCATGCTGTCGGCCGAGGGCCCGACGAACACGAGTCCCGCCTTCTGACAGGCCTCGACGAAATGCGGGCGCTCACTCAGGAATCCGTAGCCGGGATGCACAAAGCGGGCACCGGTCTTCTTCGCGGCAGCGATGACCTTTTCCACGTTCAGATAGCTCTCGGCGGGAGCGGATCCCCCGAGGAAGATCGCCTGGTCACACGCTTTCACGTGCTCCGAAAAACGGTCCGCCTCCGAATAGACGGCAACCGTCGGAAAGCCCAGGAGCTTTGCGGTTCGCGCTACGCGAATGGCGATTTCACCACGATTGGCAATGAGAACAGGTTCGCGATTTTTCATCTGGACGCCTCTCTCACTCACAGTGGGATGTTTCCGTGCTTGCGCGACGGACCTCGCTCGCGCTTGCCTTCGAGCATCTTCAGGCCCTGGATCAGCAGGCGACGGGTCTCTTCCGGCGCGATGACCTCATCAATGTAGCCGAGCTCTGCCGCCTTGTAAGGATTCGCAAAGGTCGAACGATAGAGGTCCGCGAGGCGATTCCGCTCGTCCGCAAGCCGGCCTTCCTTTTCCGCAGCGCCGATTTCCTTGCGATAGAGGATGTTGATCGCCCCCTCGGGGCCCATGACCGCAATTTCGGCTGTCGGATATGCGAAGTTGAAATCGGCACGGATATGCTTGGATGCCATGACGCAGTAAGCACCCCCATAGGCCTTGCGGGTAATGACGGTGAGTTTCGGCACGGTCGCCTCGGCGTAGGCATAGAGCAGCTTGGCACCGTGCTTGATGATGCCGCCGTACTCCTGCGACGTGCCTGGCAGGAACCCCGGCACGTCGACGAACGAGACAATGGGAATATTGAAGGCGTCACAGAACCGAACGAAACGTGCGCCCTTCAGCGACGCATTGATATCCAGGCAACCGGCGAGGAAGGCCGGCTGGTTGCCAACGATGCCGACGGATTTTCCTGCGAGCCGGGCGAACCCCACGACAATATTGGCCGCGAACCCTCCTGCGACCTCGAGGAAATCTCCATCGTCGACCACGTCTGCGATGATCTCGCGGACATCATAAGGCTGGTTGGGCGAATCCGGCATCACCTTAGAAATGCGCGAGCACGGACGATCGATCGGGTCCTGCGTGTTCTTGAACGGAGCCTCGTCGAGATTATTCAGCGGCAAGTAGGCCATCAGCTGTCGAACCGTGTGCAGACAGCTACGTTCATCCGGCCGAACAAACTGCGCGACACCGCTCTTTTCGAAGTGCGTCTCGGCGCCGCCCAGGGCTTCCTTCGTGACTTCCTCGTGAGTGACCGTCTTGATGACATCCGGGCCGGTCACGAACATGTAGGAGTTCGATTCGACCATGAAGATGAAGTCCGTGATGGCGGGGCTGTAGACTGCGCCGCCCGCGCTCGGACCGAGGATCACGCTGATCTGCGGAATCACGCCCGAAGCCTGGGTATTGCGCCAGAAAATTTCGGCGTAGCCGCCGAGCGATTCGACGCCCTCCTGAATACGCGCGCCGCCCGAGTCATTCAGGCCAATCATGGGAACGCCACTTCTCAGCGCCAGGTCCATGATCTTGCAGATCTTCGATGCATGGGCACTCGAGAGGCTTCCGCCGAAAACCGTGAAGTCCTGCGAGTAGAGGTAGACCTTGCGGCCACCGATCGTGCCATAGCCGGTGACCACTCCGTCGCCGAGGATCTTCTGCTCCTGCATGCCGAAATCGGTGCAGCGATGGGTGACGAACTTATCGAGCTCGACGAAGCTTCCTGGATCCAGGAGCAGGTCGATGCGCTCGCGCGCAGTCAGTTTTCCGCTCTGATGCTGCTTGGCGATTCGGTCGGCGCCACCGCCTGCTTCCGCAAGGCGTTCACGCTCGGCCAGGTCCCGAAGGCGATCTTGATTGGTCTGAGTCATAGGTCGCCGAATACCCCAATTCCGAGGGGAGCGGCAACCACGTAAGACCCTGTTCTAGAAAATCAAATGGGCGGAATGGGTTGGTAAAACCAACTTCCATCCCGCCCGATGGGCCGCCCAGGGCCCGAATTCACACCCCCTGAAGGGCGTGCGAAACTAAGCAGCGCCCTGACGCGCGAGCTTGCGCTTGTCGAGGCCGTATTTGTCGACTTTCATGATCAGGCCGGCACGCGAGATGCCGAGTTCCTTGGCGAGCCTGGACTTGTTCCAGTTCGTCCGCCTCAAGCCTTCCTTGATCATGGTCTTCTCGAGTTCCTCGAGTGCGTCCTTGAGCTTGCCCGCCACGCGCACGCCCTGGACCTTCGAGCTTTCGCCCCAGTCGCGGATGCGCTGCGAGAGCAGCTCCGCCGGCATCCGAGGCTCTTCTCCGCTCAACACCAGCACGCGCTCGACCTCGTTCTCGAGCTCACGAATGTTGCCCGGCCATGGATAATCGTAAATCTTCTCCATCGCGCGTTTGGCGAAGCTCTTGAGCTCAATGCCCTTCTCCTTGCAGCCGCGCGCCATGAAGTGATCCACCAGCACCGGAATGTCTTCCTTGCGATCGCGCAACGCCGGAACGGTGATATTGATGACGTTGATGCGGTAGTAGAGATCTTCTCGGAACGTACCGAGCTCGATCATCTCCTTGAGGTCCTTATTCGTGGCCGCCACGACGCGGACATCGACCTTGCGCTGCTCGGTTCCGCCGACCGGAATCAGCGTCCCCTCCTGGAGGACGCGCAGGAGCTTCACCTGCATGGTAGGCGACATGTCGCCAATTTCGTCGAGGAACAGGGTTCCCTTGTCAGCGGCCTCGAAAAGACCCTTCTTGTCTCGGATCGCGCCCGTGAATGCGCCCTTGATGTGACCAAAGAGCTCGCTATCGAGCAGGTTTTCGTTGAAGGCCGAGCAGTTCACCGTGACGAACTGACCGTCCTTGCGACCCGAATTGAAGTGAATCGCACGCGCGATGAGTTCCTTGCCGGTACCGTTCTCGCCGTTGATCAAAACCGTCGATTCGGAAGCGCGGATCTTGTCGAGAAGCGAGTAGAGGTCCTGCATCGGCTTCGACTTGCCGATCATCGAGTCGTAGCTATAGCGGGTGCCCAGCTGCGAATTGAGGGCATTGATGCGCTCCTCTCGTTTCGAGATCTCGGTGTGGAACGCCACGATTTCCTGCGCGACAAGATCCACGAGCTCGTGGAAGTACTTCTTCTCGGCGACAGTCAGGATCTTCAGGCCGGAAACCGCCTGATCAAAAAGCCCCGGATCGAATCCGAGCTGAACTGCCGTGGCCTTAGCCTGTTCGCGAGCCTCTGCGCTCACGGCGCGCTCGGTGTAGCAGAACGCATACACCGACCCCAAAAACTCCTGGTCGACGGCAATTCGAGAAACGACCACCTGTTCGCAACCGACAGGACCCTGCTCGGAAAACGAGGGACGATCGCCGCGAAAGACCTTTTCGTTCATCTCGGCAGCATGCTGGAAGATGAGCTCGCGCCCTTTTTCACGGGGCAGGAGCACCGCACTCAGCGGATTCTTGAAGTCACGATTCTTATCGAGCGAATCGTAGTTCCGTACTTGGCCTCGCTCATCGACGAAAAAGATGTCGGTCTGGAACCAGAGCGACATCATGCTCTGGAGCTTTCGGATGACGTGAATGTGCCGCAGTTCTTCCCAATTGATCATGGTGATTGCCTCTCCTGAACTGTATCGGATAATTTTAGTCAGGAATTGAGCCGGAAGTTCAATTTCTTGACATCACTGTCCAAAATCCTATCATGTCAGGCACTTAGACACCCCGCGGAGTGATGCCTTGGACCGGCCCGATTCCGCACTCAGCCCGAACCAGGAAGGAGCTCCGACAGGGAATCCCAGTCCTGCGGGCCGACCCACTTCTTCTGGATTCGACCTTCCGCGTTAACCCAGTAGCTCTCCGGGTACATGAAGCTGCCAAAAGCTTCCGCAACCCGCGAACTCGCGTCCAGCAGGACGACAAAGTTCGGCGGGAGCGCATCTCCAGTCGGCAGGGCGGCCTTCACCTTCTGCCAGTCGGCATCCGTCGAAATGGCAAGCACCGTCCAGCCTTTTGCCTGCATTTTTGCAGCAAAACTGATGACATGGGGCAGTTCGGGAATACAGGGAGGACACCAGCTTGCCCAGAAATGGATCAGGACCGGTTTGCCACGAAACGAGGCCAGCTCGACCCTCTTGCCCCCCAGAGACTCAAGCGAAATACCGGGGGCCACAGCGAGCTCAGACTTCGCAGTGCCGGAACCGCCCTCTGGCACTGATGGTGCGCGATCGCGCTGGGTGCACGCACTCCCGTGCATCATCAGCATGAAACCGAACGCCAAAAACGTGACTCCCTGCAACCGCCGCCTGATCGTCATGATGTCCAATCTCTTAACATGTCGCGAGCGGCCACTGGAGCGGGATTGCAGCATTCCGGGGTATTTATTTATACTAGTTCCATGGGACATGCCCTCGTCCTGAACGCATCCTTCGAGCCCCTCCACATCGTCTCGTGGCAACGAGCCCTCCAGCTTTTGTTCCAAGGAAAAGTGGAGGTCATTGAAGAGAGTGATCAGGAGGTACGGACAGTACGCCTGACCATCCGGGTGCCCGCCGTCCTGCGACTTCTCACCTACGTTCCATTGACTCGAAAGAAGCAGGTCATCCGCTTCTCGCGATTGAATGTGTTTATTCGCGACCAGTACGTCTGCCAGTACTGCGGCAGTAAATTTCCAAAGACCCAGCTCACGCTGGATCACGTTCTTCCGGTCGTCCAGGGCGGAGGAAAGTCGTGGGAGAATATCGTCACGGCCTGCAAGCCCTGCAACCAGCGCAAAGGCGGTCGCACTCCGGCCCAGTCGCAGATGCACCTGATCCGAAAGCCGAAGCGCCCTGATTGGCTGCCCTCGGCCAGCATGCAGATCGGCATTTCGCTTACTCCCGAACGATGGAAATTGTACCTGAAGCTCGGAAACTCCGGCCCTGAAGGCGACACCGAACCGCTGCTCCGGGATGACCGGCGTCCACCGCCAAAAAAATCCCGCTGATCGTCGGATCGCGTTCCCTCGTGGACTGCCATCGCACCTCGTAGGAGAATGAAGACTCCGTGCGCAAGATCTGGCCAAAAAGCAAACAGAAGCCCCCCGCGCGCCCCACGGCGCGACGCTCACTCGCATCCGCGGAGCTGAATCGGAATTTCGGCGACCTCGTGTACGACCTCTTCTATTCGGTGCTCTGGAACCACAAGGGCGCGCGAGCTCTCTACCTACAGCTCTGGCGACAGCTGGACCGCGAAATCGGCGACGGCAAATCCGAATTTCAGAAGCATTCCCGGGCATGGGTCCTTCAGAGCGCGATCGAGCTGCTGGTCCGCTCACATGAAAAGCATGGCCGCGCCCTGAGCCCCTCCGAGCAGGTGATGCTGGATGCGAACCTGAACATCCCGGCTCGTCTTCGTCAGTTCGACTCCTACCTTCACAAGCTGAATGTCCAGGATCAGATACTGCTCCTGCTCCGCGACAAGTACGGCCTTCCTTATGCGGAAGTGGCGTCCTCGCTCCGCATGCCGGAGGGCTCTCTTAGAATCAAGCACCAGCAGGCCCTGAGATCTCTCGAGGAATGGTTATGGGATCGGACCTGAGCTGTTTCGACTGGAGCAACCTTGCGGCCGAGTACCTCGACGGCTCACTTGCGCCCGGAATGAAACGACGCGCTGATGACCATCTGGTCGAGTGCCGAGAGTGCTCCGAGAGGCACCAGCACTACCGCCTGATCCTGGAGTCGCTGCGATCGCTTCCCCGCACGCCCACGCCCAGCGAATTGCAGCATGAGCTCGAGTCGCAGGCACCACGCCTGGCTCTGACTTCCGCCTCGCCCCTCTTCAAAGTCTGGAAGGCGTCCCTCCAGTCGATCTTGAAATCTCCTCGCACCGCCTCTGTGGGTGCCGCAATTGTCGCTGGCCTGGCGTTGCTCGGAGCACTGCCGAAAATTCGCAGCTTCTACGAGCAGCGGATCCAGCAGCGACTGGATTCGAGCAACTTCGCCGAGCTCCCAATCACCGGCCAGACGCCTCTGACCAGCGAGGAGTCGATCGACGAGTTCATCAGTGAAGACGTCGATGAGGATGAGGATGCGGGCGGCAACCTGGTCGAAGCATCGCTCCAGGATGGAACCATGAAAAAGGCCTCTGCGCCCCAGGTCTGGCGATTCATCCTCAGGTCCGACAGTCCGCAAGAAATGCGAGCCAGAATTCATCGAAGCCTGATGGATGCTCGGGCACTCCCCAGCTCGCGCTTCATGAACGGGTTTGCGGCTCCGGGCGGAATCCAGTTCGATGCGTTCGTTCCTACGGAAAATATCGAACGCCTGAGAGAACAGCTCGCCACATTGGTCGATCAGAAGGGTGCGCCCGCAATGTCCGCTCCGGATTCAGAATCCGAGGGTCCCTACCCCACGAGTCCGTTCACCTGGTACAAGAACAAATCCAAGCGACCGCTACCTGCCGGAGCGGCGCGCGTCATTGTTTGGATTTCATTGATTTAAAGCGCCCGCCACGACCACCAGGGCGTCACCTCCCAGCATTACCGTGGAAGTAGAAATCAGCGTACTTCCGAATTTCAACGATGATCTCTGAGAGGTCTCTTTCCTCTTCCGGAGACGTGCCCGGCCCTTTTGAGCTCCGGTCAACAAATAGCCTTACAGTATACTCCGTGAATTCACGGCCTTTCTTTTCCTTAAATTTCTTATCGATGGCACGAACCATTGAGTCCCGCGCCCTGTTGAATGCATCGCGTTTTTCTTCGGTGACGACATCACCCAGAACCTCCGATGGAATCTCCAATGGAATCTCTCGGAATGCCTGCTTTTTCTCCTCTTCGCATCGGGCACGGGCCGCCTCGAATGCCGGCACATCTGGAACAATTGTCCCTGTTTTTGGATCCGTCACCACACGCGGTAGCTTTTCTCCAGTGGGCTGACTGGGATAGCGCTCCACGAATTCGACTTTGGCGTACTCATCCCGAGAAGGACATTTTGGAATGCTGTTCCACCATTTCACGAGGGCCTCGTCGGCATCCGCCCGCTGCTGATCCGTTTTGCCGGAATAACTCGAGGCCCTTTCGTCAATTTTACGCTGAGCAATTTGCCCCAGCCTTTTCACCACGGGATCGATCGCTTCCAGCGCCGGGTGGAATGGAAAATCCGGATAGAGCGTCAGATTCTTCGACCGAAGAAGCGACGGATTCTTAAGAAGCTTCTCCGTATTGCGCGGCATCTGGAGCCCCTTGGGGTCCCGAAGGGCAGCCGGACCAGTGAGCTCGAGCATCGTCCTATAATTTTTGAGCAACACCGATCCATTGGTTTCCATGGCGCGAGCCATCGCACGAAGATAGCTCCCCAGGCAGCGATCACCATCTCGATTCCACCCTTTATCCGCAGGAATCTTGTCGAACGAAATATTTTGCGCCCTGCAGTAAACCTTGAGGTTCCTCTTCAGAACATCGAGGGACGCCCGACGATGCTCCTCGGTCGCCAGGCTCTCTGGATCAAGCGACTGCCGGGCACCAATGAGTCGCATCGAGAGCTGACTCATGTACTCCGTCTGAAGCGTCAGGACGTCGTTGGCCCTTCCGTAAAGGCAAGCCTGTCCACAGCCTCCCAGAGAGCCTGACATCGTGAGCTCAGGATTGGAAAATTGGATCTCCACTCCACCAGGCCCGGCCCCCCGATGACCTTGAGGGTCTTCAGATGAAGCGGCCGCAACCACTGCCGATGCTAAAACGAGTAGTCCCGCAACCCAGCTCATCCGAGGGCGATTGCCATTCATGAATCCAGTGTAACAAACCCAAAAAAAACGACAGCCCCGAAGCCCACCTCAACGGAGCCCCCATGCACAAACCTCAAATGGAAGGCCTCTAAACGACCCCAGAATCGGGTAGGAGGGGCGGCACAGTAGCCGCCCCGTCCTCCCACACCACCGGACGTACGGTTCCGTATCCGGCGGTTCAAGTCGCCCTCTGGGCGCGACAATTCTCTGTCAGAAGTGAGATCAGCCCCATTTGGTCAAAGATTCTTTT
>CAMAQA010000028.1 GCA_945860415.1 Bacteriovorax stolpii
ACTAACGCCGTGGCCGAGGGGATGAACTCGAAGATCCAGCTCATCAAGGCCAACGCCCGGGGCTTTCGCAATTTCGAGAACTACCGGGCTGCGATTCTTTTCCATTGCGGAGGTCTCAGCCTCTACCCACACGGAACCCGGTAGAAGCATTATTTTAAACTGGCCCACTTCCGTGGGCCCTCCCATCAGTCGTAGCGGTCGCATTCGGTTCGGAAATTGAAGTGTTGGCGTTCACATGAAACGCCAATGCCCAGATCCTGAGTGTTCCACCAGAAATTCTAGTCCGAAAACCAAAGGTCTCGTCCGAAAAGGAACCTATTTTCGCCGCTCCGATGGCCAGCGGATCTCGCGGTACCGATGCCGTGAGTGTGGAAAATCCTTCTCCTCGGGAACGCTGTTTTCCTGTTACAGACAGAAGAAACGAAAGCTCAACCATCCGCTGGAGCTGCTGCTCAACTCGGGCGTCTCGCAGCGGCGCGCAGCAATTCTTCTTCGCGTGAACCGAAAAACGGTCGTGCGAAAGTTCCGCTTCCTGGCCCAACAGGCTCGGAGCGAGCACGAGCAGTGGCTCAAGACCCTTGAGACGAGACCGTTGACGTCGGTTCAGTTTGATGACCTGGAGACGAGCGAACACACGAAGTGCAAGCCCCTGAGCGTTGCGCTGGCGGTGGAGCCCAAGTGCCGAAAAATCCTCGGGTTTCAGGTCTCCGCAATGCCCGCCAAGGGACACTTGAGTCGAGTGGCGCTTCGAAAATACGGTCCCCGCGAGGATCGACGGTCGGAGGGTTGGAACACGCTTTTCGAGAAACTGAAGCCCGTGGTGTCGCCCACGGCCGTCTGGTTATCGGACAAGAACCCTCACTATCCGAGACATCTCCACAGGCATCACCCTGAGGCCAGTCATCGAACGACGCCTGGGCGACGCGGGTGCATCGCCGGCCAGGGGGAACTCAAGAAGATCGGATTCGACCCGCTTTTTTCTCTGAACCACACCTGTGCGATGCTTCGAGCGAACCTCAACCGGTTATTCCGAAGGACCTGGTGCACGACAAAGACGAAGCAGGGACTGATCGACCATCTGTCGCTGTACGTGAACTATCACAACCGGATGCTCACGCCGACAGGCCCACGGTAGTGGGCCAGTTTATGACTATTTTTCCGGCGTCTGCCGATCCTGCACCAGGTACCTCGCCAGAGCTTCCGGCGGAAGTGCGCCTCGAATCGGTGCGCCGTCCACGAACGTCACCGGAGTGCTTCGGATACCGAGCGATTCAGCCACCTTTTTATCGATGGAAAGCTTGGCGGCCGTGAGTGGAGACTTCATGTCCGCAGCGAAGCGTTTCTTGTCGAGGCCCAGTCTTCCAGCCCACTCCAGAAAGTTTTCTTCCGTCAGGTTGTCCTGGCCATCAAAGAGCAGCTCGGCCATTTCCCAGAATTTGCCCTGATTTTGGGCGGCAATTGCAGCGAGTGCCGCCGCTGCTGCGCGAGGGTGGCTTGCCAAAGGCAGATGCTTGAACACGAGTCGGTATGTCGCGGGCTCGGTTTTCACCAGGGAGCTGAGAGTGGGAAGGAGTTTTTTCGAGAATGGGCACTGAAAATCCAGGAATGCCACGAGAGCCCTCGGGCTCGACGATGAGCCCAGCGTGGGCGATGAATCCAGAGGCACGCTGACAGGCCTTTTGAGGTCCTGGGTGAAGCGCTCCAGAAGCTGTTCGGATGAGGGGCGTTTCGGCGCATCGACACGGGCGGGTCTGGCCGCAGCCTCTCGCCGCTGCAGGTAGTCTTCGATGTAGCGGTCCGCGATTCTCTGGCAGCCCGTCAGGCTCATGAGAAGTATGCTGGTCACCAATAAGTGGAATGATCGAGTGCTCATCATCCTTGATCCTATCATGTCTGAGGAGGTCGGCCGACGAGCTGTCCGTTTCCTGAACCCCAGGGCATTCCCTCCAGCGTAAAAAGGAACGGAATCACCTGGTTTCTCGTGGTTCCGCTTTGCGGAATGCTGATTCGGCCGAAGAAGCGTCTTGGCGCAGTTTTTCCATTCGCAGGGCGAGGCACAACGGATGGAGCGAGTGCACCACAGTCGGGGCCAATCTCGGGAGCCGTTGGGTTTGTTGAAGGCGAAGCACACCACTCGAAGCTCACGAGCTGCGCCAGCAGCTGCTGAGAGCCGCCCTGCGAACGAAGGATTCGGGTACACGTGAAGTCCTTCCGAAGTGCGCCGCTGCAGTTCTGGTTCGGCTGGATCACATAGTCGATGCTGGCTGTCGTGCCATTCGAAAGCGGCTGTTTGAGCCTCAGTGTGGTGCCTGAAACCGAGAAGCTTTCTGAAACGGAAAGATCCTTCTTGAGTGTCTGAAGAAAGCTCATGGTCTCTGCCGAGCCCTCGACGGCGTCGATCTGCCCTTTCTGCTGCTTTTGGAAGACCAGCGTGCTCGAGAAGAAGATGATCATGGCAATCGACGAAACGCCGATCGTCACCAGAAGCTCCACCAAAGTCATGCCGGCGATAGATGTCCGAGGATAGCGACTCATGGTGCAGGCACCCATTTTTCGGCCTGGTCAAAGACCTCCCAGGTCTCGCCGCCGTTGCGAGTAAAATCGACTTCGGCGTGCATCTGGTAGGGCGTGTTCGCGAGCGGATTGGTTACGGCACAGGAGTTCGGAAATGATTTCTCGCTCAATGTGGGTGTCGCACCGGTGCTCAGATCATAGGCCTGAAGTCGAAGTCGAATGTTCCGGATCCTTCCCGGAATTTCCCAGTTGGAGAGCCACCCCAGCCCGGAAGTGGCGCTGTTGTAAACGGTACTGCCGTCTTTTCCCTGGACGACCGCGCACAGAGTGGAGTCGGGCATTGTGGCGATGGCGTTCATCACACTGTCGGCAACCACCGAGGCGATCATGCGATTTTCGACTGCCGCCTTGATCCTCGCCCCGAAGATGTTCTGGCGTGTCAGGAGCGCCACACCGAGGCCGAGCGTGGCCAGGATCAGCATGCTTCCGAGCAGGCTGATTCCGGCATCTTGCCGATGATCCGGTCGAGGGAGGTACATCCTGTTAGTTTGGGTGGTCACTGGCTGCTGGTCAAGACGAGGGCGTCTGATATTCTGGGATGAATGGGGAAGTTTTTCCTGAACCTACCAAAGGCCCTTCGGGGCAAGAAGGGAATCGCCAGCCCGATTCTCGCTGCCATGGTGGCTGCCGGGGTCATCGGAGTTTCGGTGGTCACGGTTCAGATTCAGTCGTCGCTCGTTCGGGGCTCGTTGAAGTCTACCATTCGGGGGCAGGACTCCTCCGATCTTGCCAATTTCGCCCGCAAGAAATCGCTCACCGTCCCCGACGCTTCCTGTGCTGCCGTTCTGACGCCTTCCTGGGCTTCGGAATCCGGCATGCAGTGGCACTGCAACTGCGACAACGGCAATCCTCGATCGTGCTTGATCGAGGCTCGTCCCGAGTCCAGCGATGCGCTCCGGAACTCTCAGGTGGTCGCCCTCAAGTTCACCAGACCGAATACGACAACGGCGCCCCCCCAATGCGGGACGATCACGTGCATCCAACCGATCCTGATCCAGGCCGGAATCGTCATACCCATCGCTCACGGGCAGATGTGCACTCAGGGGAGCGTCCAGAATGTTGTCTTCACGCCGGCGGGAATCGGCAGCTGGAACTGCGTCAAGGGCTTAGGCTCGGTGAGTTGCGGCAGTCCCATTCCAGTCTGCATCGTGAATCCAGATCCGGATCCGGATCCGGATCCTACGGATACCGGCGGCCCGGAGTGTGGCGACGGAAGGTGCGACGATGGCGAGCACTGCTCCTGTTCCGCGGACTGTGGCTCTCCGAATTTGAACGGCTGCAACCCGATGTGCGGCAATAATCGGTGCGAGGCAGGCGAGGATTGCGAGAGCTGCGCCGATTGCGGACCGTGTGTTTGTGGAGATGGGATCTGCCAATCGGGCTCCGGTGAAACGTGCGAGAGCTGCGAAGCGGATTGCAGAACGATTGGGCAGGAGTGTCCGACTCCATCACCATCGGTTCCGCCTCCAGTGCCTTCGAACGAGCCTTCGAACGAGCCTTCGAACGAGCCTTCGAACGAGCCTTGTGGCGAGTATCCGTCCTCCTGCGATGCAAGCACCAATGAAGAGCCTACGAGCTCCGGAGCAGACTCTTCCAGCTCAGGAATGGACAATCCCTCCTGCGATTCCTCCATTGAGTCCTGCTGATCTCTCTTGCCCGCTGGTCGCTGCAGCAGCACACTTCAGGGCATGAGACGCGTACTGATCACCGGAGCAACAGGAGGAATCGGCCGCACGCTGGTTGAAGAATTCCTCGATCGAGGCTGGTTCGTCGGAATCCAGTGGAGAGGCGACGAGGCCGAAGCGAGGCGTCTGGCGGCACTAGCACCGGGTCGAACCAGCCTTCACCGAGCTGATTTGTCGCTGGAAACCGAAGTTGCAGCGATGTTCAACGGGGCGGCATTCCATACACTGGTGGCGAACGCCGGCAAATATGAAAGTCGGAGCTGCGGTATCCACGAGCTCTCGCTCGAGCAGTGGGATCGTACCTTCCAGAACAACACCCGCTCGGCCTTCCTGTGCTTGAAGCACTTTCTGAAGGTTCAGCAGCAGTGCGGGTCCAGTGAGTGCTCGGTCGTGCTCCTGGGGTCGACTGCCGGCGAGTTCGGTGAAGCGCTGCATGCCGATTACTCGGCTTCCAAAGCCGCGCTCAAGGGGCTGATGCTCTCGGCAAAAAACGAGATTGCGCGGATCTGTCGGTCAGGACGCATCAACATGGTGTCGCCATCCTGGACGCTCACGCCCATGGCTCGAGAATTCCTGTCGAATCCTGCCGCCATCGGAAGATCACTCCAAACCAAGCCACTTCGCCGCCTCGTGCGGCCGGAGGATGTGGCCAAAGCCGCGGTGTTTCTTGCCGACCCTGCACTCAGCGGACACATCACAGGTCACAACCTGATGGTGTCTGGCGGCATGGAAGGGCGCGTGCTCTGGAGTCCGGAGGAGCTGGATGCTTCGAGCGTTTGAAAAAGCCTCGTCGAGACTGCTGATCTCGGCCCTGGCAGTGATCCTTGCCGGGTGTGCCACGACTCCTCGGCAGCCTCAGGCGCAGATGGAGAGGCGTGTGTTTGCCATGGGAACCTGGCTCGACTACGAGGGTCCGGCCGGTGAGGAAAGCCTGCGTGCGTCCGGGCTGCTCTTTCAGTCCATTAGCGACTCCGAGCTCCTGCTCTCGACGTGGAGAACGGATACGGAGCTGGCGCGAATCAATGCAGGCCAAATCCACTGGAAGCACTCCGTGCTGTCTCGGCATCTGGAAAACGTCCTGCTCTGGAGCTCTCGGCTGGAGGGGGCCTTTCACGCCGGCCTCGGCAAGTGGATCCTCGCTTCTCGAATCCGTGAAGGAAAAGTCGATGCCGCAGCCCTGGCGCGCCTGAGTCGCCACAAGCGGATTCCACGCCAGCCCTCCGACCCGGACTGGGTGTGGGAGGAGGGCGGCTTCGGCAAGGGCCTCGCACTTGATCTTGCTGCCGAAGCAGTGCTTGTAGACGGCAGGGCTCCTCAAGAGTGGTCGTTGAATTTCGGGGGGCAAATCCTTCACCGGGGGGCGGGTCGCAGGCTGGTGGCGATTGCTCATCCTCTGAAGCGTTCTTCCGAAATGGGACGGCTATGGATTCAGAACGAGTCGATCGCAACCTCCGGGCAAGCGGAGAATCCTGGTCACCTTTTGGATCCTCGCTCCGGTCGAATCATCCCTGACGAAGGATCCGCTACGGTCATTCATCCTTCCGCGCTGGGTGCCGATATTGCAGCCACTGCGCTGGCAGTGATGGGTCCCTTCAGGGCTCAGGAGTGGTGGAAGCGCGTTTCATCGAAGCCCGAGTTCTCCGGCCTTCAGTGGATCTGGGTCGAACGCACGGGGCGAATCACGGCCAGTAGTGGCCTTCGTGAGCGCTGGACGGACGCGCCTTCCGAGGTGCTCTGGATCGGCCCAGAACCCGTTGAAAACTGAAGATTTCGACCGGCGCAGGAACTTTTCTTGACAGCATCTGGCCTCGAGCTTATTGAGAAACCAAATCAATAAGGCGTTCTCGGGCGCCGGGACCTTCTTCGATGCGCATGCCCATTCTTCCGTTCTCTGTCTTCCTCCTGACGTGGCCCTCTGTCTCGACTTTCGTGACGGTGGCGGCTCGAGCCGATGATTCTCCGCGCGTGGAGCTCGGTGAAAGGCTGTTCAAGGAAGGTCGATTCTCGCAGCCGCACTTCGCCAACGCATCGCCCAGGGGAGTTCGCGGTCCCCAGCTCTGGAGCTGCGCCACCTGCCATCACCTTCCTGAGCAGAAGCGCGGATATGCCGATTCGGAGTCGCGCAGCCCCGTGCCCGCTCGCCGAGAAGACCAGCAGCAGATCACGCTTCGCAACAGCCCCAGCATGATCGACCTGTTTTTCAATGAGTCATCCGAACGTCCGAACCTGCTGCATTACGATGGTGAATTCGCCTCTCCTGAAGACCTTGTTCGCGCAGGCCTCACGGGACGCAACCTAGGGTGGCTTGCCCATGAAAAGTCGATTGTCGTGGCGCACATTGCAACGGTCGTCAGGCGTGAATTCGCGGACGACGAGGAGACCTTTGGTCTTTCGCTCCTCCTGGCGTCTGACTCGCAGATACTGGACGCTGTCGCAGATCTGATATCGGACTACATGCGCAGCCTCGAGTTTGAGAAGGACGACGAGGGGCAGTTTTCAGGAAGCCCGTATGATCGCTTCCTGGCGCGGAACCGCCTGCCTCAACGCCCGAATCCGGGTGAAACCGGTGCGGCATATACCCTGAGGCTCCTCGAGTCGGTCGAGCGACTCTCAAATCCCGAGTGGGTCGACGAAGGCCGGATGCGCAGGCACGAGCAGGACTTTCGGTTCGGCCCAACAGAGCTTCAGGGCATGAAAATTTTCCTGAAGTCCGGGCCTCGTGGTTCGATCCGCGATTTTGCCCACCTTCGCGGAATCGGCAACTGTGCCAGCTGCCATACACCGCCGGCTTTTACCGACTTCACGTTCAGGAATACCGGTGTCAGCCAGGAAGAATACGACGCGATCCATGGAAGGGGGGGCTTTCTTCGAATGGCGATTCCTTCACTGGTCGAGCGTCTCCAGATGGACTCCTCGCGGCTTGCTGATTTTGCGGCACTTCCGTCCTACCAGAACACTCGGGCAGTGGACCTTGGAGCCTGGAATCAGTTGCAACCGGGGGTGAGAGGGCCTCTTTTCGGCTGGATTTGCCAGGTGGTTCCGGGATGTAGCTCTGCTCCGTCCGAGCAGGCGGTCCAAGATGCCGCCATTGCGGCATTCAAGACGCCCACCGTTCGCAATCTCGGCCACAGCGCGCCGTACCTGCACAATGGATCTCGTCCGACGATCGAGAGCGCCACCCTGTTCTACGCCATCATGTCGAATCTCGCGCGAGACGGACGAATGCGGAACGCCGATCCTGAAATGCTGAAAGTTTTTCTCGATGGCCGCGATGTAGGCCCACTCGCCGCATTCATGCGGGCGCTGAACGAGGAGTACGAATGAGTCGGCTATTGAAGTGCGGTCGCGAGGCGCCCGCACGCAGAAAGCTCGGCAGCGAAGATCTCGAGGCGATCCGGTCGCGTCTGGAGGCCTACCTTCGCGAGCGGCAGCTTCGATTTACGGAGCCCCGCTGGAAAGTGGCGGAGTCGATCCTGCTCTCGGGCCTGCACCTCGAATCGCGCGACATTGTTTCGGCCGTGAAGAAGCGCGATCCGGGAGTAGGCGAGGCAACCGTGTACCGGGCCATTCGCCTGCTCTGTGATGCAGGAATCCTTGAGGAATCTCATCAGTCCGCGAGCGGGCGTACGGTCTACGAGATCGCCGACGACGAGCACCACGACCACATCCTCTGCACCGATTGCGGAGAAGTCTTCGAATTTCACGACGAAGCGCTGGAAAGCCTTCAAGAGCAGACAGCGAGCAACCAGGGGTTTTCACTGGTCGGCCACCGCCACGTCTTGATCGGAAAATGCAGTTTCAAACAGCAAAAAGGAAAACGAGCATGAAGCGCACTTCATTGATGATCCTCACTGCGGCAGTTCTGTCTGCATTGGCGGGCGCCGCTCACGCGGAGACGGCGCCCCCTTCGACTGACGAGCTCCTCCGCCGAATCGACCTGCTTGCGGGAGAAGTCGAAGCGCTCAAGCTCGGCGAAGTGGCGGCCCGTGCCGACCAGACCCAGTACGGCCTCGGTCCGGCGGCGTCCAAGGTCTATCGCGCGAAGCAGGGCGTCTCGATCGGTGGCTACGGCGAGATCCAGTACTACGATTTTGCGGCAAGCAAGGACTCTGGCGGAAGCTCGGGCAAGTCGGATCAGTCCAATCTTCAGCGACTCGTGATGTATCTTGGTTACAAGTTTTCGGACCGCGTGATCTTCAACAGCGAGATCGAATTCGAGTATGCCGCAAGCTCCGGAAATCGCGAAGGGCAGGGGGGCGCCTGGGGGGTGGAGTTCGCCTACCTCGACTTTCTGCTTCGGCCCGAAGTGAATGTTCGTGCTGGAAATCTGCTGATTCCGATGGGTTTTGTGAACGAGCTTCATGAGCCGACGATTTTCCTGGGCGTACGCCGCCCGGACATCGAGCGCGTGATTCTTCCGACCACCTGGCGCGAGAACGGCGTCGGGGTCTTTGGAGATCTGGGATCGATCACCTACCGTTCCTACCTCGTCACGTCATTTGATGCGGGCAGTTGCCGCAAGGACGGCAACGGGTGCTCGAATGATGGCTTTACCTCTTCAGGCATCCGCGATGGTCGCCAGAACGGCTCGCGATCCGTGGCCGAGGACTGGGCCTGGGTGACGCGAGTGGATTATTCGCCCCAGGTCGGATCGACGATCGGAGGTGCCGTGTACCTCGGAGATTCCGGACAGGATCAAACCAAGGAGTCGACGCCTGATGTTCCCACTCGCATTGCGGAGCTTCATGCCGAAGTGAGGCGCTCGGGAGTGGAGTTCCGTGCGCTGGGTGCGATGACGTGGATTGGCAACGTCGCGCAGCTGAATGCTGCGCGCCTTCCGGCACTCACCGGATCAGATAGCGTCGGCTCGCGCCAATACGGATTTTACGGACAGCTCGGCTACCAGCTCGCATCGCTTGGTTTGGATGTGATGCTCACTCCCTTTGTTCGTTATGAACAGTGGAACACCCAGGCTCGAGTGCCTGCCGGTTACTCTGCCAATCCAGCGAACTTTCAAAAGAGTCTGACGACGGGAGTTCAATACAAGCCGGTCGACCAAGTGGTGGTGACAGCGGATTACCAGAATTTCTCGAACGGTGCCGGAACCGCGATCGACCAGTTCAATCTGGGGCTCGGCTTCATCTTCTGAGGACAGGATTTCGTGCGCAGTTTTTTTCGCCCCATCATCATAGCCTGTTTCATCCCGGCGGTCGTTCCGGCTTCTGCGGCATGGGCCAAGGTCTACCTGACGGTTCCGGAATTCCTGGAACGAATGAGCGTCTCTGATGATTCTGGTAAATCACGAGAGGCCTGCCGCCGCGACAAGGAAACCCACTACCTGACCGATGATCAGAAGAGAAAGATCATGTCAGGCTGGAATCGGCCGGTTGACGAGATGAAGGCGCTCAGCGGGCTCTGGGTCAGGTATCGTCTGATCTGCGGGGGACGCGATGACCGCTTCGTCTACTTCGATTCGCACCGGGTGCGCACGCAGGGTGAGACGCTCGCGATTGTCGTGCAGTCGGGTGGGGCGCTCGAGCGGGTCGAGGTGCTGTCGTTTGATGAGCCCGAAGATTACGTGCCGAAGGACAAGTGGTTCGGCATGTTCGCAGCCAAGCGCCTGAGTCCGGCTCTCGAACTTCAGCGCGACATCCCGATGATCACCGGAGCAACGCTTTCGGCGCGGGCCGCCGTGGTGAGTGCGCGGAAGGTGCTGGCCGTTCATGCTGTCCTGGCGGTGCCATGACACCCACCTCCAGGATCGTCTTTCATTCCTCGAATCTCGCTGCCTCGGTGACTGGACTGGCTTACGCCTATTACAAGTGGCTGGCGCCGGTTCCGCCGCAGGAAACTGAGAGCTTCGGCATGCCGATTCATCCTTTCGAGCCGGCCTGGAAGACGCTGCATGTCCTGCTCGCATTCACGCTGATTTTCGGAGTGGGCTGGATCTGGCACGGCCATGTCCAGGGGCAGCTGCGAAAGTGGCGGAGCAATCCCGCTGGAACCCGGAAACGTGGCTCCGGCCTGGTGCTGGTCGGACTAGCTGCGCCGATGATCGTTTCCGGTTACGCGTTTCAGGTCAGCGTCGAGGAGTCGACCCGAAATTTCTGGTCGCAAGTCCACCTCTGGAGCGGGATGATCTGGATCATGGCTTCCATTCTCCATCTCTCGAAACGAAAATTTTTTCGCCGCGGCCTGGCTTTGTTTGCGCTCGTTTTCGCCTCGGGTTGCACCACCGCATCTCTCGCTCCCGTGAGGCCGCTCAAGATCATCGATGCCCACGTTCACACGCGATTCAAATCCGATGATCGCCGGCAGGCATTTTTTGCCGAGATGAATGCCAATGGAGTCGTCGGGGCCGTGGCGCACACCGGAGACAACGGCTCTCGTGGATACGAGGACCTGCGCTCGTCGGGCGTCATCCATTGCTTTGGCATCGGCGCGAAGTTCGGGAAAACAGAACATCAGCTTCTCGATGCTGAACTGGCGTCCGGAAAGTTCTCCTGCATCAAGATCTATCTCGGCTATATTCCGAAGTACGCCACCGATCCGGTCTATGCGCCGGCCTATCAGCTTGCCAAAAAACACCGAGTTCCGGTCGTGTTCCATACCGGCGATACGTACGACCGCGATGCGCTGTTGAAGTTCGCCGAACCGATGATCCTCGATGAGGTCTCGGTGGCCCATCGCGACGTGACGTTCGTGATCGCTCATTGCGGAAACCCCTGGATCGAAACTGCCGCCGAGATCGCGTACAAGAATCCGAACGTCTATCTGGATGTCTCGGCGTTCCTCATCGGAGACCTCAACCAGGTCAGTCCGGAGCGCATGGAGGAGTATGTCACCAAGCCGGTGCGGTGGATTTTCGGGCTCGTCGAAGATCCGTCCAAGGTCTTGTATGGCAGCGACTGGCCGCTGGCCCAGATGGGCCCGTACATCAGGGCCATCCAGCGAGCGATTCCTCTAGAGCACTGGCAGGCCGTGTTTCATGATAACGCGCTGAAGGTCTTTCCGAAGCTCCGAGAAGTCGTGAAGCAGGACCGCTAGTCGACTTCAGCCTGAAGTGGCTGAGATTTGCCCGAATCATCAGTTAACATAATATTTATTATCGGACCTAATGACGCAGCTCTGAACCAAAAGGTGGGCCCGACCTTTTA
Organism: Bacteriovorax stolpii; assembly: GCA_945860415.1. Classification (GTDB taxonomy): domain Bacteria; phylum Bdellovibrionota; class UBA1018; order UBA1018; family UBA1018; genus CAIOHW01. Next base: position 11,417 of record CAMAQA010000028.1, read on the forward strand.
CTCCCACTCAATGGTCGCCGGCGGCTTCGAGGTCAGGTCATAGACCACGCGATTCACACCGCGCACTTCATTCACGATCCGGGATGCGATCTCTTTGAGATCCTGAAGCGGCAGATCCGAAGCTTCGGCGGTCATCGCATCGACGCTGGTGACCGCACGGATCGCCAGCACGGATTCGTATGTGCGTCCGTCGCCCATGACTCCGACCGTGGAAACCGGAGTCAGGATGCATCCGGCCTGCCAAGTCTTCGAGTACAGTTCACGGCGCTTCAGCTCGTCATGCAGGATGGTGTCGGCCTTGCGCAGAATTTCAATTCGAGCCGGCGTCAGCGGACCGACGCATCGGATGCAAAGCCCCGGTCCTGGAAACGGATGCCGATCGAGGCTCTCGGAATCGAGCCCGAGGAGTCGGCCGATCTCTCGGACCTCATCCTTGAAAAACTCGCGAAGCGGTTCGACGAGCTTGAATTTGAGATCCTTCGGCAGGCCGCCCACGTTGTGGTGGCTCTTGATATTGTGCGAGGCGCCCGACCCTGCGGCAGCACTTTCGATGACGTCCGAATAGATCGTACCCTGGCCCAGGTACGGGCAATCGGCGTGTTTCTGGAAGGTCTCGATGAAGAGCCGTCCCATGATCTTGCGCTTGGTTTCCGGATCCGAAACTCCCTCGAGCTCCTTCCAGAATTCCTTCGTGGCATCGACCACTTCGAGCTGAATGTTCGGGTACTTTGAGAAGGTTCGCTTCAGGTCCGGCAGGTCATAGGCCCGCTGGAATCCGTGATCGACGAAGACTGCCCGAACATGGGTGACCTGCGAGAGCAGCACCGCAAGCACCGTCGAGTCGACGCCGCCGGAAACTCCACACAGCACCTCGGGAACGCCGGCCAGATCGGTACGCAGGCGCGAGAGCGTCTGATCGAGGGCCCCCTTCACGCTCCACTCGGCCTTCTCGCCTGCGGCTTCGCGTGCAAAGGCAGCCAGGAGTTCGATGCCGTGTTCGCTGTGATGAACCTCGGGATGGAACTGAAAGGCCCAGATTCGGCGTCCCGGAATCGAAAAGGCGGCGATCTCTCCCTGCGAGCGCAGGATGACCTTCGCATCGCGCGGCGTTTCCACGACCGAATCGCCGTGGCTCATCCAGACTCGGAATTCCCGCGGCATCGCAGCGAGAATCGGGTCATTTGCCGCATCCGAAGTTTTTTCGACCCGCGCTGCGCCGTACTCGCGATTCGTCGATGAGGCGACCTTGCCTCCGAGAACGTCTGCCAGAAAGTGGTAGCCGAAGCAGAGCCCGAGGATCGGAAGCCCAAGATTCAGGAACTCCGGATCCGGCTGGAGCTCGTAGCCGACGCTTGCCGGAGAACCGGAGAGAACCAGCCCGCGAATCTTTCGCGATGCCTGCTGTTCTCGAATCCAGCTCGCTCGAGTGGATGCCGGCCAGACTTCGGCCTGGTACCCCAGTCGCCGATATTGCCGTGCGATCAACTGCGTGTACTGCGAGCCGTAGTCGAGGATTCCGATCATTCGCCGCCCTGCCCTGTCGAGTAATTGGGAGCTTCCGCGGTGATGCTCACGTCATGGACGTGGCTCTCACGGAGACCCCCGGTGGTGATTCTTCTGAAACGTGCCTTCTCGCGAAGCTCGTTGAGATCGCGGGCGCCGACGTATCCCATGCCGGCGCGAAGTCCGCCGATGAGCTGATGTGCGACCTGTGCAATGGTTCCGCGATACGGCACCTTCGCTTCGACGCCTTCAGGAACGAGCTTCGAGTCGTCGCGCACGTGGCCCTGGCGGTAGCGTTCCTTGCCACCTTTCTTCATCGCGCCGAGCGAACCCATGCCACGGTAGAGCTTGTAGGAGCGACCCATGTACAAAATCGTTTCGCCGGGGCTCTCGTCCGTTCCGGCAAAGAGCGAGCCGATCATCACGGCGTGTGCGCCGGCGGCCAGTGCCTTGGTGACGTCTCCGGAATAACGGATGCCGCCATCGGCGATCACGCCAGTTTCCGGCTTGTACCGAGCCACGGCGCGCGAAACTTCCCACACGGCCGTGAACTGCGGAACGCCGACGCCACTCACGATACGCGTCGTGCAGATCGAGCCCGGACCAATGCCGACCTTGACGATGTCCGCCCCTGCTTTGACGAGTGCCAGCGCACCATCCGGAGTCGCGACGTTTCCACCGATGACCGTGATCGATGGCCAGCGCTTCTTGATCTCCCGTACGGTGTTCATGACTCCATCACTGTGCCCATGGGCCGAGTCCACGACGAGGCAGTCGACGCCGGCTTCGATGAGTGCGCTGGCGCGCTCCAAGCCTTCGGTCGAGCCCACGCCGATGGCAGCCGCCACTCCAAGTGACCCACGCCCGTCGCGCACGGCATCCGGATGGTGAGTGGCCTGGCGCAGATCACGCGAGGTGATGAGCCCCTTGAGTTCTCCATTGGAGTCCACGAGCGGCAGCTTCTCGATCCGATGCTCGCGAAAAAAGGCCATCGCCTGCTCGCGAGTGGCGCCGAAGGGCAGGCTTTTGACCGGAGCGTTCATGACTTCCGAAATGCGCAGGTGCTCGCTTTCGATATACCGAACGTCGCGGCTCGTGCACATTCCGACGAGCACGCCGCGTGAGTCGACGACCGGAAAACCGGTGATTCCGGTGGAATCGATGATCTTTCGAAGATCCGCGACTTTCTGGTCGGCATGGACCGTGACCGGCTGTGAAATCACCGCGTGCTGGTGCTTCTTGACGCGGCGAACTTCCTGGGCCTGCTGTTCGATGGTCAGGTTCTTATGCAGGACACCCATTCCGCCCATCAACGCCAGCGCAATCGCCGTGTCGCTTTCGGTAACCGTATCCATCGCCGCCGAAAGAATCGGCAGGTTCAGCTGGAGCGGCCCCAGCTTCGTGGCAACCTTGCAATGATTGGGAAGGATTTCGCTGTGTCCGGGCTCGAGGAGCACGTCATCAAAGGCCAGCGAAAGGGGAAACAAGGACTCCGGTGAACCAGTGTCTGCTGACATGGCCGGATCCTAGTCTGTGTGTGTCAGCGGATCAAGATGGTCAGCGGATTTTGAAGCTGTAGAGGTTGGCTGCTCCGGAAAGCGCATACAGGACGTTTCTGGTCGGATCCAGGGCCATGCCACCTGGAAAACCGCTTCCGTAACCGACGTTCCATCGGTCGCGAAGTTCGCCGGAAGCCTTGTCGATGGCGTACAGGTATTGATAGCTCGAGCCGACGATCACATACTTGTCGGTCACCAGTGGAACTGTGGGAGTTCCTCCATCCATGGCGAATTTCCAGAGAATCTTTCCTGAAGATTTCTGTAGCATGTAGATGGTGCCGTCCGAGGATGCGAGTACCAGACGGTCTCCGTCGATCGCAACGGAGCGGCTTCCACCGGCGTCGATGCGCCAGAGCGTTTCGAGATTGCCACGCCTGAGGGCGTAAAGGTCGCCGTCATAAGACGGCACATAGAAAACCTGCCCGTCCTGAATGATGCCTGCATCAACGTCAGTGAACTTGGATTTCGAAGCAAGCCGTTTTTCACTCAGGAGCCGTCCGTCGGAGGCTCCCAGAACCACGACGTAACCGTCGCTCGTTCCGGCAAGCACCTGCTTTCCATCGGTCCACGGTTGCGAGGCACCGTGGATCGTGGCTGGAGCCCCCGCCTTTCGCTTATAATTCCAAAGCAAGCGGCCCGTTCCTGCTTCCAGGGCGGAGATCACATCGTCGGACGTGGTGAACAAGAGGCGCCCCGAATGGACGATGGGTTTCGAGATTTTTGGATTCTTGACGTCGTAGCGCCAGTTCACTCGGCCGGTCTCAGCGCTGACAGAATAGAGGAATCCGTCTGCGCCACCGAAAAACAGGTCATTTCCTTCACGTGCGATCTCGCTGGCAATGCCGCCTCGAATCGGCAGCACCCAGCGAACCTGACCTCCGAGAGTCGGGTAGAGGGCCACCAGGCCGGCTTCGGAGGTTCCGAAGAGCAGGGTATTCTCCCAGAGGACCGGATTGGAGTACTCCACTCCCCTCTCACCCGCCAGCGTCTCACGAGTTCGAGTTGAAATCGTCCACTCGCGCTGGAACACTGGCTGGGCGGCCTGGAATCCGGGGCGCAGGTTCGGACCAGCGCAGGACGAGGCGAGCACGGCAAAAGTGAGAATCGGAAGCGCGAGGGTCTTTTTCATCAGAGAGACCGCATGACCTTCCACTGGTCCGCCTTGCGGCCCAGGTCGGTGTTGGCGAAGTCCTTGGAGACCTGTTCAAAAGCCTGGTCCGCCTCGGCAACCTTGCCGGAACGCGCCAGAAGGCGCGCACGGCTCAGGGACAGTTCAGCCTTGAAATAGGGCTGTTCGAGCTTGATCGCGGAGTCCAGCTGCTGGATGGCCTCTTCGAACTTGCCCTGCTGCTCGTAGGCGTAGGCCAGCGAGTACCAGGCAAAGATTTTTTCGCGAGGCGAAGGCGCACTGCCAACCGCCGCTTCGAAGGCAGGAATGGCCTTGCCGCTGCGGGATTCGTACTTGGAATAAAGATCTCCGAGCTGGAACTGGGCCTCCCAGGCAGCCTGCATTCCTTTGAAGTCCACGGAAAGCTTCCTGAGCGCTCCGACTGTTTCCGAGAGCTGGCGATCCACGTCGCTGATCGGGGTGGTTCCTGCCACCTTGAGCTCTTTTTCGAGCTTCTGCTGGGCCTCATGAAAAGCCGTGGAGGCAGCCAGGATCTTCTTTTCCATCTGGTTCTGGAGGATGCCGATGGCGAGTGCGACCAGGGCGATGGCGGACACTCCTCCCAAAATCATCTTCTTGTTGTGGGCGATCCAATCCATCAGGTTGCTTTCGGATGAGCTTTGCATAGCCAAGATGTAAAGAACTCCCGCAGGGTTGTCAAAATCTTAGGTCGCAGTTACGCTGCTGGTCATGCGCCGTCGTCTCCATTTCCTGCTCGCCCTGGTGATCCTGTCGACTGCTCCAGCTTCTGCATGGGCCCGCGACCTTCAGGGGCGGCTCGGCATGGGCTACAATTCGCAGTTCGCGAATACCTTCGTGGCGGGCCGGGTTCCGGCATTCAGCGTCAAATACGCCATGACCCGAGACATCGCGCTCGAAGCGGTGGTGGGGACGAGCACTGCCACTCCAACGAATACCGTCACTGGCTTGAAGCTCTTCAAGAACATCTTTCTGGAGACCAACCTGAACTTCTATTTCACGTTCGGTGGGGCGATCGTGGCCGCCAATGACCGTTCCGGGTCGGAGTTCCTGGGAGGAATCGGCGCGGAGTTCTTCATTCCCGGATTGGAGAGCCTGGGCTTCTCCTTCGAATCCGGAGGCAGCCTGCACAACCTGATCGGGGACGGCTATTCGTTCCGAACCTTTGGAGTATCGCTCGTTGATGCCGGCATCCATTTCTACTTCTAAGTCGTTCGTGAGAACCTCGACCTTTCTTGCGGCGCTGGCGTGCTCCGGTGCCCTGGCCGTGGTGCACGGAGGATGGGCTTCGGCGGACGACGGAGCGGCGGCGACGCCGGCCGCTTCGAGTGCGCCTGCCGATCAGCCGGGATCTCCCGAAGATCAGGACCTCAAAGGAACGCCCTACACCGAGTACGGCGAATTCAATGAGCAGGACGAAGAAGAGGCGACGACCCGCTTCCTGCAGTATGGAAGATTTTTTGGCGTGAGCCTGGGTGCAGGAATGTCGACGGTCACCGGCAACCGAGGAAGCCTGTACCAAGGTGGTTTTCCGGCAGTCGAGTTGAAGCTGCAGTACTGGTTCGACTTCGATTTCGCGCTCGAGATCGGGGTCAACCTGGTGTCGCATTATTGGGATGCCGGATCCCGCGGCCGAGTCGACACTTCGCTGCTTCGGCTGGGGCTTGACCTCAAATATTACATTACTGTCTACAATCTTGCCGCGCCGATCACTTTCGCGAATCCCTACCTGACGCTCGGATTTGGAAGCATTCGCAAGAGCGACACGTTCCAGGCCGAGGAGGTTGTTTCCAACGACTCATCGGTCGGCATCAGCATCGGGGCAGGACTGGAATTCGTCGTCACTCCCCGGAGCTCGTCGTTTTACATTGCTTCCAAGCTTCACTTCGTGAACTTTGCGGACACGTTCACGACGCTCTACCAGACCGATCTCGGCATCGAGGACCTTACCGGGCAGTTCTTCACGACGACTGCCGGATTCCTGTTCACCTGGTGAAAAACCGGATCAGCGTCGAGTGCCCGACTTGCCGGCGGGGCGCGCTGATTTTCGGGCGGCACTCGCCTTCTCGCCGACCTTCTTCTTCCACCTGGCCTTCTTGTCTCGAGACTCCGCCGCCTTCTTCTGGAGCTGCTGGGTGGTCTTCGCCTTGCGCTTGCTTTTGCCCGCAACGAACAGCATGCGAACGGGCGTGCCCATGTATCCCCAGCGCTCACGAAGCGCGTTGATGAGGTGCCGCTTCAGGCTGAAGTGGACCTTCTCGGGATCGCTGACATGGCAGACGAACGTCGGCGGATGTCGGCTGACCTGGTGCGAGAGGTAGAACTTGGCGTTCATCGGGTTGTGGACGTTGGCTTCCTTGCGAACCCATTCCGTGAACTCGTGGGTCGCCACCTTGACTGCGCGCTGCGAGAGGATCTCTTCGATCAGGTCGCCCATGCCGCGGAGGCCCTGCCGCTTGAGTCCGCTCGTGAACATGACGGGAGCATACTTCAGGAAGGCCATCTTCTTGCGGACGCGCTCGGCGGCGTCATCCTTGCTGAAATCCGGATTGGAGGCCTGCGTATCCCATTTGTTCACGATGAGGACGACGCTGCAGCCGACCTCCTCGATGATTCCGCCGATCTTCTCGTCCTGCTCGGTGAGGCCGGTCTCGCCGTCCAGCACGAGAAGCGCGATATCGGCGCGTTCCAGCGCCTTCTTTGCCTGGATCACGGACAGGACTTCCACGCCTTCATCGGTGCGGCTCTTGCGGCGGATGCCCGCCGTGTCGATGAGCACGCACGGACGGCCATCGATCTCGGCGAGACTGTCGACCGCGTCGACCGTGGTGCCGGCCATCGGGCTCGTGATCATGCGCTTCTGGCCGAGGATGGCGTTGACGAGCGTGCTCTTGCCCACGTTGGGTCGTCCGACGATGGCAATGCGTGGAAGAGATGGCTCGGACGGGACTTCCTCTTCAGGAGCCTCTGGGTCGACGTCTTCGTCGTCAAACGACTCCTCCGCATCTTCATCGATCGCTTCGACCAGGGCCGAATGTTCCTTCTCGAGGCAGATCGAGAAGATCTCGTTCTTGAGATCGTCAATGCCGCGATTGTGCTCGGCAGAGACCGTCATCAGCCGATCAAATCCAGCCTGGAAGAAGTCGTTCTGGAACTCCTCGTGAAGTTCGGCATCGACCTTGTTCACGATGCCGATGACGGGCTTTTGCTGCGTGAGGCCCGAGGTTCGCATCTTGCGGACGACATCGCGGTCTTCCACCGTCATTCCGGTCTGGCCGTCGAAGACAACCAGCACGATGTCCGCATCAGCGAGACCGGATTCCACCTGTTCCTCGATTTCGCGCGAGAAGTGGCCGGCACCGAGGCCACCCGTGTCGATGAGGCGAACCGGGATCATGCTTCCCTTCCACGGCCATTCGGTCTTTTCCTCGATCCGGTCGCGCGTCACGCCCGGAAGGTCGTGCACGAGCGCGCGCTTGCGTCCGAGAAGCCGGTTGAAGAGCGTGCTCTTGCCCACATTGGGGCGACCCATGATCAGGATCCGGGGCATGCTGCTCATGAGTGACCTCGCTTGTCCTTGCGCGACTGCGGCAGATGATAGCCGAGCTTTTTCAGGGTGTCGGCGCTGCGCGTCCAGTTCGGAAGGACCTTGACCTGCAGTCCGAGAAAGACCGGGCCTTGCACAAACTCCTCGATTTCGGCGCGTGCGGCCATGCCGATCTCCTTGATCTTCTTGCCGCCCGCGCCGATGACCATTCCTTTTTGCGAGTCTCGCTCGACATGGATGGTGGCTTCGATGCGCGTGGGGTTGGCCTTCTCGTCGTATTTCGTGACTTCGACGGCGCAGCTGTATGGCACCTCGTCGCCGAGCTTCATGAAGAGCTGCTCGCGAATCTTTTCGCCGACAAAGAATCTCAGCGGACGATCGGAGATCTGATCTTCATCCGGAAACAGGAACGGTCCTTCGGGAAGCATCTTCCAGGTCTCCGAAAGGAGCTCCTCGGTGCCCTTTTTTCGTCGACCGGAAATCACGAACACGAGCGGTGAACGAAACCCGAGCTCGACGAGCTTCGTGCGGATCGCTTCGCCGAGTGGAACCACGTCACGGCCGAGATCCGACTTGTTGAGCAGGATCCAGATCGGAGTAGCGCGGTCGGCGCGCTGATCGAGGAGGTCGATGACGGTCTTTTCGTGTTCCATCGCCGAATCCGGGTCGACGAGGTACCAGATGACGTTCGGGCCCTCGAGCGCTTCGGCTGCTTCGCTCACCATGAATTCATTGAATCCACCTTTTTTCGCGGAGTGGATTCCTGGAGTGTCCACGAAGACGATCTGGCCGCGCTCTTCCGTCAGGATGCCGAGCACGCGTTCGCGCGTGGTCTGCGCCTTCGGCGTGACGATCGAGACGGCGCTTCCGAGAATTCCATTGAGCAGCGTTGATTTACCGGCATTCGGCCTTCCGGCAATGGCCACGAGGCCTGATTTTCTTTCGGTCATTTGGTCCTGCATGTTCTGTTACTGGAGAAGTTCAATCGCCGCCCGGGCAGCGTTCTGCTCGGCTTCCTTCTTCGATGATCCTTCGGCGCGCGCGAGCACCCGGTCCTGGAGTCGCACTTCCACTTCGAAACGCTTGGCGTGATCCGGGCCGACGGATCCGACCAGATGGTAGCTCGGTGTGACCCGGTGGCGGGCCTGCGCGAGCTCCTGGAGCTGGGTCTTGTGGTCATAGAGCAGGATGAGATCTTTTTCGTCCTGGAAAAGAGGCGCAAAGAGGTGCCGGACCACGGGGTACACGGCATGGAATCCACCGTCGATGTAGATCGCGGCAATGATGGCTTCGAAGGCGCTCGAAAGAATCGACGGCTTCTGGTTGCCCCCGGTCTGGAGCTCGCCCTTTCCGAGGCGGAGATTTTCCTGCAGGTAGATGGCTTTGGCGACATGGGCGAGAGTCTTCTCGTTCACCACGGCTGCCCGCATCTTGGAGAGCTGGCCCTCGGCAGCGCCCGGGAAGGTCTCCAGCAGCAGGTCCGAAATGATCACATCGAGGATGGCGTCGCCGAGGAACTCCAGGCGCTCATTATCTCGCTGCGCGAGAGGCTTTTCCGGATGGTTCTCATGGCCGTAGGAAGTATGGGTCAGGGCCTGAATGAGGATGGCGCGATCCCCAAAAAAGTACCCCAGTCGATGCTGCAGCAGTTCCAAATCCATGATGCTGCGCCGTGTCTACAAGAGTCGGACTTCAAAGGCAATGTCCTGATTCCGAGGATCCTCAACGAGTCGGAGGATCCGGACCCGGGTCAGGGCGTTCCAGAGGTCCTCAGAGGGGCTCTGGCGGGCCGCAAGAACGCGCAGGTAGTCGAGAGTATACCCGGGCCAGAATTCGGCTTCAGGCTCATCGTGGGCGAGCGAGGTCTGCATGGGGCGCTCGATCAGGACATGCTCCAGAATGCCCCCCGTCTCAGCCCATCGGCGCTCGAAATGGCTCCGCTGTCGCTTGCGGCTCAGCTCGAGCAGGACGCGGGCACGGCGCTGGCGTTCCGCCACAGGAACAGCCCCAGCCAGCCGGGTTGCCGGCGTTCCCGCGCGCTCGCTGTACGGAAAAACATGGAGCCGGGTCCACGGAAGCCGCTCGAGGTGCGCGCAGCTCTGCTCGAACTCCTCCAGGGTCTCGCCTGGAAAGCCGGTGATGATGTCCATGCCCACGTAGGCGTTCGGAAGCCTGGAGCGGATCGCTTCGAGGCATCGCTCCACCTCGACGAGCGTATACCGGCGCTTCATCGCCCGGAGCACTCGCGAATGGGGGCTCTGCAGGCTGACATGAAAATGGGGACAGAGCCTGCCCTTGAACTCCAGCGATTGTTCGATGAGATCCTGCGTGATTTCCGTGGGGTCGAGCGAGCTCATTCGGAGGCGTTCGAGCGAGGTCTCGACCAGGATCCTTCGCGTGAGCTGCGCCAGCTTCACTCCATTGGGAAGCTCTTCTCCCCAGTCCGCACCATAGTCGCCGATATTGGTGCCGGTCAGGACGATCTCGCGCACGCCGCGATCGATGAGTCCCCTCACCTGCTCGATCACCTGTTCCGGGGGCTGGCTGCGACTGGGGCCGCGACCATAAGGGATCACGCAGTACGTGCAGAATGAGTTGCAGCCATCCTGGATCTTGAGAAAGCTTCTCGTGCGAAGGGTGTTGCCTTCGTCGAGGACCATGCCACGAGGAAACTGCGCCTCGGCCGACGGCCATTCACGGTCCATCGGATGACGCGAGATCATCTCGTCATAGCCACGAACCTGGCCGAGGATGGAGGCCTTGTCGCGAGGAGCGGAGGCCTGGCCCGATTCGATTTTAGAGAGCAGGAGATCGACGATCCGCGGCTTGTCGCTATTTCCGACGATATAACGAACACCGCGCGTTCCTGCGAGTCGTTCCGGATCAACTTCCGCCGAGCATCCGGTGATGACGACACAGGCGTCCGGATTTCTCGAGGCAAGCCGCGAGGCCATCCTGCGTGACTGTCGATCCGCCTCGTCGGTCACGGTGCAGCTGTTGACGATGCAGAGCGAAGCATCGTGCTCATCTTCGGCGGGAGTCCATCCTCGAAGCTGCAGGGCCTTCTCGATCGATTGCCCGTCGACGATGTTCGCCTTGCAGCCCAGTGATCGCACCAGGTACTTTCGGGTCGTCATCCCACCCACCCTGTGGCGATGATCCGATTGCCTTCGTGAAAAACAAGCGCTGCGCCCGTCAACAGACGGGGCCTTGGAGCGCGCAGGACGAGCGTCGCGCGACCTTCCAGATGAAGCAGGAGCTTTCCTCGGCTGGAGACACGGCTGTGCGAATGCAGACCCGTCGTGCTGACTTCGACCTCGAGCGCCGGAGAGGCACGAGAAGGACGAGGCTCGAGCCAGTTCAGCCTTTCCACGATCACTTCCTCGCGAGCGGTCTCGGACTCAAACAGGATCTTCAGCGTGTGGCTGGCCTTTTCGTGCGAGACTGCCACGAGCAGCTCTGATGTGATTGCCCGGGGGTCCTGGATCAAGCCTCGGTCCACCCGGATGGTGGATCCGACCGGAAATTCGAAGATGCCTCGATGTTCCGCCAGTGAAGTGGAGCCGCGATGGCAGATGGGCCCGGAAGCGCTCATCTCGGTCGGGGTGCGCGTATTCGTCCAGGAGAGCCACTCCGAGCCGCTCAGCTCGCAGGTGTTCCTCGGCGAAGACGAAGCCGCAACTTCGCCCCCCTCGATTTCCTTCGCGAGCCTTTCGATCTGCTGCGACGAAAATGTTCCGAGTGGCAGTTGGAGGCGCTCGAGGATCTTTCGCGGAAGAAACGCGAGCCAGTCGGCCTGGTCTTCGGTGCCACTGCCCCTCAGCAGCTCTCCGCGATGGAGGGATGCGCGGTGCCCGGTGGCCAGGGACGAGATGCCGTGGTCGTCTGCAATCTTCGCCAAAGCCGGAATCAGGACCCGAGAGTGGCAGTTGAGGCAGGTCTGCGGCATGCGGCCGTTGAGGATATCGTGAAGGGCGGGGTCTGCAACGAGCGCTTCAAAGAGCGAGGCCACCGTAACGATGACCAAAGGAACTCCGAGGGCCTGCGCGCGGCCCTCCACGTCCTTGCGAAGGTCTCTGCGGCAGTGCGAGTCCCACGGAGTATTGGCGTAATCGATGAACGCTCCGAGCACCTCGTGACCCTGCGTCTTGAGCAGTACCGCGGTGACGGAGCTTCGTGTGCCGCCGGTGAAGCCCAGGAGGACTCTGGCTGGGGGCGCGTTGGCAACTTCGGTGCCCATCAACGGCTCTTTCGTGCGAGTTCTACCACGCGTTTCAGCGCTGGAAGGAATCTTTCGAGCACGTCATCCGCTCGCGCCTCCGGCGAAAGCGAGATCCGCAAGGTGGCCAGCGCCAGCTCGTCCGAGTGTCCAAGCGCCTTGAGGACGTGAGAGGGTTTTCGAATGCCACTGGAGCAGGCAGACCCCGAGCTGACGGAAAAACCCTCAAGGTCCAAAAGATCGGTCAGCGGAAGTGAGTGCTTCGGCACGCCTTCAAAGCTGACGTTGAGCGTGTTTCCGACGCGGGGAACATCCCTGCCCTGCACGCGGCTGCCGCTGATCTCGGCAAGGATTCGATCCTCGAGCTCGGCGCGAAGGGTGGTCACGTTCTCGTCGGTCCACGCTTGGGCGGCGGCGGCTTCGCCGAGTGACCAGGCTCCAATGAGGTTTTCGGTGCCCGCTCGAAGTCCGGATTGCTGGGTGCCAGCGTATGCAGGACAGGACTCCAAAAGCTTGCGGGCCCGCTGCGAGAACGCCAAAACGCCGGTTCCGGAAAATGCGCCGAGCTTGTGACCGGATGCGGCCATCCAATCGGCCTTGTCCAGTGAGAGCGTCACGTGCTTCACCTTGCCCCACGCCTGCGCTCCATCGACGAGTGAAAATCCTCCACGGGCGCGCACTTGATTGAGAAGCTCGTCCATTTGGTGCTGGATGACTCCCGTTTCGTTGTTGACCCAGAGGAAGGACACCACGAAGGCATCGCTTTTTTGGAGATGCCCGTCGCGACAGGCCTGCTCATGGGTTTCGGCAAATCGCGCGACATCGACACGGCCATGCGAATCGAGCACGAGCGGAATCGCTCCAAGCCCGGGATGATGCCGCACCTGGCTCAGCCATCCGAGCGAGCCCGAATGTTCGACCGGAGAGTAGAACCAGACTCTCGCCTGGCCGGCAGTGACGCTGGCGCGAAGCGCTGCCTGGAGACCTTCGGTGCCGCCCGATGTCCAGATCCACTGCTGGTCGGAGAAATCCGAGAGGAGCTGATGGAGTGACGCACGCACGCGTTCGCGTGCCTCACGGAAGATCGCCTTGGCGTTCCTTCCGGGCTGGTGGGTGCTCGAGGGATTGTAAAGCTGTCCGAGAACCGTGTTCAGTCGATCGCGAACCTGCTGCAACGGCGGCAGGCCGGCGTTCGCATCAAGATAGATCGCGGGTCTTGCCGACATTCACGCCGACTCCTGCTCCTGGAGTCTGGAAATCGACGTCCAGCGTCTTGCCTGCGCCACGCGGAAGTTCCTGGGTGCCGCGGGCCTTGCGGATGAGATCGCCGACCGAAGTCGTCGTCAGGTACTCCTGCATGATCAGTCCAAGGTTTTCGAAGTAGGATTTCGTGAGCAGGAACTCGACGGTATCGCTCTTGATATCACCCGTGCCGACCAGGTCGCGGGCAGGATTGATGTTCTCGCCCACGCTCACGAGCACGTCACGAACGGAGATATCATCCATCGAGCGCGACAGCACGTAGCCTCCGCCGGGCCCGCGCACGCTCTTGACGACCGCGCCCTTGCGGAGGCGTCGAAACAGTTGCTCCAGGTAGTGCAGCGAGATCTTCTGACGATCAGAGATCTCCTGCAGGCGCACCGGCCGCCCATTGGAATTGAAGGTCAGATCCAGAATCGCTCGGACTGCGTAACGTCCTTTTGAGGTCAAACGCATGGCGGTAATCTCCCTATGACTCCCGTGCGCCGGCTTCAGTGCTCGGCTCCATTGGGGATATCATTTCCTAGTAGGGCCGTCAACTACTGCAAATGGTTGTTTTTCGGCCAACATGACGAAATTTCAAGTGGCTTAGTCTTGAGAAAGCGGAAACACTAGAAGCTGGCCCCTGAATTACTGGATTAATCATGTCAGAAAACAGTCGAAAATTCGATTCTGAAGCTGCCCCTTTTGGAGCGACTGAAGATATGCCGACGGTCACCACGTTGCTGGATCGTCGCAAGTTGCGTGAGCAGCCGGATCCTGCGGTCGGGAGTCCGACCCCCGTCATTAAATCGACCCCGCGTGCCACGGAGCGCCGCAGGGCTCATCGTCTCGAACTCTGGACCTCGGAGGTCCTTGCCCGAGGCGGGGCTCCTGAAGTCGTGGCTGTTCGGACGCTCCTTGTGAGCGGGATCGATTGGGCGCTCGTACTCCTCAAGTCCGATGACGAGGACGTCTTCGAGGCTCGCGCCGTCGCGGGGGGTACCCGGGATCGCTGGAGCCTGTGGACCGGATTGCGTTGGAATGAATCGGCCTCACCTGAAGTCTGGAAGGCGTTTCTTGCTGCAGACATGCTCCTGCTCCAACGCGAGAATCCCCATCACTCCGCCTGGATGAACGCCCTGGGGTGTCAGCCTGGGGAGCGGGCCTGGGCATTCTGGGTCGGCCCACGCCAGAAGCCGCTCGCGATTCTGATCGCAGGCGGAAGCCAGCAGGCTCTATCGACCGAGATCCTCGAGCAGGTCACTTCGCTGATCCGGTAGCAAGCCCGGAGATCAGCCGACTCGCTCAATGCTGATGGAGCGCCGGAAAGGGGCTCCCTGCACCTCGCCGATCTGGACTTTCCAGCGGTCATGCCGGGGATCTTCCAGGAGCGCCGATTCCAGCAATGGCCAGTTCGAGGTCCACTCCGAGAGGATGATCGCGTCCGGAGTCTCCCAGAACATCGAGTGGATTCCTGCGGCTTCCAGCTCCTGTTCGTCCTCAATTCGATACAAATCCAGATGGACGGTTCGCGGCACTCCGGGCTCGCTGTAATCGTGGGCGATGGCAAAGGTGGGACTTCCTTCAGGAGGAAGCCGGAATCCGAGGCCCGAGAGCAGCGCGCGCGCGAAAGTGCTCTTGCCCGCGCCCATCGGCCCTTCGAGCAGCACCCAGGCACCTGGGCGAAGTTCTCGGGCCAGCTCGCGGGCAATGGCAATCAGCCGCTGCTCATCGCAACTGGGCTCGGCCTTCCACGGGGATCGTGGGCTCGGTCGGGTTTCTGAGGTCTTGGAATGCATGGGCAATGTTCTCGATGATATCCGGTGCGGTCATGCTGCGATGACCGAGTTTCCTTGCTGCGAAATCTCCGGCAAGGCTGTGCAGGTAGACCGCAAGCTGCGTCGCCTCGAAGGCCTTCATGCGCTGGCCGAGAAGCCCGCCGATCATTCCCGCGAGGACGTCTCCGCTTCCGGCAGTGGCCATTCCGTCGTTCGGGTAATGGTTCAGGTAAAGTACCTCGTCGGGCGAGGAGATCAGCGTCGCGGCGCCCTTGAGCAGGACGATCGAATGCGTTCGTGCCACCGCTGCTCGGAGTGACGCCACTGGATCTTCGACGATGGACTCCTTCGCGACGTCCAGAAGCCGGGCCATTTCTCCGGGATGCGGGGTCATCACGGTCGGATGCTTGCGGGCAACCAGGTAGTCATGGAGCTTGTAGTCTGCGACGAGGTTCAGGGCATCGGCATCAAGGATGACAGGTCCCTGGAATCCTCCGAGCACCTCCTGCAGAATCCATTTTCCAGCGGGATTCGTGCCCATTCCCGGGCCGATCACGACGCTCGTGTAGTTGGAAAGGAGCTTCCGGTAATCCTCGATCTCATTCGGATCATTCGGAAGCGCGACGGACATGGTTTCGTCCGGAAGCTTCGCCATGAGCGCGTCGAGGCAATCCTCCCAGGTGGCCACCGTGACGAGACCCGTGCCCATGCGATGGCAGGCGCGCGCCGCCATGGTGATTGCGCCGATCCTGCCGCGACTTCCGCCGATCAGCAGCGTGTGGCCGAAGGAATTCTTGTGACCATAGCGGTCACGCCCCTGGATCAGCTCGGACATGCGGCCGGGCATCAGCAGGAACTTGTCGCCCTCCTTCCGGAACCGGGGAGGAAGCGAAATGTCGACGTTGACCAGCTTGCCACGCCTTCCTGCGCCGGGGGGCAGGAAGTGACCGAGCTTCGGAAAGCCGAACGATACGGTGAGCGTGGCCTGGATGGCTGCGCCTCGAACGGCGCCGGTATCACCACTGACTCCGGTGGGGATGTCGAGGGCGATGATTTCCTCAACGTGGTCGTTGATCAGGCGGACGACGTCGTAAAAGATGCCTTCAATGTCGCCCTTGAGCCCGGTGCCGAGGATGCCATCGACGGCCGTGAAGGGGCCATTGGTGGTGCGAAAGAACTCCTCGAGCTCGCCGATCGACTCAATCGGCGTGAGCTTGGCCTTCATCTTCTTGAGGATCTCGAAATTTCGAAGCGTCGCTCCTCGGTATTGCGATCCGTTGTCCAGATGGAAGACCCGTACTCGGCGGTCGAGCGACATCAGGCGCCGGGCCACGACGAAGGCGTCGCCCGCATTGTTGCCCTTGCCGGCGAAGATCAGGATCTCCGTCTGGTCTCCGGCATGAGGAAAGCTTTCGAGGAGGATCTGTGCGGCGGCACGTCCCGCATTTTCCATCAGCAGGATGGAGTCGATGCCGTAGTCCTGCTCGGAGATCCGGTCGAGCTCGCGCATTTCCGCAGCGGTCGTGATCCTGATCGGGGTGTTCAGTTGGTTTGGGGTGGACATGGCCCTAGTGTGCAGCACCGGGGCGGCAAGCTCAAGGCGCGAGGATCGCAGATTTCATTTCACGAACGGCGCGCTCGAGGCCGACCAGTGCCGCGCGGCAGACTACGGCATGGCCGATATTGTATTCGCGGATCAGCGGCATTCCGCCATCCGCGAGCGCGGCCACCGGACGCACGTTCTCGTAGTCAAAACCATGACCCGCATGGACCAGGATTCCCTGCCCTGCTCGTGCGGCATCTTCGATTCGGCGAAGCTGGTTTTCAACTCGCTTCCGGCCCTTGGGCGTGGAGGCGTCCTTGCGCTGCGTTTCAATGCAGTACTTGCCGGTGTGGAGTTCCACGGCGTCGGCTCCCCAGGCGCGGCTCAGCTTCACGGCCTTCGCCGTGGGTTCGATGAAGAGGCTGACGCGGATTCCGGATTTCTTGAGACCGTCGAGGATCTTTCGAATGCGCTTCTCGTTTTTTTCGAGCGCGAGGCCGCCTTCGGTCGTCACTTCCTGGCGTTTCTCCGGAACGAGGCATGCCCATTCCGGCTTCGTCTTGCGTGCAATCTTGAGCATCTCGTCCGTTGCGGCCATCTCGAGATTGAGACGGGCAGGAATGGACTTTCCGAGCGCCGCACGAATGTCGCGGACATCGGCATCATGGATGTGCCGGCGATCTTCACGCAGGTGGATCGTGATCTGCTCGGCCCCGCCCGCGACGGAAAGCCGTGCCGCCTCGACGAGGTCCGGGTAGGGCGTTCCGCGCAGCTGCCGGAGCGTCGCAATGTGGTCGATGTTGATGCCGAGTTGCGGAAGCGGATGCTCGTGGGAATTCATGGTCAGCCCAGTTGTTTGCGGACTTCTGCTGCGATGGATGCGGCGATGGCCTTGATCTGCGGCTCGCTCTCCCCCTCCACCAGGATCCGACAAAGGGGCTCCGTGCCGGAGAATCGGACGAAAACGCGACCGCGACCGGCCAAGTCCTTTTCGCCCGCTTCAATGGAAGCGCGAACCGTCGGAAGATTCTCCAGCTTTTCGCGTCTGACGATTCTCACGTCGTCGCGAGCTTGCGGAAAAAGTCGAATCGCCTTTTTCAATTCGGAGAGCTTCTTGCCGGTCCGTTTCATGGCTTCAAGAATCTTGAGCGCCGCGACGATGCCGTCACCCGTCGTCGACTGGTCGAGGAAAATGATGTGTCCTGACTGCTCTCCACCGAGGTTGAACCCATTCTTCCTCATCGTGTCGACCACATAGCGATCGCCCACCTGGGCTCGGACCATCGCGATGCCCTTTTCCTGGAGCGTGAGCTCCATTCCCAGGTTCGACATCGGTGTTGTCACCACGGCATTGTGCGCGAGCGTCCCCTCCTCGGCCATGCGAAGCGCGAGGATGCCGATGATCTGGTCGCCGTCGACGATTTCGCCATTCTCGTCGCAGAGAATGCAGCGGTCTCCATCGCCATCGAGCGCGATGCCGATATCAGCGCGGTATTGGATGGCCTGTGCGGCCAGGCCTTCCGGATGCAAGGCACCGCACTGGTCATTGATGTTCAAACCATTGGGAGAAACTCCACTGCGAATGACCTCCGCGCCGAGCTCCTCGAAAACGAGCGGAGCGACCTTGTAGGCTGCCCCGTTTGCACAGTCCAAGGCGATCCGAAGCCCCATGAGGTCGAGGTCCTTGGCGAAGAGCGCCTTGAGGAACACGAGATAGCGATTGTGGATGTCATCCAGGCGGAAGGCCTTGCCGACCAGGTCGCCCGTGGGTCGCATCGCATCGATTTCCTTGGTGAGCACGAGGCGTTCGATTTCTTTTTCGAGCTCATCCGGAAGCTTGTAGCCGTCGGCGCTGAAGATCTTGATGCCGTTATCAAAATACGGATTGTGGGATGCTGAAATCATGATGCCGGCATCCGCGCGCATGCTCTGCGTGACGAAGGCAACCCCCGGAGTGGAGAGAGGTCCGATCAGGATCACGTCGGCACCCATCGAGCAGATTCCAGACGCCAGCGCCTGCTCGATCATGTAGCCAGAAAGCCGGGTATCCTTTCCGACGACGATCTTGGCGCGACGAATCGGCTTGCTGCTTTCCAGCGGCTTGAGCCCGATCGGTAGCGAGCTCCTCTGGGTCGTTATCGGGTGACTCCGAAGGACGTGGGCGACGGCGCGGCCCACGGCCATCGACACTTCACCGGTCATCGGATACTGGTTGGCCATTCCTCGAATGCCATCGGTACCAAACAGGCGTTCAGACATAGTCTTGCTCTCGCATGATTGAAGAACTCAGTACAACGTCAAATTGACCTGCTCGGGAACCGTGCGAACGACGGTCACGGTTGTCGGCAGCACGACCGTGGGAGCAACCGAGTAGGTGCCCCGCTCGCGGCCTTCCGCATTGACGATCGCGTAGACCTTGCTGCGATTGAGCTTCTTGAGCTCCGCGGTGCTGGCGTGCACCAGGGCCGTGACGACCGGAGGATCCAGCCTGGCTCGATAATTCGAGAGCACGCGAACCTCGATGTTCTTGATCTTGAAATTCGCTCCATGCCCTTCGATATCGACTCGAACTTTGGGAAGGCTGCCTTCCAGCTGGACTCCAAGACGAGCGAGATCGAGCGGAAGCTCACGCTCCACGCTGGACGAAACATCGTTCAGGTTGACCGGAACGGATGGCACTTCGGTGATGCCGGCGATCTTGGATTCAGGCCCCTTGATGGTGATGAGCTCCGGAACCGCCTTGACGGATTTCAGCGAGAGCCCGGGTGCCAAGGCACCTTCGGTGATCACCTTGACCGGTACTTCCCTCTTCTTCAGTTCCTCGAGCTTGATCAGGATCGACGAGGGATTGACGGAGATGACACGAACACCGATCGGAAGGCGGATATGGTCCGAAAAGAAGCGATAGGTGACCAGCCCCGGCTTGTTGCCGATCAGGTTCACTCGGATCGGATCTTCGCGGCGATCGATCACCGACCGTAGGAAGGCCTTGGGGCCGGAGAGGCGAAAGGTCAGTCGCTCTGGCATTTCGTTTGCCACGACCAGCTCGGGAGGAGTGAGGATCTCGAGCGGAACCTCCTTGCTCACTTCCACGTTCCTTGACCCTAGCACGACGATCCATAGAATGACGGCAACCAGCAACGAAACGAGCTTCGTGCCAAGATTTGTCATCAGGACTTCCTTGAGCTGTTCACGCAAAGATTCCATCAGGGCGCCCGTTCACCTTCCTCGCCTCGAGCCGGCGTGCGCCTGGAGCGCCCGCGCGGAAGCCCGAAGACATTGGCCAGCCCTGCCAGTCGACGAGGCAGGGGACGATTCGAGCGCGAGATGTCGAGAAGAGCTGAAAGGCTGCGAGAGAGCTCGTCCTCGGACAGGTCGTTCATGAGCCGGCCGTTCTTGACCAGATGAGCCTCGCCTGCCTCCTCCGATACGAGGACCACGATGGCATCGGTGTCCTCGGTGATGCCGAGAGCGGCGCGATGTCTCGTTCCCAGGCGCTTGTCGATGTTGGGATCCTTCGAGAGCGGCAGGAAGCAGCCGGCAGCCGAAATTTTGCCGTTCGTGATGATGACTGCCCCATCATGCAGCGGCGACGCCATGTTGAAGATCGAGTAGAGCAGCTCGGCATTGACACGGGCTTCGATTCGCGACCCTGTGTCGAGGAAGTTCTTCAGGCCGGTTTCTCGTTCGATGACGATCAGCGCACCTACGCGATCATGCGCGAGTTGCGAGGCGGCGCGTGCGATCTCGTCGACCATGAAGCGCTCCTCCTCCTCCGAGGCGGCCGAAAAGAAGGGGTTCTTGCCCACGTGCGTGAGCGCCTTCCTCAGGTCGTCCTGGAAGAGCACGATCACGATCAGGATCAGGTAATCGAAAAAGTACGACAGAACCCAATGAGTCGTGAACAGCTCGAAAGTCGACGAGACGAAGAATCCGATCCCCAGGATTCCCAGACCCGTCAGCATCTGCATCGCGCGCGTGCCCTTGATCAGTAGCACCACGCGATAAACCAGAAATGCGACGATGGTGATATCGAGCAGGTCGCCCGGTCTGAAACTGGAAGTCAGCTGTCTGAGCAGTTCTCCCACGTCTCGCGCGCTCCGTCCTCAGGCCGGCAATGGTGCCGGCGCAGCTCCCGGGGTCTCGGTTCCGACGGGCGCCGTCGCTGGCGGAGGAGGATTCCCCGCTCCGGCTGCCGGCAACGGACGCACGACCTTTTCTCCCCTGCAGATTTTCTCGATTTCTTCGCTGTCCAGGGTCTCGTACTCGAGTAGCGCCTCCGAAAGGCTGTGCAGGATCTTCAGGTTCGTCGTCAGGATTTCGCGGGCGCGACGATAGTTGCGCTCCACAATGTCGCGAACTTCTCGGTCAATCGTCTGTGCCGTCTGTTCGGAGTAATCGCGATGCTGGGTGATTTCTCGACCCAGGAAGATCTGCTCTTCCTTCTGCCCGAACATCATGGGTCCGAGCACGTCGCTCATTCCCCACTCGCAGACCATCTTGCGCGCGATTTCCGTTGCTCGCTCGATGTCATTCCCGGCGCCAGTGGTCTTTTGCTTCAGGACCAGCTCTTCGGCGATTCGGCCGCCCATGAGGAAGGCGATGTTGTTCTCGGCTTTGTCCTTCGACAGTGAAACGCTGTCTTCGTTCGGCAGCGTCTGCGTGAGTCCGAGTGCCCGTCCGCGCGGAATAATCGTCACCTTGTGGATCGGGTCGATTCCGGGAATGAACTTGCCAACGACCGTATGGCCGGCCTCATGGTAGGCCGTCGTGCGGCGATCATGCTCGGTCAGGACCATGCTCCGACGCTCGGAACCCATCAAGACCTTGTCCTTGGCCTGCTCGAAGTCGACCATCTCGAGGACCTTCTTGTTGGCACGTGCTGCCATGAGCGCCGCCTCGTTCACGAGGTTTTCGAGGTCTGCTCCGGAGAAGCCCGGTGTGCCGCGCGCGATGACCGCCATGTCCACTCCCGGGGCGAGCGGAGTCTTGCGGGTGTGGACATTGAGGATCTGCTCGCGTCCACGGAGATCGGGAGCTGGAACCACCACGCGACGATCGAAACGGCCTGGACGAAGCAGTGCCGGATCGAGGACGTCAGGACGGTTGGTTGCGGCGATGAGGATCACGCCTTCGTTCGACTCGAAACCATCCATCTCGACAAGAAGCTGGTTGAGCGTCTGCTCGCGCTCATCGTGACCTCCGCCGAGTCCGGCGCCACGATGGCGGCCGACAGCGTCAATTTCATCGATGAAGATGATGCATGGGGCATGCTTCTTTCCCTGCTCGAAGAGGTCGCGTACGCGGGAGGCGCCTACCCCCACGAACATCTCCACGAAATCCGATCCGGAAATGGAAAAGAACGGTACGCCGGCTTCGCCAGCGATCGCTTTGGCGAGCAGTGTCTTGCCGGTTCCCGGAGTGCCCATCAGGAGGACGCCTTTCGGAATCCTGCCACCAAGGCGTGTGAACTTCT
>CAMAQA010000029.1 GCA_945860415.1 Bacteriovorax stolpii
CTCTTCCAGCACGTCGAGAGACTTCAGTGCGGCACTGGAAAGATCCGTGTTGAGCCTGATGGAGACGCGGTGCCTGGAAGATGAGGCGTCGGATCCAGCCTTGTCGTTGTCGCCCGCCTCAGGAATCTCCTCGAGGTCAGCCATCTCCATCAGCGTCAATATGAGCCGAGCCCCCTTGAGGATTTCGGAAGTCCGCAGGGCACGCTCATCATTCAAGAGTTCGGGTGGTGGAACGATTCTTCGGGCTTCATGCAGATGCTGGGTGATGGAGAGATATTCAGCGCGCTCCTCCTCTCTCCATTGGTCAAAGGACTGCTGACAGGAGAGCTCATCGATCACCAGCAGGTCGCACTCTTTTGGGGCGTGCGACCAGAGCGAGGCACTCGTTTCATAGGCGAATGGAGCCCACGATTCCGAAAACTCGGGATGAATGCCGTCCATCGTCTGTTCGAGGATGGGATCTCGGATGGTGCGTGGAATACCGGCTTCGTCCGAATGCGATTTCAGGTTTTCGCGAAGGCGGACGACGGTCGATCGGTTGACCAGCACCTCACGGCAGGGAGAGACAAACACTGAGGCCAGTTCAGGCAGGGTCGTGCGCTGGCTCTCCGGATCGAAGGGTCGGATCCGTTCGACGATATCGTCAAAAAGCTCGATCCGAATCGCGGGATGACCCTCGAGGGCCTCGGGCAGGTAAAGGTCGATGATCTCGCCGCGGGCAGAAAAAGTTCCAGGATCCCCGACAGTATCGGCGCGGAGATATCCGCCCTGAAGAAGTCGCTCCATCAGTGACTCGCGCGAGCGGCAGCTCTCGCCAACCGCCAGGCGGAACGAGTGCTGATCCCAGACCTGCGCAGGCACCGTTCTCAAGGCGGCACCCTGCAGGGTGGTCACCACGAGAACCGGGTTTCGTTTTCCGCTGTGTCGATGTGAGGCCAGCCTTCCGAGGACCCCTGCCCGCTGAAGCCGGGTGCGGATCGAGGGGGTGATCGCCGAGTAGAGGCCCTTTTCGAATGTCGGAAAAACGAGGACATCAGGGTCCGGAGCATCCTTGGCGGGCAGCAGGAGCGCGAGAGCAGCAAGGTCTTCGGCAAGCTCCTGGCAGGCTTCATCGTCCGGGCAGACGATCACGGCACTTCTTCGGAACATTCGAGTGTATCGAAGAAGCGCCCATGCCTGTGCGCTACCGAGCACACCGGAGACCCGGATGGGCTCGGCGAGTTCGGAGCAGGATTTGAGTACGGCCTCGAGAGAACTTGCGAGCATAAATTCCTCAAGAATTTACAGACCTTGACACACTTTTTCAACTTCAGTAGCGTTTTTGAAAAATCAGGAGAGGGAGATCCTATGGCCGGGATGGCCACTGAAAGCCAAGGCTGGTTTGCCTACTCGGTCCTGCTCGTTGTCGCATTGTCGGTGACGGTGGTGCCGCTCGTCTTGCAGATGATGGTTCGTCTGATCAGATCCAGGAAAGGCGTCACTCAAGATGCCCCTCGCGCTTCGTCGGCGGAGGCCTCCTCGATTTCTCGACTTCAGTCCTTGAACACACGATATTTCACCGCATCTCAGATCGGGGCCCTGGTCGCACTACCACTGATGCTTCTGGTGCCATTGATCGGGCCCGAGTCGGGCGGTTCCTGGCATGCGGCGATTCTGATGCTCGTTCTCTGCACCACCGGCGGATGTGCGCTCGTTTATGCGAACCGAAAGGGTGATCTTCGCTGGATCGACGCCATGGAGCACTCCCGTGATCCGGAAGATTTGCGGCGAGGTGTGGACGGGTGAATCACTGGTTGAACCGCAAGACGGGAGAACTGCTGGACTGGGCGCGCTCATCGGCTCTTCGGTATCACCTCGTCCGGGGAGTTTGCTGCGGGGATGAGTTCGTTCAGACCGTCGCGGCGAGATACGATCTCGAGCGTTTCGGGGCCCAACCCGAGAGCGACCATCGCGCGGCCGATGTGCTGGTGGTGCTGGGTACCGTCAGCATTCGGGCCGCTGGAGACCTGGAGCGGCTCTACCGCGAGATGCCCGAACCCAAGTGGGTGATGGCTGTAGGAACCTGTGCGTGCTCGGGCGGAGTATTTGCTCCAGCTTGTGGAGGAGAGGTGATCTCCGGAGTGGCAAGCGTGATACCGGTTGACGTCTTTGTTCCCGGATGTCCTCCGCGGCCCGAGGCAATCATCGATGGCTGGATCCTTCTGCAGAGGAAGGTTCGCGGGATCTCCGAGGTGACTCTGAATCGAAGGCGACGAGTGCCACGCGAGACCCTCCTTGAAGACGAATGGAGTGCCACATGAGCACCCGAGTCGGTAGAGCTTCCGAGCAGGTTTCGGCCCGCCTGATAGAATGGACCGTGGGGCCATTCCACGCAATGCTACCCGGACCGATGAAGCTTTCGCTTCGGCTGGATGGAGAAGTGGTCCACTCCGCGGCGATCGAGGCCGGATTTGCTCGTCGAGGCATCGTGTCCGTGATGAAGCGATGCACCTGGAGCCAGGGAGTCGCAGTCATGGGACGGCTGGACCCGGAGGCCGCAATTTTCGGAGAGTGGG
This sequence comes from Bacteriovorax stolpii, assembly GCA_945860415.1. Classification (GTDB taxonomy): domain Bacteria; phylum Bdellovibrionota; class UBA1018; order UBA1018; family UBA1018; genus CAIOHW01. The sequence continues at coordinate 2,556 of CAMAQA010000029.1, forward strand.
TGTTCTGTCTCGCGGCTGAAAAGGCCCTTGGCCTCGAGATTCCCGAGCGAGCAAGGGCCATCCGCATCCTGCTTGCCGAGTTGTCGAGAGTCTCTTCGCATCTTCACCAGCTTGCCCTCGTGGCGCGATCCGCGGGAGCGGAGCCCGTATTTCATTTCATGCTTCGCGAACGCGAGGCGGTCCTGGATCTGCTCGAGCTCGTGAGCGGCTCGCGCCATTCTCCCGGATTCCTTCGCTTTGGCGGAGTGCGCGAGGATGTCACGGAAGGATTCCTGGAGCGGCTCCAGGAGGTTTGCCAGCGGCTGCTGGAGCGAATTTCCGAATATAACGACCTGCTGACCTATAACGAGGCCTTCGTGCGTCGGGTATCCGGGCGCGCAATCATCTCGCGAAATCTGGTTGCCCGGCATGGAATCTCCGGCGTGCCGTCGAGAGTCTTCGATCGGGGACAGGATCTGCGCTGGAGGGAGAAGTCCGGCTACGAGCTCGTACAGCACCAGAATCTTCCAGCAAACATCTCCTCAGGGGCTCCTGGAGATCTGCACCAGCGGTTCGTGCTGAAGCTTCAGGAAATCATCCAAAGCGGACACCTCCTGCAGGAACTTTCGCAACACCTGCCAGCCGGTCCCCATCGGATAGGCGGAGATTTTTCCCGCATTCCCGCAGGAAGGTTTTTCGCCGAGGTCGAGGCCCCTCGCGGCCGGTTGGACCTCGAGCTTCACTCCAACGGTGGAACGACGCCGCTGGATCTGCGTTTCAATACGCCGTCACAGCCGCTCTTGGCGGCACTACCGGAATTCATCGTCGGCGCACCGGTCGAGGACCTCGAACTTGCCCTTGCCAGCCTCGACCTTCAGATCGGCGAGGTGGATCAGTGATGGATCCGATGATGTGGCCAGATCGCCTCGAGAAAGCAGGAGCCCCGCTGCTCGGCACGCTCCTGGTTGGCACCTATTTTTCTCTATGGCTCGACTCAAAAATCGGTGCGGATCTTCAGGCTCGCGTGGGCCCGAATCGCGCCGGCAGGGCCGGGCTGCTTCAGCCGCTGGCCGACGCGCTTCGCCTCGTTTCGAAATCCCGAACGGTGGGCCAATCCAATCGGGCGCAATACTTCTGGTGGCTCCAGGGATTGCCGCTTTTCGCCATGATCTCCGTGGTTCCAGCTGGCGCCGATGGACCCCTTCTGCAGGCGCCTTTCGCGATTTTTGCTCCAGTATTCCTGGGGCTGTGTTTTGCCTGGGTGGGTTTGCTGCTGGGCTGGCAGGCCGAAAAGATTGAGGGCCGGTTTGTTTCTGTTCGGCAGGCGGCCTTGTCACTTTCCGCAGCCCCGCCCGCCCTTCTTTCGATTGCCATTGCCGGAATGACCGCAGGAGAATTTCAGTGGAGCCGGATCGACGCCGCCCAGGGATTCCTTCCCACGCAATGGCTGGCCTTTTCGAATCCGTTTACGTTCGTGGCAAGCATCATCTTCCTTGCTTCAGGCATGCTGGCATTCTCACTGCCTCCCTTCGCCTCCTCGAGTCGCGCTTCTTTTTCACTCGTCATGGAGCTTCAGGGAACGTCGGGAATTCGCGAGGCCTGGATTCGACTCTCGCACCGCCTTGCCCCGATCTGCTGGTCATTGGTGGCGATCGGCGTCTTTTACGGAGGCGCCCGGCTTCCGATCGCGATCGAGTCGCTGATTCAAGGCTCGTGGCTGGCCGGCCCGGCGCACTCCCTGGTGCTTGTCCTCAAGGTCATCGGGCTCCAGGTCGTGCTGACGATTGCATCACGGACACTTCCTGCGGTCCGCGCAGACCAGGCGCATGATTTCGCCTGGAGAGTGCTCAGTCCTGCGGCAATCCTGACTCTCGTTTTTTTCCGTCTGACTTCGATGGTGTTTTCCGGGGGCGGGCCATGAAGAGCGCGTTTTTAGCGAGTTTCATTCGGTATTGGGCATCCGTCGGTCGAGCCATGGGATCCGTCGCCAAGGCCTTGCGAGCCGGGGCGGTCTATCTTCAGGCGGGAAATGAGTCGAAGAAGGAAGTCACGGAACAATATCCGGATCCGGTTTCAGCGAGATCCTCCGAAGAACTTCCTGCGCGCACCAGGGGTCGCCTCAGGAATGAGATCCTGAAGTGCACCGGTTGCGGCGATTGCCAGAGGGCCTGTCCCACAGACTGTATCGAGATCGTCACGGAAGATGGGCCCAAGCCTGGAAAAAAATGGATTTCCACCTTCTCAGTCGACAATTCACGGTGCATTTTTTGCGGACTTTGTGTCGAGGTCTGCCAGCCGCAATCCCTGGCTCACGAGCGCGAGCATTTTACGGCCACCTCGAGCACGGCAGATCAGGTGGCGAAGTTCGGACGAGGCCCGGTTCCTTTAGCGCTGCGCGAGCTTTGGGAAAAGCAGCGGGAGCAAGCGGACAAAGGGGACTACCTGTGAATCCCGTACTGACCATTGCATCAGCGGCGTTCATCGTGGCTTCAGCCCTGGCAATCTCCTTGGGGCGAGAGCCCCGTTGGTCGATCATCGCTTGGTGGGTGAATGGACTGGCATCGTCATCTCTTCTCCTCTGCTTCGGCGCCGAGCTGCTGGCGGTCGTGATGGCGGTCAGCGTAACCGTGTGCTCCATTTTCTTTTTTCTTCATTCGGACACGTTTGGTGGCCTGAGTGGGGATGAGCGGGTGCAGGCAGGGCGGCTTCATCCAAGAATGATCTTTCCTCTCATTGTCAGCATCGGAGTGGGCCTGACGGTCATGGCACTGCTGAAGACGGCACTTTCGGAGGCCGTGCAGCTGCCAGGCGCCGCCTCTCGAGGAGAGACCTTCTTTGCCGAGGAGAGTTTCATCGCCTTTCAGCTGGTCGCACTCTTCGGCCTGGCCTCCGTCCTTGGCGCAGGGGTGATTGCACGCCCTGCGCGCAGGACCACGTTGCCGGGGAGCGATGGGGTCGGCAATGATTGAACTCATTGGAGTCGTATTTGGTCTGGGATTCTTCGGTCTGCTGGTTCAGAGGAGCGTTGTTGGCGCTCTGCTCAGTCTTCAGGTGATGACCACCGCAGCGATCCTCGCGCTGGTCCTGCTTGCAGGATCGGGAGATGAGGCAAGAGTGTCGACAGCAATGGTCGGGCGTGCTCGCGATGCCGGACTGGTGTTCATGATCATTTTCCAGATTCAGTCTGTGGCGGCGCTGGCCTTTGTCACGCGTCTTCATTACCTGCGGCTGAAGTCGGGAGTGGCCGACCTGACCACGATGAGGAACTGAAATGGCTTCGAGCACCCTTTTTCCCTGGATCCTGATCTTCAGTTCCGCAAGCGCCCTGATTTTTGGAGTCCAGCTCGTGGCTTTTCCTCGGGCAAGCAGGACCTCTCGTTCCACACTCGCCATTCTCTCGTGGGCCGCCTTCCTTGGGATGATCGGGGCGGGAATGTGGACCCTGAGCGAAACTCCCTCGGGCATGGTCTGGAGCACAGACTTCTTCTCGCTGAATGGCTCTCTCGTTGCTCGCCTCGGACTGGAGCTGAGTGTCCTTGGATTGCTGGGCTGCTGGCTGGTGGCGCTGCTGTACGGCTACGTGTATTTCCTGGAGCCTCTATTGGGGTCGCCAGGATCCTGGCTTCATCATCCCTCGGCCATTCTGGCCATATCGTCGATCGCATTGTCCTGGTTTTCATCCAGTCTCTGGAGCTCTTTGCTGGCCCAGGTTCTCGCCACCCTTTCCGGATGGCTCATTCTCTCGGTGTTGTCGGCAGGCAGGAACGAAACAGGCCAGGCGTTTTCCAGGATAGCCGTCACCTTCCTTCGCGAGCGAGGCATTGGAATCGCCCTGGTCGTTCTCGGAGCTGGAGTCTGTGCAGCGTTCGGGGCGGAGATGGACTGGGCACGGATTGCTCCTGGGCAGATCCCAGAAACCGGCGCTCTTCTGATCCTCCTTGGCAGCCTGCTGCAGCTTCAGCTTTTTCCGACGATGTCCTGGGGGACAAGAACATCCGGCCAGAGCACCCTGCCCACGACGAGTCTGCTGCTGATCGGCAATCCCTCCGCCTGGGCGTCATTTGCACTGATCCATCGAATGGTTCAGGTCGAGGCGATCCATCCGCAGATCGGACTGGCCATTGCCCTTCCTCTCGTGCTTCTCACTGCCGTTTCAGCTCTTGGAAAAACGCACCTTCAGAGCGCCTTTGGAATACTCGCGTCCGCGATCGCGGGAATGAGCGCAGCAGTCCTCCTGGGCGCAGGACCGAGGGCCGGAGGAACGGCATTCATTACCTCACAGCTGGGAATTTGGGCGCTGGCCCTTTTTCTGCGTCGTTCACCGAAAGGCAGGGACTCGGGCGCCCTTCGCGTCGCTGGCGCGATCCTGGTGGTGGCCATGCTTGGGGGCCCTGGTTTCGCTTCCGCGGGAGTGCTGCTGCGGCTCGTGGAATCAGCCGAAGGAATCGCCCTTCAGGGCCTTGCCGCAATGGCGTGGGTTGTGCTGTCGCTTGCAGCAATGAGGGTCGTCGCCTTGCGGCCCGCGGCAATCTCGCAGGATGTTTCCGAACTACTTCGAATTTCCGAGGATACCTCACCGAGTTGGAGGATCTCTCCCCTGGCAATCGCCGTTCTGATGTCAATTGCCGTTCTCTGGACTGGGGGTCTTACTGGCCCGCTGTCGCCAGCGGATGCAGCCCCATGGGGGCCGGACTGGTCGACACAGCTTTTCGGCACCGGGCCGGGGTCATCCGATTCTGCGATTCACACGGCACTCTGGGGTTGGATGCTCGCGCTCGTGGTTCTGGTTGCAGCAGGAGCACCCGAAAGTCTTGCGAAGATGCAGCTGAACTTCCTGTCAGTTCCGGCCGATGGATACGGATTATCCCGGCTCATGGGAGGAGTACTTTCGTTTGCAGTGGCCGTAGTGGAGCGAGTGACGGCTATTCATCGAGACCTTGTCGCACGGAGGCTGTTTCAAGCGGGTCTGCGCAGCTTAACGTGGCTTTGCGCGGCCATTGCCCGCGCGGATCGTTGGATTCTCGACAGGCTCGATCGAGCCTGTCGGGAGCTCGTCGAGGTTCCTGCCAAGGGATTGCAGCTGATGCAGTCTGGCAGCATCCAGTTCTACATTTTGTTTACGGTTGGATTCACTTTGGCCCTGTTGCTACATTTCATCAGCCAACTGAAAATTTGAGGATAGAACGTGACGACCCTGCTGACACCGATGATCCTTCTGCCCCTACTCGGCGCCGCGCTCCAGGCACTGGCCTCCAGGGCTGCGTCAGCTCGCTGGTTCGCTCTCTCTTCCAGCCTGATTTCCTCGATCCTGGGAATCATCGTTCTAGCACATGGGCTGCTGGGTCTATCTCCGGAAGGACTGACCGATCGCCTCCCATGGGTGGGCTCCTACGCCATCTCATATGAACTCTCCGTTGATGGAATGAGCCGGATCTCAGTGCTTATTGTGAGCCTGCTTTTTCCGGTGCTCATTGCATCGGAGTGGGAGCGTGGACGGGGCGCACGAGGCCTGTATGCCCTTTTTCTCGTGTTGCAGGGGTCCTTGCTCGGAGCCTTGTGCGCACAGGACCTGTTCCTGCTCTTCTTCTTCTGGGCGCTGTCCTCCATTCCGGTCTTTTTTCTCGTTGGAATATGGGGTGGCTCCGGCAAGGAAGAGGCGGCATTCCGCGCGCTCGTCACCTCGGCTGTCGGAAACGCGCTCCTTTTCGGGGCGATGCTCCTGATCTATTACTCCAACGAACCGCACACTTTCCTGATTCGAGATCTGGTTCAGGCCGGCATTCCGGCTAGAGAAATCACGGTTTCCGGCGTCCGGTTCTCGGTTTCTTCTGTTGCGTTTCTTTTCATCTGCCTGGGGCTCGCCTTGAGGGCGCCAGTCTGGCCGCTCCACGGCTGGTTTACCCGTCTCATGGACGAGGCCCCCGCCTCGGTCTCCGTCGCAGTTGCCGGTGCGATGGTCCCCTGCGCCCTGCAGATCTTTGGCAAGCTCACTCACCTGCTCTTTCCATCCACATTTTCAGAGGCTGCGAACTGGATTGCAGCCGCAGGACTGATCAACCTTTTGGTGGGCGCCGTGGCGGCAAATGCGCAGCGACGCCTGTCGTCACTGCTCTCTTGCCTGGTGCTGGTGCAGGTTGGAATTTCGCTGATCGCCCTGGGAAGCGAGCACTCCAGCGCAATGGTGGGCATGACCTATCATCAGCTGAGCTCTGCTCTTGCAATCGCCGCACTCGGCCTGCTTTTCGGCGCCCTGGCCACCAAGGGTCGCCATCCAGATCTTCAGGAGCGTTCGGGCGGTTCCGGAATGGTGCTGGAGGCCCCGGTTGCAGGCATCGTGATGGCGCTTTCGATTGCCACGCTGGTGGGGGTTCCCGGCCTCAGTGGATTCATCGGACAAGGCCTGGTACTGATGGGAAGCTATTCCAGCTCTCCATGGGTCATTCTTCCGGCAGGAGTTTCGATGCTACTGCTGATGACATGTCTTTTTGGCGCATATCGAGTGCTGTTCCTTGGAGGCGTTCCTGGCGACCAGCTTTCGAATCGCTCGAGCGGCGAACTCACGATTCGTGAAAAGAGCTACCTGCTGCCTCTCGTGGGGCTCATGGTGATCTTTGGTCTGTATCCAAAGCCCGTGCTCGACATTGTAAGGCCGACGGCCGAACAGCTGCTCTCGAAGGTCTCGCACGAACCGGAAGCTGCCCCCCCCGCTACGCCAGCGGAGGAGGGCTCTGCAGTGTCCGCTCCTGTCACCCCGCCTGCTCCGGGTGCATCGTCGGATGAGGGTGGGGCTCGGTGATGAGCTCTTTCTCGCAGGTTCTGCCTGAACTTTACCTCTTCATGACAGTACTCGGCCTGATTCTGGCTGAAAGCGCCCACCATGAAGAGAAGGTGAGGCTGGTTCTTCCCACGAGCCTGCTCGGAATTTCCGGTGCCTTGATCCAGACGCTTCTGAGTTATCGTGGGGAGCCCGCCCAGATTTTTGCCGCCACTCTTTCGTTCGACGGCTTCTCGCTATTTTTCAAGACGCTGTTCATCGTGCTTGCGGGAGTGGGCGTCACCTCCGCCTGTCTCGGCAATGAGGTGTCGAAGGAGCATCGATCCGAATTTTGCTCGCTCGTGCTGCTGGGGACACTTGCGCTCATGATTGCGGCGAGTGCGTCCAGCCTGTTTGTCATCATCATTGCCCTCCAGCTTGCGGGTGCCAGCGGGTATTTCCTTGCCGGATTCCACTGCGGAGGCGTGGCGCCTGCAGAGTCCTCGGTCAAATGGCTGTTTTCCTCGCTGATTTCCGGAGTCTTCCTCCTGGTCGGGGCCCTGGCTCTCTTTCTCCTGGCTGGGACGGCCAATCTCTACGAGCTCCACCAGATCTTTGCTTCGCATTCGCCAAGCTCATTCATGATCCTTCTGGTGTTCTCTCTGCTCTTCCTGGGCCTGAGCATTCCGATGATGGTCTTTCCATCACAGCTCTGGGTGCCCGACGTGCTCCAGGGGGCAAACTCTCCGGCGGGCGCCTTCTTGGTGCTTGGGCTTCGGGCAGGGGCCTTTGCCGTCGCCGTCAGGCTTTGGGTCGTCGTTTTTTCAGTAGGCGGGTCGGTTGCCGGCAGGTGGGCGCCCATCGGCGCCTGGGACTGGACCTCCTGGCTTGCCGTCAGCGCGGGACTGACGTTGATGATTCCAGCGCTGCTATCCATTCGACAGAAAAACGCCAAACGTCTTCTGGCCTGTATCGCCACCGTCCAAAGCGGATTCCTGCTTCTTGGCCTGCTGATCCTCGAAGAAGTGGGTCTTGCGGCCATCCTCTTCAATCTTCTGGTAGACCTCCTGGCGTTCGGTGGTCTGATGTTTGTTCTCTCGCTGAGTGTGCAGCGCGCCGGATCAGATGAACTGCTGAGGCTCCGGGGGTGCGTCAGGGGCAGGCCGTGGGAGGCAGTGGCACTCCTGCTGTTTACGGTATCCTGGCTAGGGCTTCCGCCATTCGCGGGTAGTCTGGGGCGATTCGCCCTGCTGGGTGTTGCCGTCCGAAGAGAATGGTTCCTGCTCGCGTTCCTGGGCCTTGCGGCATTCGCACTGACCATTGCAGCTTCCGGGCGTCTGCTGCTCTCTGTGTTGAATCTCGGGATCGGCCAGGAGGCCGGGGTCGTCGAGGAGGCTGATCCAGCTCTCAGTCGGAATCGACGCGTCTTTATTTTGGCGCTCGTTCTGCCCCTTGCAGGGGCAACGATTTTTGCGGAATGGCTGCTTCGCTGGGCCGGACAGTCGCTGCGTTTTATTTTCTGGTAGCTCGCCGTTCTCGGCGTGGGCTATAACCACCAAACAATGGAATATATTCCGGTTCTGATCCTGATGGCCGTGGGAACGGCGATCGGTGTGGGCGCCATGACCTTATCGGCGCTCCTCGGTCCGAAGCTTCCCAATCGTCGTAAGAACTTGCCGTTTGAGTGCGGTGTCGAACCGCATGGCGACGCCAGCCACCGTTTTTCGGTGCGCTTCTATCTCGTCGCGATTCTCTTCCTTCTCTTCGACGTTGAAGCCCTGTTCTTTTATCCCTGGGCCGTCGTCTACAAAAAGTATCTGACCATCAACGCCTTCATCCTCTTTGAGATGGCGGCATTCGTCCTGATCCTGCTCGTCGGTTACTTCTACGTGCTGGGCAAGGGCGCTCTGGAGTGGGAATAAGCCTATGTCTAAAGACGGATCCTCGAGTTTCCTGACCACGCGGCTCGACGCCATCGTCGACTGGGGTCGCAAGAATGCGCTTTGGCCGCTTCCTTTCGGGACGAGCTGCTGCGGGATTGAGATGATGGCGACCTTTGCTGCCGACTACGACATCGGTCGTTTCGGTGCCGAAGCACTTCGTTTCTCTCCGCGCCAGGCCGATCTTCTGATCGTTGCCGGAATCGTCAACACGAAGATGGCTCCGGTCCTGAAGAACATCTATGACCAGATGGCTGATCCGAAATGGGTCATCTCGATGGGCGCCTGCGCTTCGTCCGGCGGCATCTTCAACGTCTACAGCGTCACCCAGGGCATCGACACGATCATTCCGGTCGACGTCTATGTTCCGGGCTGCCCGCCCGCTCCCGAGGGCGTGCTCCACGGCTTGCTGCGCCTGCAGGAGCTCATCCAAAAGGGCGAGACGCACCATCATCGGCAAGAGCGCGCGCGTCGCGCTGCTGGAAAGGAAGCCTGATCATGCGCGGAACGGACATTCGCACCCCGGTTTCGACGATCTATGGTGATTTTACCCAGAAGCACGCCGAGCGCTGGAAGCTTCAGGTAGAGGCCCTTCAAAAGAAATTCGCTGGAGCCATCGAGGAGGTCCGCTGGCCCGGGACTTATCCGACTGAGGTGCCGATCATTTATGTTGCGAAGGAATCGATCGTGGATGTCCTGCGCGAACTGAAGGAAGGCGCCGATTTTCAGTACGATTTCCTCGCCGACATCACTGCAACCGATGAGGAGATTGAGCCGCGCTTTGAGGTCGTCTACAACCTTTCTTCTTTTTCGTCCGACTCTCGCATCCGCGTGAAGGCCCGGGCTTGTGATGGCGAGGACGTTCCGACGGCCACATCCCTGTGGAAGGGCGCCAACTGGGCCGAGCGCGAAGTCTTCGACATGTTTGGAGTGAAGTTTCGCGGTCATCCCGACCTGCGCCGCATCCTGATGGACGAACGCTGGCAGGGATACCCGCTCCGAAAGGACTATCCGCTCCGTGGATACCAGCTCTTTCCGGACACCCAGCCCATCCACACGGAACTCCTCAAGGATTGATGATGGAAACCCAAAAGCCCCACAGCGAATTTGGACTACCCGCTTCCGAGAACTACACCATCACCGTGGACGTGCCCGGCCACGAGAACGATCCGGATGATCTCTGGAAGGATTCCCGGGTGTTCGTGAATATCGGTCCAACTCACCCGGCGATGCACGGCGCCCTGCGCATGTGCGCACGGCTCAACGGCGAGACGATCGAAAAGTCGTACTGCGAATTCGGCTACACCCACCGCGCCAAGGAAAAGCTCGGTGAGAACCGCACGTACCATAATTTCATCGTCTACACGGACCGCCTGAACTACTGCTCTGCTCTGACGAACAACGTCACCTACGCCATGGCAGTTGAACGGCTCATGGGCATCCAGGTTCCGGATCGCGCCGTGTGGATCCGCATGATCTGCACGGAAATGGCGCGAGTCATCGACCATCTGATCTGCGTCGGCGTGAACGCGCTCGACCTGGGTGCCTTCTCGTTCTTCCTTTACGGATTCCACCAGCGCGAGGAAGCGTACACGCTGATCGAAAAGATCTGCGGCGCACGCCTCACGACCTCCTACACCCGCATCGGCGGGCTGATGGCCGACGCTCCGGCCGGATGGGAAAAAGAGGTCAAGGACTGGGTCGTTCGCACGCGCAAGACCGTCCAGGAAATGGACAAGCTCCTCACGAACAACCGCATCTGGTGCGATCGCACCCAGGGCGTGGGCGTGTTCACGAAGGAGCAGTGCATGGCCTACAGCTACACGGGCCCGAATGCCCGTGCTGCCGGCATCAATCGCGACCTCCGCCGCGACGACCCGACGATGTTCTACAAGCAGGTCGAGTTCGATGTTCCGGTCGGCAAGAACGGCGACGTTTTCGACCGCTACATGGTTCGCATGAACGAGATCTACCAGTCGCTCAATATCATCGCCCAGTGCGCTGACAAGATGCGTCCGGGCGCGATCTGGGTCGAGGACAAGCGCGTTCGCATCCCGGAGAAGGACGTCGTGCACAACACGATGGAGGGCCTGATCCACCACTTCAAGTTCTTCATGCAGGGATTCGACGTGCCGGCGGGTGAAGCCTACACGGCATTTGAAGCCACGAACGGAGAGCTGGCTTTCTATATTGTCAGCAAGGGCGGACCCCGCGCGCACCGCATGCGCATTCGCGGTCCGTCGGTCTGGCATTACCAGGGACTCAGTGAAATGACTGAAGGCCTCAAGATCGCCGACATGGTCGCGGCCCTCGGGTCGATCAACATTATCGCCGGCGAGCTGGATCGCTGAGCGGAGGAAGTATGTCGAAGCTCCTGTCACAGAAGTTTTACGATGCCATGAAGAAGCTCGAGCCTCGCTACCCGACCAAGGTGGCGCTGCTCCTTCCGGCGCTGCATGCAGCTCAGGAGGAGTACGGATGGCTTCCGGGCGAAGTGATGAACGAAGTCGGTGACTACATCGGAATCCATCCCGCGCAGGTGCGCGAAGTGGCGAGCTTCTACACGATGTACAACCTGAAGCCCGTGGGTAAATACCACCTCAAGATCTGCACGAACGTGGCCTGCTGCCTGCGCGGCGCTGACGAGCTTGTTGAGCACTGCGAGAAGAAGTTCGGCATCGCCGTCGGCGAGACGACGCCGGACAAGAAGTTCACGCTGATGGAAGAGGAGTGCCTCGGAGCCTGTGGCACGGCTCCGGCCATGATGCTCAACGACGACTATCACGAGAACCTGACCGCCGAAAAACTCGACCAGCTCCTGGCTGGCCTGAAGTGAGCGAGGGACGACCGATGCCTGAATCGACCCAGATGTTCAAGCCGCACTTCCACGAAGAAGCCCGTCCGCTCGCCTACTACCAGGCGAAGATGAACGGCTACACCGCGCTCAAGAAGGCGCTCGGAATGACTCCCGACGCGATCATCGACGAGATGAAGAAGTCCAACATGCGTGGGCGCGGCGGCGCAGGATTTCCGACCGGAGTGAAGTGGGGATTCATTCCCAAGCAGAGCGCCAAGCCCAAGTACCTGGTCTGCAACGCCGACGAGTCCGAGCCTGGAACGTTCAAGGACCGCGATATCATGCGCTACACTCCGCACCTCCTCATCGAGGGGATGCTGATCGGAGCGCACGCCATCGGTTCGAGCACCGGGTACATTTACATTCGTGGCGAATACACCCGCGAGGCCAAGCTCCTGAACCAGGCAATCGACGAAGCCTATGCTGCAGGGCTGCTTGGAAAGAACATTCTCGGCACCGGCTTCAACTTCGACCTGACGGTTCATCGTGGTGCCGGAGCCTACATCTGCGGCGAAGAGACGGCGCTCCTGAACTCGCTCGAGGGCAAGCGCGGCGAGCCCCGGGTGAAGCCCCCGTTTCCCGCCCAGTCGGGTGCTTATGCCGGCCCGACGATCGTGAACAACGTCGAAACGCTGGCTGCCGTGCCGATGATCATCAACAACGGCGGAGAGTGGTTCGCCAAACTTGGCAAGCTCGAGAAATCGGGGGGCACGCGACTGCTCTCGGTTTCGGGCCATGTCAAAAACCCGGGCGTGTATGAAATTCCAGCCGGAAGCATGACCATCCGCGAGATTGTCTACAATCTCTGCGGCGGCGTGCTCGGCGACAAGAAGCTCAAGGCCGTCATTCCTGGTGGCTCGTCCGCGCCGGTCCTGACCGCCGACGAAATTGACGTCATCTATGACATCGAGCCCTTGATGAAGATCGGCTCGATGATGGGCTCTGCCGCCCTGATGGTCGTCAGCGAAGACTACTGCGTCGTGAAGCTCATCAAGCGCATCACGAAGTTCTACGAGCACGAATCCTGCGGCCAGTGCACACCCTGCCGCGAGGGCTGCAAGTGGATGGAGGACATCCTCCATCGCATTGAAGATGGCCATGGCCGCGAGCAGGATCTCTCCCTGCTTCTCGACATCGCCGATAACATCAACGGCAAGACGCTTTGCGCCCTCGGCGATGCCGCCGCAGGCCCCGTCACGAGCTTCGTGAAGAAGTTCCGCGCCGATTTTGAAGCACATATTCGAGGTGGAAAATGCCCAAATGCATAATTGATGGTCGCGAGGTGGAGTTTACGCCCGGCCAGAACCTCATCGAGGTGGCCAAGAGCGCGGGAATTGAAATCCCGCTTTTCTGCTATCATCCGGGACTTTCGGTCGTCGCCCAGTGCCGCATGTGTGCGGTGGAGATCGAGAAGTTTCCGAAGCTCCAGACCGCCTGCTCGACGCCGGCCGTAGACGGAATGGTCGTCAAGACCCAGTCCGAGAAGGTGAAGCAGAACCAGAAGTCGGTGATGGAGTTCCTGCTCATCAATCACCCGCTCGACTGCCCCATCTGCGACAAGTCCGGCGAGTGCGACCTGCAGGACCAGTCCTACGGCTACGGTGATGCCTACATGCGCACCTCTGAAGAGCGCCGCACGTATGTCGACCTCGACATGGGCCCGGTCATCCAGAAAAACATGAACCGCTGCATTCACTGCACGCGCTGCATTCGCTTCGGGGATGAAATTGCCGGAATCCGCGAGATGGTGGCCATCCAGCGCGGTAACAATACCGAAATCACCACGATCGACGGCCGCCCACTGGAGACGGATTATGCCGGAAATTACTCCGACATCTGCCCGACGGGATCGCTGACCCTCAAGGACTTCCGTTTCAAGAAGCGCGCATGGTTCCTCAAGAAGACGGCAACCACCTGCGAGGGCTGCTCGCGCGGCTGCGCCATGGAAATGCAGCATGAAGCGAACATGATCTATCGCTGCATTGCCCGCGAGAACCAGGCAGTGAACAAATACTGGATCTGCGATGAAGGCAGGTTCAACTACCACTACGTCCAGGAATCCGATCGCGTGACCGAGCCAGCGATGCAGAGCTCGGGCTCGCTGCAGATGTCAGTGTGGAAGGACTCCGTCGTCCATGCACGCAACGCGCTCCAAGGCAGGAAGGTGGCGATCCTCATCGGATCCGACCTGACTCTCGAAGAGGCGAAGCTCATCCAGCAGTTCGTGCCGGGCAAGTTCCCGGGCGCGCCGATCTTCCATTTCGGAACGCCAGGAATCGTCTCGTCGAAGGACGACGATGCTGCGGACGCACTGCTCAAGCGCAAGAGCAAGACCTCGAACCTCCACGGCATGGAGAAGCTGGGCATCGCCGGTTTCAGCGGCCTGCCTTTAGGAATCGATGCCGTGCTCGTGTTTCGCGGGGGCCGCGCCGAGCTGCCGAAGCTGGCGGGCGTGAGGGTCGTTGGCGTGGGCGTGTTCAAGCGTCCGGATGCGGAGAAGTTCGAAGCTGTGCTGCCGGGAACCGCCTTCACGGAGAAGGATGGCACCATCGTGAACTTCATGGGCATGGAGCAGCGCCTGAAGCGCGCCATCGTTCCACCGCGTGAGTGCAAGTCCGTTTCTGAAATCCTCATGATGTGGGCAAACCTGTGATGGAAACGATCCTCTCGACTCTGAATGGTCTCTGGGCGTCGAATGCAAACCTCATCACCACTGCTGTCATGGCGGTCGTGGTGGCGGTCAGCCTGCTGCAGGTTGTTCCGTTGATGGTGTGGCTCGAGCGTCGCGGCTCGGCCGTGATGCAGAAGCGCCACGGCCCGAACCGTCTTGGTCCTCTCGGCCTGTTCCAGGGCATCGCCGACGGCATCAAGGCCGTATTCAAGGAGGACAATCCTCCGGCACACGTCCACAAGTTCTTCTACCGGCTCGCGCCGGTGGTGTGCCTCATCCCGGCCTACATGACCTTTGCGGTCATTCCGTTCGCGAGTTCGATCACGATCGGCGGCCACACGATCAATTTCCAGGTCGCCGACCTGAACGTCGGCTTCCTGTACATCTTCTCGATCGCGTCGCTGGGTGTTTACGGCATCATCATGGCGGGCTGGTCTTCGAACAATAAGTACTCGCTCCTGGGAAGCCTGCGCTCGTCCGCCCAGATGATCAGCTATGAGCTTTCGCTCGGACTCTCGGTCATCGGCATCCTGATGATCTTCTCGAGCGTGAAACTCGGAGACATCGTTCGCCAGCAGGGCGAACTCCTGGTCCAGCTGGGGCCGATCGCCATTCCGAAGTGGGGATTCTTCGTTCAGCCGCTCGGATTCCTGATCTTCCTCGTGTCTGCCTACGCCGAGACGAACCGCCTTCCTTTCGATCTTCCAGAGGGGGAATCCGAGATCGTGGCCGGCTACCACCTCGAGTACGGTTCGATGCACTTCGCGCTCTTCATGATGGCCGAGTACATCAACATGACGGTTGCGGCGGCCCTGACGGTGACGCTGTTTTTCGGCGGCTGGCAGATGCTGCCGGGCCTCCCGCAGCTTCACCAGCTCATCATCGAGCAGTTCCAGCTCGTCGCACTTGCCGGAGACGGCCTGCGTGTTCTGTTCGAGTTCGGATCGTTTGCAGCGAAGACCGCGTTCTTCCTCTGGCTCTTTGTCTGGGTCCGTTGGTCGCTGCCGCGCTTCCGCTATGACCAGCTCATGGATCTCGGTTGGCGCGTGATGCTACCGCTCTCGCTGGTGAACATCTTCGTCACTGGCATCCTGATCTACTACAAGGTGGTGTGAAGATGATCGTCAAGAACAAGCCAGGGTTGTTTCAGCGCTTCTACCTTCTCGAGGCACTCGCTGGACTGAAGATCACGATTTCGAAGATCTTCAAGAAGAAGGTCACCATCCAGTATCCCGAAGAGCGTCGCGAGTACTCCGACCGCTATCGCGGGATGCATTACATCAAGTCGGTCAACGGCGTGGAGAACTGCACGGCGTGCATGCTTTGTCCAACGGTTTGCCCGGCCGAGTGCATCCACATTGAGGCCGGCGAGCGTGACGACAAGGAGAAGTACCCCGTCAAGTTCGAGATCGACTCGCTCCGCTGCTGCTTCTGCGGCATGTGCGAGGAGGCCTGCCCGAAGGATGCGATCAAGCTCAGCAACATCTACGAGATGAGCCAGACCACGCGTGAGGCTTACGACAAGGAATACCTCATGGAACAGCGAGGCCATAAATGACCGCCATCAACCCGATTGCCTTCTACCTCTTCGCGGGAGTCGCGCTGGCCTTTTCCGTCATGACTGTTCTTCGAAAAAACCCTGTCTCGAGTGCCTTCAGCCTCGTGATGGTTTTCTTCTCGTTTGCAGGAATTTACGCGATTCTTGGCGCCCACCTGATCGCCACTCTCCAGGTGCTGGTCTATGCCGGCGCCATCATGGTGCTCTTCGTGTTCGTGGTCATGCTGCTGAACTCGGATAGTCCCTCGTTCGACTTCCGCAGGACGCCTGCGCTGTTTCGCGTGGCCGCAGGCCTGGTGTGCGCAGCCCTTTTTGTCCTGTTCGTGCGTGTCTTCAAGAACTCGCCCCCCGTCTTGACGCCCGGAGCGTTTACCGCGGAGGCGGTGGACGCTGCCGGTGGAAATACCCGCGTGATTTCGGAGCTGATGTTCTCCGAGTACGTGCTTCCGTTTGAGCTGACTTCTGTGCTCCTGCTCGCCGCCATCGTTGGTGCCGTTGCGCTCGCGAAGCGGCATTCGGTAGCCAAGCCCGTATCCAAGAAGGGAGTCGCCCATGTCGCTGCCACCCGTTGAGCCCTGGGTTGTCCTGGCCTTCTCTGCTGCGATCTTTTTTGTCGGACTGTTCGGGCTGCTGGTTCGCCGGAATCTTCTGATCATCCTGATGTCGATCGAGCTCATGCTCAATGCCGTGAACCTGACCTACGTCACGTTCTCGCACCAGCTTTCGTCGATGGCGGGCCAGATGTCCGTGTTTTTTATCATCACCGTGGCGGCCGCCGAGTCTGCCGTCGGCCTGGGCCTCGTGATCGCGCTCTATCGTACGCTCAAGACCGTCGACACCGACGAGATCACCCTCCTGAAGGATTGATGCCATGTTGAAGCTGATTCCGCTTTTTCCGCTCCTCGGATTCCTGGTGAACGGCCTGTGGTACGCGCTCATTCAGTCGCGCCCCGGCGCGAAGAAGGCCGGGTCAACCGTCACCGGTGGACTGGCCAGTCTGGCGATCCTGGGATCGTTCATCGTCAGCGTGAAGGTGTTCCTGCAGCTCAGGGGCATGCCGGAGGCCTCGCGCGTGATCGAGGAAACACTTTTTTCCTGGATCCAGGTGGGCGACCTGAATGTTCCGATGACCCTTCGCGTGGATGTCCTCTCGACGCTCTTCACGATGGTCATCAGCGGCGTCGGCTTCCTGATCCACGTCTATTCGATCGGCTACATGAGCCACGACGAGACGCCTGGCAAGTTCTTCACCTACCTGAACCTGTTTTGCTTCGCGATGCTCATGCTGGTCATGGGCGCGAACCTTCCGATCCTGTTCCTCGGCTGGGAAGGCGTCGGCCTGTGCTCGTACCTCCTCATCGGCTACTGGTACACCGACGACGAGAAGGCCTCGGCGGGCAAGAAGGCGTTCATCGTGAACCGTATCGGCGACCTGGGCTTCCTGCTCGGCATGTTCCTGATCTTCACGACCTTCCAGACGCTCGACTTCGTTGAGATTCGCGCTGCGTTCTCGAACAGTCCGACGGGCGTTCTTCCCGCAGGCGTTACCTTCGAAACGCTCTCGGCCATCGGCCTGCTGCTTTTCGTGGGATGCATGGGAAAGTCCGCGCAGATTCCTCTGTATGTCTGGCTTCCTGATGCCATGGCCGGCCCGACGCCGGTGTCTGCCCTCATCCACGCCGCGACGATGGTGACCTCCGGTATTTACCTCGTGGCGCGCCTGAACTTCCTGTATTCGCTGGCGCCCACGGCAAGCGTGGTGGTGGCCGGGGTCGGCGCCTTCACGGCCTTCATGGCCGCGACGATTGCGATCACCCAGCGCGACATCAAGAAAGTGCTCGCTTATTCGACCGTCTCGCAGCTCGGATACATGTTCCTCGCCTGCGGCGTGGGTGGTTATGTGGCGGGAGTCTTCCACGTCATCACGCACGCGTTCTTCAAGGCGCTCATGTTCCTCGGTGCGGGCAGCGTGATTCACGGAATGCATGAAGAGCAGGACATCATGAAGATGGGCGGCCTGAGGTCCAAGATGCCGCAGACCTTCCTCGTGTTCCTGATCGGATGGCTGGCCATCAGCGGCCTACCGCCGTTCTCGGGCTTCTTCTCGAAGGATGAGATCCTCTGGCTCTCGTTTGCCTCGATGAAGGGTTCGAAGGTTCTTTGGGCAATGGGTGCCATGACGGCGGTGATGACGGCCTTCTACATGAGCCGCCTGTTCTTCCTGACGTTCATGGGCAAGCCGCGCACGCATGAGGCCGAACATGCCCACGAGTCTCCGTTCGTGATGACCGGGCCCCTCTGGGTGCTCGCGATTCTGAGCGCGATTGGCGGGTTCATGGGAATTCCTCCAGTGATTTCCGAAGTCTTCGGCGCCCATGACATCAACTGGCTGGCTCACTGGCTGAATCCCGTGGTGCCGCATCATGTGGAGCTGAACCCCGGAACCACCCATGCGATGGAATGGGCCCTCATGGGTCTCAGTGTCCTTGGTGCACTCGTCGGCATCTTCGTGGCCAAGGGGCTTTATCGCGATCTCGCGAAGGCCGAGAGCCTGAAGCAGAAGTTCGCAGGCGTTCACAATATCCTGACGAACAAGTGGTACGTCGACGCGCTTTACGACGCCGTCATCGTTCGCCCGCTGGTAAACTTCTCGAAGTTCCTCTGGCGCGGATTCGACGTTCTGGTCATCGACGGATTCGTGAATGGCCTCGGACGCCTCAGTGCGTGGACCGGCAACGCCGCGCGTGTGATGCAGACCGGCTCGGTCCAGACTTATGCAATCATGGCCCTCCTGGGCCTGCTCATTACCGTGGGGTACCTGGTTTATGGCCTGGCTTGATACTCGCCTCCTGACTGTTCTGACCTTTTTTCCGCTCGCCTGGGGCGTGGTCGGTCTCATGCTTCCATCAGGCAAGGACGGAAAAGCCGTCAAGGCGTGGAGCCTGGTTGGAACCCTGCTGACGTTCTGGATCTCGTGGATCCTTCTCGGCAAGTTCAACGGTGGAACCGCGGACTTCCAGTTCACGGAGAACCTTCCGTGGATTCCGGGTCTCGGCATCAACTATAACCTGGGCGTTGACGGCCTGAGCATCTGGCTCATCATGCTCACGACATTCCTGATGCCGATCGTCGTCCTGGGTGCGTTCACCGCGGTTGAAGAGCGCGTGAAGGAATTCTTCTTCCTGCTGCTTGCCCTCGAGACCGGGATGCTGGGCGCGTTCGTCACGCTCGATGCGTTCCTGTTCTACGTCTTCTGGGAGTTCATGCTCATTCCGATGTACTTCCTGATCGGCATCTGGGGCGGCAAGGACCGCATCTACGCCGCGATGAAGTTCTTCATCTATACCATGGTTGGCTCGCTGCTGATGCTCGTGGCGCTGTTCTACCTGATGCACCAGCATCAGCTTCAGTTTGGCAGCTACTCCGCTGCAATCACGGATCTCTACAAGCTGAAGCTGGCCGGCGACGGGTGGTTTTCGGTCCAGGGCCTGCTCTTTCTGGCGTTCGCCCTGGCATTTGCGATCAAGGTGCCTCTCTTTCCGCTGCACACCTGGTTGCCGGATGCGCACGTCCAGGCTCCGACTGCTGGATCGGTGGTCCTGGCAGGCGTGCTCCTGAAAATGGGTGGATACGGATTCCTCCGGTTTGCCTTCCCGCTCTTTCCGCAGGCCGTCGCCCAGTACCAGATGGTTTTCATGGCCCTCGGCGCGATTGCCATCGTGTACGGCGCGTGGGTGGCCATGGTCCAGCCGGACATCAAGAAGCTGGTGGCATATTCCTCAGTCAGCCACATGGGCTACGTCGTCATTGGGCTTTTTTCTCTGAACACCGTTGGCGTGACGGGTTCAATCTATCAGATGCTGAACCACGGCATCTCGACCGGAGCACTGTTCCTTCTCGTCGGCATGATCTACGAACGCCGACATACGCGCGAAATCAGCGACTTTGGTGGAATCACGAAGGTCATGCCTCTTTTCGCGGTAGCGTTCCTGATCGTGACGCTCTCTTCGGTTGCCCTGCCTGGCACGAACGGGTTCATCGGAGAGTTTCTGATCCTGCTCGGAACATGGAAGACCAGCCAGTGGACGGCGGTTGTCGCCGGAACGGGAGTCATCTTTGGCGCCGTGTACATGCTGTGGATGTTCCAGCGCGTGATGTTCGGGCCACTCAAGAATCCAGAGAATGAGAAATTGAAGGACCTCTCGCTTCGCGAGGCTCTCGTACTCCTGCCCCTGCTCGTCATGGCGGTTTGGATGGGCATCAAGCCGAATCTGTTCTTCAACAAGATGGATGCCTCGGTTGCAGCCTTTCTCGAGCGCTCCGTCGTGAAGTCGGCTGCAAATGACCAGGCTCCATCGGCACCATCCCAGAAGGCGGCACCTGTTCCCGGGGCTTCAGCGAAGTCCAAAACCAGCAAGATTTGAGGAAAGACCATGAGCGATGAACCGCTGATTGCCACTGCGACGACATTGAATACCATCCGGCCGGAGCTGCTCACGATGACGTTCGGCCAAATGGCCGCACTCAGTCCTTGGATCTGGGCCCTCGGAGGCGCTCTATCCATGATGCTGGCAGCTGTGCTCTTCAAGACCTGGAAGTGGGTCGTTCCCGCGCTGATGATCATGGCGACCGCCGGGGCCGCGTGGAGCTCGACGATGCTGATGGATCTGGGAGACCAGTTTCTATTCAATCGGATGATGCTGGTGGATCGGTTCACCCTGGTCTTCACGGTCCTGTTCGCCATTTCGGCGCTGGTCACGACTCTATCATCGATGAAGTACCTCGATCGTGAAGGGCTGCAGCACCCCGAGTACTACATCCTGATGCTCTTTTCGATGATCGGGATGATGAACATGGTCTCGGCCCTCGACCTTGTGGTCATCTTCGTGGCCCTCGAGCTCATGTCGATTTCCGTCTATGTGCTGGTGGGGTTTCGCCGAGCCGACCGACGCAGCAATGAGGCAGCGGTGAAGTACTTCGTGCTCGGTGGCGCCGCCTCCGCCGTGTTCCTCTATGGTTCTGCACTGCTGTACGGCGCGACCGGCTCAATCAACATTCAGGAAATCCTGGCCGCGGTGGAGGCCGGACGGGCAGGGGGCTCGCTCCTGTTTGTCCTGGGCGCGGCGCTGGTGATCTTCGGCTTCCTGTTCAAGGTGGCGTCGTTTCCGTTTCATATGTGGATGCCGGACGTTTACGAGGGCGCTCCCGCTCCGATCACCGGTTTCATGACCACCGGAATCAAGGCTGCTTCTTTCGCCACGTTCGTCCGCGTGATGGCCGGACTCGGCTATGGTGACGGACTTGCGGAAGCCGTACAGAAGCACCTGCACGATATTCTCTGGATCTCGGCGGCGCTGACGATGGTCATTGGTAACGTCATCGCGCTGACGCAGGTCAATCTCAAGCGCATGCTGGCCTACTCCTCGATTGCCCATACGGGATATCTGCTCGTCGGCATTCTGGTCGGACCCGCATCGGATTCGGGCTACGGCCCGATTTATCTGTACCTACTCGCGTATACCGTGATGAACCTCGGCGCCTTCGCGGTTCTGTCGGCCCTGGCCAAACGTGGCGATTCCGGAATCAACCTCCACGACATGGCCGGCCTATCGAAGCGCCAGCCGCTGATGGCTTTCGGAATGGCCGTCTTCCTGTTCTCCATGGCAGGCATTCCGCCCACGGCCGGGTTTGCCGCCAAATATTTGCTGTTTTATTCGGCAGTGCAGGCCGGCGAAATCTGGATCACTGTCATTGCCGTGCTGTGTAGCGCCATTTCCGTGTACTATTATCTGAGAGTGCTCGTGTACATGTACATGCGCGAGCCTGCTGAGGCCGGTGGGTCGGCGGGGCGGTCGTGGATGGCTTCGGCTGCCGTGCTGGCGATGATCGTGCTGACGTTGCAGATCGGCGTCCTTCCGTCGCGAGTGATCGAGACGGCAAAGTCGATCTCGAAGACGGCAGTACCGCAGATCGGCCAGGCAGGAGCCCGCGCCGCTCGATGATGATCGGGCCGGGCCTCTCGACCGGATAGAGAGGACATGGCCGCGAAGAGATCTTCCACGAAATTCAAGATCAGGCTCGAGACCGGAAGGGTGCTTGGGCCGATCGATGCCGAGCGGATTGAAAAGCTGATCCGCAAGGGGCACGTGCGTGGCAGCGAGCTGGTCCGTCCGCATCCGGACGGCGACTGGAAGCCTTTCGCCCACTATCCCGAACTGGCCGACGTGATGTTTGCAGTTGCTGCTGGCAAGAGCGTCGAAGAGACCAAGGCAGGCACCGCGCAGCATCTTCCTGAAGCGGCGCAGACGCAGCTTCTCGAAGCCACCACGATTCTGCCTGGTGATTCTGAGCCGGCACAGGTGTCGGTGCCCCAGCAGTCGTCGGAAGGTTCCGCCTCATTTTTGAGCCTCGAATCCGTGCCTCAGCCTGAAAAGCCGCCAGAGCCCGCAGAGCCAACTCGCGCACCGCCGGGCCCGGTGGTTGTTGAAGAGCAAGAGCCTGAAGACCGCACGGTCGTGGGCTCACCTTTTGATCAGGACGAAGAAGAGGGAACGGCCGTCGGAATCTCACTCCAGGGCGAAGAGCTGCCCGAGGTGAAGAACATCTCTCAGGAAAAGACCGTCGTCTTTCAACGCTCCTCGACTTCCAAGAAGCTTCCAGGCAGGACCGGTAAGCCCGGTCGAACCAGGGTGCAGCGGGTGATGATCCTGCTCGTGCTGGTCTTCATTGCGCTCGAGCTCGTTGCCGACATGACGGATTCACCCAGAAAAGCACGCGATCGAACCGAGGAGATCCGGCCTCGGCTGCCGTCGGCGACGGAAAAAAAACCCGACC
This sequence comes from Bacteriovorax stolpii, assembly GCA_945860415.1. GTDB lineage: Bacteria > Bdellovibrionota > UBA1018 > UBA1018 > UBA1018 > CAIOHW01. Next base: position 25,149 of record CAMAQA010000029.1, read on the forward strand.
CCATGCAGAGCCAGAGGCTCTACATCCAGGGACTGGAACAATACCGTTCGGATTCGCTTCCAGAATATCGAAAGGCTGCATCACTGTTCACGAAGGCGGTCGAAGCCGACCCGCAGAATGTGCGGGCACTGGCGATGCTTGCTTCGAGCTACCTCAACCTGATCGATGTCTCGAACAAGGATGAGACCTACTTCTCGGTCATTTCCAAGCTGATCGAGCTCTCTCGGGCCAAGGATCTTGACATGCCCGAGACACTCATTGCGGAAGTCGAATACCTGCTTTTTTCGCAGCGACCCACTGCGGCCCAGAATCGAGTCATCGACTACACCAAGAGCCACAAGAATTACGACTCGATCCTGTTCGTTTACCTGGCGCAGGTGCTGCTCGCGCGCGGTGATTACGCCACTGCGGCCCGTTATCTCAGCCCGCTTTCCGACGACAAGCCTTACAGCGTGAAGGTCTTCCATCTGCGTGGCCAGATTGCCGAAGGCCTCGCGGACTCGGATGCTGCTCTCGTTCAGTATCGCAGGGCAGTGGAGCTGAATCCGCGGCACGGCTTCTCTCGTTACAGGATCCTGAGGCTGCTGGAGGCAAGGGCCACCCTCCGTGAGGGGCGTGAGCACCTGGTCTTTCTCAGCAAGAATCCTGACCTTCTGCCGGCGCGCGAACAGGCGCAGGTGCTTTCGTGGCGAGCCACGGTGGAGGAATCTGAAGGAAGGGTCGATGTGGCGCTCGGACTAGTCGAGCGCTCGCTTCGATTGGATTCAGACAATCCAGCATACAGCCTCCAGCACTACCTGCTGCGCGCCCGTGCCGGCGACACCGTGCCCTCGATCCGTAAAGAAGCCAGGCTCTACTACCATATTGCCGAGGGTGAGCGACTCGCTCGTGAGGGAAGAATCGAGGAGGCACTCGTTCAATACCTCGAAGCGCGTCGAGAAAGTCCGAAGAGTCCGCTGCCACTGTCAAAGCGTGGTGAGCTTTTTTATGCGATCAAGAAGGACATCGTGAATGCCCGGATCGCCTACCAGAAAGCCGCAGAGCTTGCGCCGCGCGATGTCCGAATCTGGTCAAAATATATCGAGCTCCTGATTCAAAGCTATGAGTGGGACGAGGCTGCCAAGGCCATGGCTCGCTTCCGCTCGCTGCCGGTTCCCCAGGGAATCATCGACAAGATCTCTGCCGACTGGCATGCCCGACAGGGCCTTCACGTTGAGGCCCAGTCGCATTATCGAAAGGCCATGTCGCGGTCTTACATCGATCCCAACGTGTACCTCGCCTACGGCAAGAGCCTGATTGCCACGAAGCAGTTTGAGCAGGCGCCGTTCATCTTTTCTCTGGCCATGCGACTCGACCCAGAGAATCCCGAGGCACTCCTCGGAACGGCAACCGCCATCGCGGGTAGCGACGGAATTGATCGCGCGGTGGCCTACCTTCAGGACGAAATTCAGAAGGGACGCGGCACTCGGGTCGAGCTGCTCTGTGGCATTGCCTCGCTCCTGATCCAGAAGGGACGGCTCGACCAGGCGGAAGAGCTGATCGAGCAGGCCAAGACCCTTCGGCCGGAGGCCCCGCAGCCCTGGAAGGCATCGGCAGAGCTGGCGTTGGCGCGGGGTACCGAACGCAAGTGGAAGGAAAAGGCGGACGATGCCTTCCGCGCCTATCTCGATCGAAATCCGAGCGATGCCACGATCATGTATGAGCGCTACCGCGTTCTGGTGGATCTCGAGAAATACGAGCAGGCGGACCAGGAGCTGGGCCGCATCTATGAGTCGTATCCCAAGTTTCCGAGCCTTCATTTCAGCAAGGGCCTGATCTACATGCGCCTGGCCAACTACAAGGCGGCACTGCGCGAATTCGAGCAGGAACTCAAGAACGGCAACACGTCGACCCAGAACCTCATCGAACTCGGCAAGGCCCATCTGGAACTCAAAGAACCGGACAAGGCACTGGGCTACTTCATTCGGGCCATCAAGCGGAGCCCGGGTGATTCCGAGCCCAAGATTCAGGCGGGCCGGGCCAACCTCGTACTGACTCGTTATGAAGCCGCAGTTGCCATGTTCCAGGAGGCCATGAAGATCGACTCCGGAAATCCAATGATCTACCGCCACCTCGGATATGTGTACCGAGCCATGGGAGACGCCGGGAACATGCGCTGGGCCTTCAACAAGTACCTGGAAATGGAGCCTGACGCGGCGGACAAAGGCGAGATCCAGAAAAACCTGTGATACGGTGAACCGGTATGCTTGATCCGAAATACTTTGGCGAGGCAGTGGGAGAACTTGAAGCGGGTCTGAAGAGGCGCAACGCCGATCCGGCGCTGGTCTCGCGGATTGCCGAACTTTCCAAGTCGCGCAAGGCGCTCATCATGCAAGGAGATGCCCTGAAGGCCAAGCGCAACCAGGCCTCGCAGGAAATCGGCGCCTTGAAGGCCAAGGCAAAGTCCGACCCTGCAGCTGCGGCCGAGGCCGAGCGCCGCATGGTCGAGACTCGCGCCATCGGGGACGAGATCAAGGCCATTGATGCGAAGCTTGCCGAAGTCGACGGCGAGTTCACGAACCTTGGACTTCGCATTCCGAACATTCCGCACGCCTCGGTTCCGAATGGCGCTGGCGCTGACGACAATGTTGAAGCCCGCCGCTGGGGAACTCCCCGCCAGTTCTCGTTTCAGCCACTCGATCACGTCACGCTCGGCGAGAAGCTGGGCATCCTGGATTTTGAACGCGCCGGAAAGCTCTCGGGCGCACGATTCACGCTCTATCTCGGCGCCGGAGCCACGCTCGAGCGCGCATTGATTCAGTTCATGCTGGATCTGCACACGCGCCAGCACGGCTACCGCGAAGTGATTCCACCGTTCATGGTCAACCGCGAGTCGATGACTGGAACCGGCCAGCTTCCGAAGTTCGAAGAAGACCTCTTCAAGACCGGCACCGCGGATCGCGAGCTGTTCCTGATTCCAACCTCGGAAGTGCCGCTCACGAACATCTACCGTGACGAGATCATCGAGCCGGGCAAGCTGCCGTTTTATCTGACGGCCTATTCGCCCTGCTTCCGCTCGGAGGCCGGTTCGTACGGCAAGGACACGCGTGGCCTGATCCGCCAGCACCAGTTCCAGAAGGTCGAGCTCGTGAAGATCGTCGAGCCCGAGAGGTCGTACGACGAGCTCGAAAAGATGACGGCCAACGCCGAGAAGGTGCTCGAGCTCCTCGGCCTTCCGTATCGTACGATGGCCCTCTGCACCGGCGACATGGGCTTCAGTGCGGCCAAAACCTACGACATCGAAGTGTGGCTGCCGGCGCAGAGCACTTACCGCGAAATCTCGTCGTGCTCGAACTGCGAGGACTTCCAGGCGCGACGCGCGCAGATCCGCTACCGTCCGGAGGCCCAGGGCAAGCCCCGCCTGGCCCATACGCTGAACGGCTCAGGCCTCGCGGTCGGACGCACCTTCATCGCGATTCTCGAAAACTACCAGGACGAGAAGGGCCGCGTGGAAATTCCGGAGCCGCTGCACCGTTACATCGAGGGTGCGCCTGGATTCGTTCGCGAGGGTTCGAAGATCTGGTTGACGGGCTAATCGCCAGTTTGACATGACGGACTCGTCGACCCCGAGTCCTGCTTTTGATGCGGAGAGATGGCAGAGTGGTCGAATGCGCCGGTTTTGAAAACCGGAGTGGGGGCAACCTCACCGGGGGTTCGAATCCCTCTCTCTCCGCCATTTATTACTGCGATATATCTCATTACAAGAATATTTCTAAGTCCGCGTTCTCTGGTCGGGCGTGTTACAAAAATTTAGTAATATCAGGTATTTGTATTACAAAAATATTTGCCCTGCTTTTATAGCGGCGGAAAAATAAATTTTTTGTAACAACCCACAGGACACCCAGTGGGTGACGGCCATAAACTCCAATGATTTCAAGATTGAGAAAAAGAAAACCGCCGAGATTGTCGGCGGTTTTTTAAGATTTAAATGTAGTAATTAAATACTATACGCTTTTGAGTTTTTTCGTATAGGGCTTTAAGCTGTGAGAAACGCCCTTAGTTTCCCTACTCTCAAGTTTTGCGATGTAGTGTTTAAGGCTTTTATAATCCCGATGTCCTGTCTGGGATTGGACTACCAAGTAGGAAACTGGATTTGGAGCCGTTAATAAATTCATCACATAGCTGGAACGGAGGGAGTGGAATATAGGCCACTGTTCCTCACCTTTGTGATTTTTTTCGGGAACATATCCCACTTCTTTTAAAATTGACTGTAGGGCGCGGGCCGCCTTACCGCCTTGCCATTCACTGTCACGGGGAAATACAAATTCTTTTTCTGGGCTTCTTAACTTGTGGGACAAAACATATTTTCTAATAGCGGTTATATCTACCGTTCTCTCTTGGCCTGTTTTGGTCGGCGTGAGCTTTTCGGTTCTCCAATTAAAAGTGGATTTAACCACGATGTAACTATTCTCTGGGTCTTCTAAATGAACGTTCTCCCACTTCAACGCATAGCCCTCTCCGTTCCTAAGCCCTGTGTAGTAATGAAAATAGATTGGGGCCGCCCACTTGGTGAGTGGCTCCATATTCGGGCCGTGTAGGCGGTCTATGACCTTCTCCATTACCTCTGGCCGTATCCATATCACTTTATAGGGTTCGTCGTTCTTATCACGGGGTAAATAAATTCCGTGGGCGGGGTTAAGGTAAATACTGGCGGCGGGGCCTAAGATATATTTAAAAGCCGTGCGGATATGCCGCATATAGTGCTTCTTCACGCCGTAGGCGAGAATACTAAACTCACGGCTTCTAATCATTGTATCAATATGGTGGGTGGATATTTGAGAAAGAAATAATTTTTCCCACTGTCTTGTGTATTTGTAAGCCGCCTTAGCCGTTTCTAATGAGCCTTGTCCCAATGGCTTGTAGCTGTTTTTACTGTCTTCAATTTTTTGCTCTATGTGCTTTATGTATCTGCCGTAGGCGGCTTCCCATTTTAATTGGCCGTCTTTGTGCCTCATGTCCTCTTGATTAAGTTCGTTGGTAAATTTCTTGCGTAGTTGTCGGGCCTCTTGAATGAGTTTTACCTGTCTCTGTTTTTTCGTTCTTACTTTGCCGTTAATCCGCTTTTGAACAACAACCATAAAACGGCCATTCGCCATTTTATAAACACATTCCTCAATTTTTTCTCTCACCTTGTCGTGAGGGCTAAGGAATTTTTCTTTTTTCTGTGGTTTGTCGTTTTGATTTTCGTCCATAAGTTTTCCCTACTTTCTTTTCGGTAAGATTAAGAAAAGATTGAACTAAGCGGCTACGCGCGTGGGGTTCCCCGTGCGGCCTGTTTTCTTAAAATCCGTGAGCAATTGCGCATAATAGTCGGGGTTTAATTTTCTAAGCGGTTTGGGCGTTTGATAAAGCCAAAGGTCCTCAATTTTCTGGGGCCAAAGTCTTGACGAGTTTTCTAATAAGTAAGAACGAGTAAAGGCCATTTCTAAAAGCAACCGTAGGGCCAAGGCCTTAAACTCTGTTGGGCTTAGGTCTTGCGTTTCAACCGAGTAAAAAGCGTCGCTAAACTCACGAGGAAAAAGTTTTTCTCTTACCACCAAAAGGCGGTCAATGTCTGGCCCCGTTACGGCGTCGGGGAAAATCTCATTCAACTCTAAGCCGAGTCGTGGGGTGTATCCCGTTCTTACGGCCTCAATGAGTTCGGGGCTATCTTTTTTAGGCGTGTAAATGACCTTAGGCCCGCGTATGCGGTCAATAATGACGGCTAAGAACGCCCATAAAGCCCAAGCGATGACTAATCCTATGAAAATAGGGATTAGGTAAAACGGCGAAATAAGGATTAACATTAGCGGATTATTCATATAGCTTTATATTACTACAAAAGACGCCGCGAGTCGATTGTCTTTATAGTATTATTTTGCTACAAGGAAATAACAATGGCCCAAAATGAAACCTTAGATGTTAAAGCACTGTATAAAAAGGAACGGCGGAAACTCCCACGGCTTAAAATTGCCGAGGCTATTGAAAAAAGCGGCTTAACGTATATGGAAATAGCCGAGCGGCTTGGACTAAATCACTACCAGAACATTACTAAGTTAAAGGCCGCCGAGAATATCAGTTTTAAAAAGCTCTGCGCCTTGGCCCTTGCCTTGGAGTGTAAGGTTCAAGACCTTTACGAGGAATAAAGGTCGTAGTCGTCCATACGGGCCTTAGCGAGCCTATGAACCATAAGAATTTCCCCTAATCTTAGTTCATACTCACCTTTAAAAATTTTGTAACGGTTCTTACTGACTTTTATAAGAGCGATTGAATTTGGATAAGATAAACACCGAACACGAAATACAATAAAGTAATCCTCTCTAAATTGTTCCTCTAACCACATTAAGTCAATTGTCTTCATTTGTTTTTCCTCCTGAAAAATAAATGGATCCACTCCGTTAAACTTTGACGAGCGCCGCTTATTATTAAGAAATTATTTCTATAATTTTCTTAATAATAATTGTTTATAAGAGAAAATAATCAGTTTTTGATGGTGCTCAATTTTTAACGGTCATCATTTTTCTCAACGGTATCCGTATTTTTGAAACGAAACCCCAGGCGTTCCTGTATCAGTTCCCAGTTATACTCCGTTGTCTCTGTAAGCCTAAGCCATTGCTTATTGCCTTTATCCAATGGATCAAGCTGGATTAGTCTCAATTCATTGAGTTGCCTTAGCCCCTCTTGGACTGAGTTGTAAGATAAGCCCGTGGAAAATCCTAAATCCCTACGGGAAAACTGTAAGGTTTTTTTAGCCTGTAAGTGGGCATTGTTCTCAACCCTGTAACGGAAAAGTAAAAGTATTCTTAGTCCAGAATTTGGCACTACCCGAGAATTTAAAACCACCCATAAAATTTAAAGATAACTGACGCCCTCCAATTCAGTTTCTTAAATAGAAAAAAGCCCCAGATATTTTTTCTTTTAAATCTTTTCTTTTATTCCCCTACCTATTGAAAACACCAATGGGCTTAGCCGTTGCCAACGGCTTTAAGGTTTTCCCATTTAGTTAGAAATGGGGGAACCAATGAAACCGAAACAAGTGCCGTATATTTTTATTCCGTATCCCGCTTTTCTGGCCGAGTGTGATGAACTCACTCCACAAGAAAAGGCGGTTCTGCTTTTCTTAATGTCTTCAACTTATAGAAACTGGAACCCATCTTATAGGGAGTTGTCGGCTAAACTCTCATTAGGAAACTCAACGATTAAGCGGGCGATTACTAAACTCCGCTTACTGGGATTTATAACGGCGTCCGTGTCTATCCACGGGGAAACATATAAGAATAAGGTTAATCAATACCGAGTGAATTTTAAAAATCCCACCGAATGGTGTCCTACGCTGGATTTAAAGACGAGTATAGAGCGGTGCTATGAGATGAACGGTTCCCCTGTGCCTATTTTTTCTTATGTATATTTGGATAACAAAACATTGGCCGAGGATTTTGAGCACGCCTTATCCACGGGCGAAATACGGCGAACCCGTGCGGTGGCCGTGGATATGGTGGATAAAATTTTATCTTCAACTTTGCCAATAGCGGTAAGATTGGAATTTGAGGAAAAGAAATTTAGTAAGCTGGTCGGTGTCTGGCGGTCGTGCCGTGCTTTTATTGAATGGCTTGAAATAAAAAAGGACTACTTAAACGGCGAGCAAGTAGAACAATTAAAAAATCTTTTTATCAGTGAAAATCTGGACGGCGAACGGCGGACGATATTGCGGGAAACCCTACTTACTAAAACCGCCGCCGAGTTTTTGACTGTTATGGAAACCGAGCGGGAAAAATCACAAGCCGAACGGGATAAAAAATTATCTCCGCCCTAACTCTATTTATGAATTATGGGAAAGGTTGGCCGTCCTAAAAAGTGTAGTAGCCCCGCTTTCGACCGGCCCAGTCTGAGTCGCTAAGACATAGGAATAAGACTAGGAATATGACTAGTAATAAGCGGGAACAAATCGAGGTGATGACCTCCAAGGAACGACGCCGGCGGTGGGCTCCTGCCGAGAAAAAGCA